>JANTHP010000018.1 GCA_024762395.1 Anaerolineae bacterium | reverse complement strand
TTGATGTATTTGGGCATCATTACGGCCGTCATCTACTTCAACCTCATCAGCCAATGCCGCAACCGCTTCCTGTTCAGCAACACCACCGTCCTCATCGCCATCTTGCTCATCTTGCTGGCCATCGAGCGCTTTGAACACAGCCATTTTGAGACACGGCCGTCCCGCAAAATCGCCCTGGTTCTGCTGCTGGCGCGCATGGTTTTGCTGGAAATCGTCGCCCTGCTCGACTGCTCCGGCTTCTCCGGTTTCCTCTATCCGGTCATTCCTTTCGCCGCCTACTTTTCCTTTGGTCCCGTCGTCAGCAACTGGCTGGGGCTGTTTTACTTCGGCGTTTTTGTGGGCAAATTGTGGCTGCTGGACCCCGCCTGGTACGCCAATGTAGACATCATGTCCAACCTGCTCATCTTCACGGTGGTGATGATTTTTATGCAGATGATGGCCCGCGTCATCGCCCGCGACGAGGCCAACAAGCGGGAGATGGAACGGCTGCTGGCCGATTTAGAAGCGACAAACCGACGGCTGCAAGCGTACGCCGCCCAGGTGGCGGAGCTGGCGGCAGCGGAGGAGCGCAACCGGGTGGCGCGGGATATTCACGACAGCCTGGGGCATTACTTAACGGCCGTCAACATCCAACTGGAAAAAGCCCTCGCCTACCGCAATCGCAGCCCCGCCGAAGCGGAACAAGCCATCCGCGACGCCAAGCAGGCGGCTGGCGAAGCGCTGCAAGATGTACGCCGCTCGGTGGGCGCGTTGCGCAGCGAAGGGGAACGGTTCTCGCTCAGGCAATCTTTGCAGCAGTTGGTGAAGGGGATGGACGACGGCCGTTTCAACATCAACCTCACCATCAGCGGCAGCGAAGCCGGCTACACCCGCCCGGCCCTCATGGCCCTCTACCGCGCCGCCCAGGAAGGGCTTACCAACATCCACAAACACGCCCAGGCCAGCCGGGTGGCGGTTGAGGTACAATTGGGCGAAACGGAAGCCAACCTTTGCCTGCGCGACGACGGACAGGGGTTCGACACCGACATGGTGGCGGAATGGATGGCCGCGCCGCACGAAACGTTTGGCCTGCAGGGCATCCGCGAGCGCCTGGAACTGGTGCAGGGCGAGATGAAGCTGACGAGCAACGCCGAAGAAGGCACGCGGCTGTTTGTAACCGTACCGAAAAGACCTAAATAATTGGAGACTGGAGATTGGAGATCGGAGACTAAAAATCTCAATCTCCAATCTCCAATCTCCAGTCTCTAATTCATGACTAACATAACGGTTCTAATCGTAGACGACCAACGACTCATCCGGGAAGGGATCGCTTCTTTGCTGGCGATTCAAGAGGGGATTGAGGTGGTGGGCACGGCCGTTAACGGCCAACAAGCCATCGAACTGGCCCAGAAATACCGCCCTGACGTGGTGTTGATGGATGTGCGTATGCCGGCGCTGGATGGGGTAGCGGCAACGGCCGTTATCCGCCGCCAACTGCCCGACACCCAAGTCCTCATGCTCACCACCTTCGACGACGAGGAATACATCGTCAAAGCGCTGCAAGCCGGGGCCAGCGGCTACCTGCTCAAAGACATCCCCGCCGAAGATTTAGCCCAGGCAGTGCGGCTGACGCACGCCGGGATTTACCAGCTAGACCCATCCGTCGCCGGGAAATTGGTGGGGGCATTGGGCCGGGGAACGCCCAAAACCGCGCCGCCGCCGCCAAAAGCGATTGAACACGACCTCACCGAGCGCGAACTGGACGTTTTGCGCCTCATCGCCACCGGGGCCACCAACAAAGAAATCGCCGCCCAACTCGTCGTCAGCGAAGGGACAGTGAAGAACCACGTTTCCAGCATCCTCAACCGCCTCGGCCTGCGCGACCGCACCCAGGCCGCCCTTTACGCCCACGAACACAATCTAATTTGAAGAAGGCTCTTTGGGAATTTGCGGGGTAATCGCGGCGTGAAACGTGAAACGTGAAACGTGACCAGAGGAGCATCACGTTTCATTTTTCACGTTTCACGCAAAACCCCATGAAATCCCAAAGAGCTAGCAGGCTGTCGAAAAAGTCTTGAAAACCTTGACAGGACACGGATTAACACAGATAAACACGGATTTTCAGGCTAAAAACGTTAAAAAATCCGTGTTTATCCGTGAAATCCCATTATTCTTCCTCCGACAAGTTGCTAGATTATCGCGCAATGGTCATGACGGCCAGCGCCGCCATACGGCCGTTTACCCCCAAAATATCCACATCAACCTCATCCGCAAGCGAGTCGGGCCAGTTTTCCTCGCTGGCCTCAGTCCAGGTGAGAAGCATGGTCGGCAGGCCGGCGGCGCGGAAGGGCGTGTCATCGCTTTGGTCGGCGGGCAGATTGGTGCGGAGACGGCCGTCCAACATCTCATCCGCCTGCTCCACCCCAAACAACAACAGCCCGTCCCGCTGCCAATCCCCCTGCGCCATCAGCCGGTGGCCTGAACCGCCGCCCACGCCATCCAACACAACCACGCCAACCGTATTCGTCAGCGAAACGACGGGATGCGAAATGTAGTAGCTGGAGCCAATCTCACCCGGTTCTTGCGCGCCCCAGGCGGCAAACAAGACGCTGCGGGATGGCCGGTAGCCGGTTTCCTGCCATAACCGCGCCATCTCCAACATAAGCGCGACGCCGCTGGCGTTATCGTTTGCCCCGGAGTACGACCGTCCGCCAGGGTCGTCGCCCACATGGTCATAATGGGCGCTGATGATGATGGTCTCATCGCGCAAAGCAGGGTCGCTGCCGGGCAAGTAGCCGAGAACATTAGCCGTTTCCACAACTTCCGGCTGGCTCAACGGCACATCTACACGTACCCGCAAATCCAGCGGCAGGGCGGCGGGCAGCGCATTCAAATCGGCTCGCGTCATGCCGGTCATTCCCAGCAGCCGTTCCAGGCCAATTTGGGTCAGCAGCAGCGTGGGGATAGTCGGTTCATCGGGGAAGGCGGCGGGCAACGGCCGTTTCCGCTGAAAATCCTTCTCATAATCCGATTCGCCCACCAGGATGAGGCCCGCCGCGCCATGTTCCATCGCCGCCGTCATCTCGTCAAAAGCGCCGGCCTCCGGTATCCGAATGACGATTTTGCCGCTCAAATCCATCCCCATGTACGCGCCATCGCGTACAAACACCAACTGCCCCTCAGCCAAACCGCCGCCGGGGATTTCGTCCAGCAGAACCATAAAATCGCGCCGATACTCAAATTCCTCTCCGCGATCCTCCGTATCCCCAAAACTTAGCCGGGGAACGGCCGTCAACGCTGCATATTCAATCGTAAACGGCTGGAAATAACTCAATTCGGGATTCGTAATCGTCCCCGTCAGGCCGATGGGAACCGGTTCCAGCCCGTAGGCGGCAAACTGGTCGGCGATGATGGCGGCGGCCATCGCCGCGCCCGGCGACCCGGCTTGCCGTCCCGCCATTTCCGGCGCGGTTAACGCGGCAATGCGCTGCATTGCCGACTCAGCGTCAAAAGCATTGGCAATCTCAATCCATTCCGGCGGCGCATGGTTTTGGCGCAGCGATTCGGCCCAGGCGGCGTCAAACTCGGCAACGGATTGGTTGAGGCTTGTTTGCAGCGCCGCCTCGATGGGTTGACCGCCCGCCTGCGCCCGCAGCAGCCGCTCCAACGCCGCGTCGCCATAAGTCAATGCCAGATAGCGAATCGTGTCCCAGGCTTGCGTAGCCGCGATGGCGCGCTGGTTATCGCTGCCACTAGCTAAAACGTCGGGGATGTCGGCAGCGCTGCCAACGCGATTGTTTTTCACACCCAGCCACAAATCATGCAGCCCGGCGGCGGCGTCTTGTTCGATTTGATCATCCAGTTTGGCGGCCAGGTAAACGGCCGTTCCCGTCAGCAGCCATTCATCCGTCACCCCCAACCGTTCCAACTGCCGCCGCGTTAACCAGTCTGGCAGTCGGGTAGTCGGGTGGTCGGGCAGCCGGATAGTCAGATGGTCTTGTAGTTGGGTGGTCAGGTAGTCGGGGAGCTGGGGCAGCAAGTCGTCGGCGAGGGCGAGGAATTGTTGGGCGGCTGCCAGTTGTCCCGGCGGGTAAACGACGGTCACAAAATCGCCAACGAGCGTTTCCGCCGGCGGCCCGGCCCAACGCAGGCCGTTTTCGCCAGGGACAAAGAGGATTTCGCGCTGAATTGTGCCGCCGCGCCCGCTTGCCGGTTCGTACACCTGCGTAATGTTGGCAAGAATACTGCCTGCACTAAGCCCGCCGAAGTGGCCGTCTTCATAGAAAACCAGCGGTTTCCCCGTCAACGTATAACTGATGGGCGGCGTGCTCCCCAAATTGTCAAACCAATCGCTTTCCTCCGCGTAAATGAGCGGCGGCGCAGGGTCAACTGTGGCTAAAAAGGCGGCGCGGTTTTGGGCCAAAACGGCATTTGTACGCGCTTCCAGGACGGCGGCAACGGCCGTTTCCGCTTCCGCCAACCTGTTTTCCCAATCCGTCCGCCAGGCCGCCTCAAATTGGACCGCATTCATATTCAACGCCGTTTGCAAAGCCGCATCCAGCCCGTTTCGCCCCGCCGCCACAATGAACTGGCCCAATCCTTCCCAGCCCACCTGCCGCTGCAAATAATCTACGGCGGCCCAATCGGTGGACTGGCTGTGAACAAATTCATCGGCGGCAAAGGTACCGACCAAGACGGGCAAATGGACACGCTGGATAGCTTCCGGGTTCGATTCGGCGGCAATGACATCGGCTAAACCATGCCAGAGCCAGGGCGCGCTCGTTTCAGTCATCCCCGCGTCGGCCAAAAGGAGTTGGGTCAGGCTGGTAGTGAGCTGCTGATGGCTGGTGATTGGGCCGGAGTACACCAGCTTGACCAGGCCCGGCCCCACCCACAAATTTGTACCTTGAGGCAGGGAAAGCGCCGTATCGGCGCGAAGGGCGTCGGCGGTGGGGTACAAAATGAGCTGCGCGTTGGAGTCAGCGGGCAAGTTTAGCAAGGAAGCTGTTGTCGAATAGCGCTCCGTCACAAAGAGAGCGGCCCCGGCTGTCGCTTCAGGGGCGGCATCGGCAGGGTAGCGAATGGTGAAGGCGTCATTCTCGCCCCGTTCAGCGACGGCCAGATAAGCGCCGTCCCACTGCCAGCCATCCGCTCCCGACTGGAAGCGGGCCGGCAGCGGCACGGAGAGGGTACGGGTGATGACCGCGTCCCCCTCGGTTTCCAGGTAGATGAGATTGAGTTGGGTGTCGGCAACGGCCGTATCCCCCAACAAGCGCACGTGATCGGCCGTCATCGTCGCCGAAATGGGCGCAAAAGCGGCCACATCGGCAAACCAGACCCGGTCGCCGCTGCGCCGGGCCGGTTGGGAAGTTGCCAAAAAGGCGGTCAAATCGTTAGCGACGATGGCTGCGGCGCGGCGGGCGAGCAAGTCGGTAATTTGCGGCTCTGCATCGGCCAGATTCAAGGCCGTGATGCCGGCAATTTGGCCGACGGCCGTCAATTTGTCCGGCTCAATCACATCCGGCGTATCAATAGGGCGATGGTAGGAAGGAACCTCGCCATCGCCAAACCAGGTGAGCAAACTGGCCGGAATCCCCGCCTGTAAAAATGGCTCATGGTCGCTGCGACCGATGTCGGACAAGGTTGTGGTGATGCCCATTGTAGCGGCAACGGCCGTCATCTGTTCCTGCAAACCGCCGCCGTCAATGTAAAGCGTCTCTTCACCCGCGCCTACCATGTCCAAATTGATGACGCCGACGATTTTATCCAGCGGGTAGCGCGAATTGGCGACAAAATAACGCGAACCAAGCAGCCCAATCTCCTCCGCGTCCCAGGCGGCAAAGAGGACAGTACGCTGGGGAACAAAGCCCGCTGCCTGCCAACTGCGGGCAATTTCCAGCATGGCGGCCACGCCGGAAGCGTTATCGTTGGCTCCGGGCCAGGTTGTGCCGTCGGGGGCCTGGCCAAAATGGTCGTAATGGGCGCTGATGATGACAATTTCATCGGCCAATTCAGGGTTACGCCCCGGCAAGACGCCCAACACATTCCGCGCCGCGCAGTCCGGGCAGGCAGCCGCGCCAACCGCCAGCCGAATGCGGCCTGCCAGCGGGAAGGCGGTGAAATTGATGGTCAAATCGGCAACGGTGAGGCCGCTGCCTTGCAGCAAATCTTCGGCAACGGCCGTCGAGATGCGGAAGGTGGGGATGGCGAGCGTGTCGGGAACCCACACGTCGTCATAAACGGGGGCGAAATCGAGGGCGCGGCCGTCCGGCCCGGCCAAAAGCAGCAGCGCCGCCGCGCCATGTTCCAGCGCGTTACGCCCCACGTTGGCGCTGGGCCAATCGCCGCGACACATGACGATTTTGCCAACGACATTTATGCTGCCAAAGTCATCGTGGGCACAGTTATTAGCCCAAACAACCTCGCCCTCGGCCTCGCCCGCGCCCATGTAGGCGCGTACGGCGGGGGCGAAATCCCGGTACAACACGTAATCGTCAATCAGGTCGCCGGCGGCCGTTTCCACGCTGAGACGGGGACGGCCGTCCAGATGGGTTTGGTGAATGGGGAAGGGTTGGAAGAATCCGTCTGTCCCCGCTGGCTGCAAGCCAAGTTGGGCGAACTGGTCAGCAATGAAATTGCCAGCCGCAATGCCGCCTGGGGTTCCGGCGGCACGGCCGTTAAACGGTTCGCCGCTCAATTCTTCGATGGTTTGCAGGGCGGCGTTCACATCAAACGACGCGGCCAACGCGCCCCAATCGCCGCTGGCGACGAGAGGGCCGGGGGCGTAAGCGGCGGGCTGGACGGCGGGCGGGATGATGGCGGGCTGGGGTGTGGGGACGACTGGGGTGGCGGTGGGCAGCGTGGGGATGATGGGGGTAGGCGTGGCTTGCACCTCTTTGTCATCGGCGATGACGGTCAAAATCTCGGCGGGGGATTCTTCGGGGCGGAAGCTGCGCCAGCCGTAGACGCCCATCACGCCCAAAACGACCGCGACCAGACCGAGACGCTGCTGCCAGGAAAACGGCCGTACATCGGCTAATGTCTGGCCGCGGCGGAGGGGTTGGCGACGGCCGTAAGTGAGCGACCGCCACACCCACTCGGCGGGGCCAAACTGGAACCGTTCCAGCCACCAGGCGCTGAACCGAATTTGGGCGGCAAAGATGAGGATGACGAGGATGAGGTAGAAGGTGGGGGAGGTACGGCCGTACAGCCCCAGCCCGTAGCCATTAAAAATCAGCGTACCGAGGATGGATTGGGCTAAATAATTGCTCAACGCCATCCGCCCCACCGGGCCTAATGCCGTAAAACGATTTGGCAAATCATTTCCGCGCAATTTGCCAAATTGCGTTACGAGAATAATGGCGGTCACATAAAACAACATCAACGCCGGTGCGCCGATGGTGCGGGTTCCGGTGTGAATTGTCCAGCCAAAATTAACCGGATACCAATCGGGACGCTGCCCCGTCTGGCCCCAATAGCTGTTGAGGACGAACATCCCATTGAACAAGACGCCAATGAGTAATCCGCTCCACATCACACGGCGCAGCAAGGAGCGATGGGTTTCGATGTTTTGGAAGATGCGGCGTTTGCCCACATACAAACCCAACAAAAACATGGAGAGAACATTACCGAAGAAGTAAATGAGGCCGTCGGCGTTGCGTCCGATGAAGCTTTGGGCGCGGTCGGGCAGGATTTGGGCGTAGGTTCCGGTGGCGTAGGAGACTTGACCGAGATTTGTCCAGTGGAAAACGGCCGTTTGCTCCCGGTACCAAATCCGAATGGCATCAATCCAGGCGTAGGGCAAGGTGATGAAAATAGAGAAGGCGAGAAAGAGAACGGCCGAAATCAGTAAAAATCGCTCTGACCGTTTGCGGAACAGCAGCAAAACAAAGGCCAGCAGTGCATAAACAGTCAAAATATCCCCATCCCAAATAAAAACGCCATGAAACAGCCCGATGAGCAGCAAAAGCGCGATGCGGCGCAGGTAGATGGACAGGAATTTGCCGCCCCGTTCCTCAGCCCGCAGCAGGTGGATGGACATCCCCCAGCCAAACAGGAAGGAAAAGAGCGAATAGAATTTGGCCTGAATCAAAAAGTCGCGCAGCAAAACCAGGGCGCGGTTAAGCCAGCCCGTCCAGGCGGTCATGCTGAAATCGTCGCCGCCAAAGCCGTACATGTTGAAGAGGAAGACGCCCAGCAAGGCAAAACCGCGTAAGATGTCCACAAAGTGGATGCGCTCGCGGGCGGGGATGGGTTTGGCTAGTTGTTTGGTCATGATGCAAAGTTGCAAAGTGGCAGAGTTGCAAGGTTGCAAAGTGACTGTATCACTCTGCAACCTTGCAACTTTGCCGCCTTTTTAATAACTCGTCTCCCGCGCCAACCGGGTTAGGGTCAGCGCCAATGTTTCGCCGAAGATTTGTAGTTTGGCGGGGTCAATGTTTTCCAGCACATCTTCGTCGGGCAGCACGTCGGAACCGGCCCATTTGAGCGATATGACCAACGGCAGGCGGCGGGTGATGATGTCGCTGCTGAATTCGGCGGTGTCGGCCCGGCGCTGAACGATGAGTTCCGTTTCCTGGCTGGCTTCCTCGAATAAATCGGCTAATTTAGCGCTGGAATCGGGATGGATGAGCAGCGTATCGCCGCCGGCGCCGACGTAATCAAGCTGGATGAGGATGGACGGCCCGACGTTGGCGCGCGTGCCTTTCGTACGGAGGTGGCGGAAGTTGAAGGCGTCTTCCAGCCAATGGCGGGCGCTGTCATCGTCCAGCCCGGCGCCGCCCCAGGCGACGAACATGGTGGTGCGGCGGGAATCCAGCCCTTGTTCGTGCCATAAGTTTGCCAATTCGAGGAGAACGGCCGTTCCCGACGCATTATGGTTGGCCCCCGGATACACCGTCCCGTCCGGATCAATGCCCAAGCCATCGTAGCGGGCGAATAAAATGACCATTTCGTTACCCAGTTCCAAATCGCTGCCGGGAATGTAACCGACGATGTTGGGAATTTCGGTTTCTACCGGCTGGCCCAGTTCCACCACCATGCGGACGGAGGCGTCTAAATCGCGTGTGAACCAATTGTCGGTTCGGGGCAGCTCTTCGGCAAAAATTTGGGTGAGGGTTTGGTTTTGGAGGATGGTTTGGGCGATAGACGGCCGTATCCTGAAAATCGGCAGCGTGGGCGAACGGAGCGATTCGCCGCCGGGGTTGGCAATTTGGGAGGCGACATCGTCACGGCCGTCGCCCGTCACCCACAACACGCCCGCCGCGCCGCGAATGAGCGCCTCCGTTGGGAAATCGGGCGGGGCGTTGCCGCGCACCAACAGCGCTATTTTGCCGCGCAAATCCAGGCCGATGTAGCTGTCCCACTCATCCGGCTGCCCCGGTTTGAACCCCACCAACGTCAGTGGGGCTGTCACCGCGCCGCTGCCGCCATGCCCTTCAATCATGTAGCCAAAATCCAACTGATGCCGGAAGGATTCGACCACATTGCCGTCTGCATCCAGTAAACTCAATTCCGGCTGCGTTAACGGCCGTACCAGCGTCGTTTCGACAGGGTAATTGTAGCTGCCGAGCCGCCAGCCCGGTTCCAACCCGTACTCTTCAAATTTTTTGACGATGTAGTCAGCCGCTTCTGCGCCGCCCGGTTGGCCTTGACCGCGCCCTTCCATCTCGGTGAGGGCGACGACATGCTCGTATACCCGTCCCCCGTCATACGCCTGGGCCACTTTGGCGAACCAGGGCGCGGCGCCGGTGTTGTTCATGATGAAGATGACGGCAGCGGTAAGACCGCCAATAACAACCAACATCCGTTTTCGCAGCAAGAAAGCCGTGCTGACCATCCGTTTTTCGATGAGGCGGCGCAGCCCTTCACCCAGCGAGTTAAAGCCCAAAACGGAGATGAAAAAGGCGACAGCGGGTGGAAAAACGATGAACGGTTTGGAACGCAGCCAACGGAAACCATCGGCAATCATCGCGCCCCATTCGGGTACATCGGCCAGGGTGACGATATTGGTTGGGCCGAGCGGTTCCGACAAATCAATCCGGCTGCCTCCGCCGATGTAGACGCCGACAAAGCCTAATTCGCCCAACAGCATCAACACCGCGCCCATCTCCAAAAAGGTGATGACCAGCAGTTGGGGCAGCACATTGGGCAAAATATGGCGCACGGCAATTTGCAGGCCGTTCAAACCCGTTGCCCGCGCCCCTTCGATGTAGGGCATTTTGCGTAAAACCAGGAATTCACTGCGAATGTACTGGGCGATTTCCGTCCAGCCGATAATGGAGAGGGCGATGATGAAGACAAGCAGCCCACGCCGAATGTCGAGGGCGTAAATCAAAATGATCGTGCTGATGAGTAGGGGCAGGGAAGCGATGGCGCCGATGACGCCCATGATGAAACGGTCTATGCCGCCGCCTTCGTTCCAACCGGCTATCGCGCCTAACGTTAGCCCCAGCAAAACGCGCATCATGGTGATGAAGGCGCAAGCAACGAGGGTGTTGCGCGCGCCGTGCATGAGCATGGAGAGGATGTCCGCGCCCCATTGGTCGGTTCCCAGCGGGTATTCGGGGGATGGATCCAGCGGCGGGCGGATGAATTCGCGGGTTTCCCAATCCATGTGGGGGACGATGTGCTGTCCGGCCAGATAGGGGTTTTGGGGCGCCCATACGGGGCCGTATAACACCAACGCCAGCAATCCCAGGACGATGAACAGCCCCATCATCAAGGGGACGTTGCCAAATACATCGCGCAGCCGCACGCCGCTAATCGCGCCGCCGGGCGCCTGCCCTTCTTCCAGCGCGTCGGCAAAACCGGGGAGTTTGTCCAGCCGGGAACGGGGGTTGAGGATGCGGGAGAGGGCGTGTTTTAGATTCATAGTTGGAAAATTGTGAATTGTGAATGATGAATTGTGAATTGTGAAGCGCTGATTCATTCACAATTCGCAATTCACAATTCACAATTCATTATTCTTCAGTTCTCAGTCGCGGGTCAATGAGGCGGTAAATCAAGTCTAAAACCAGGTTGACAATTAAAAAGGTAAGGCCCATGATGAAGGCCAGGGCAGCGACGACTTGGGCTTGACGGCCGTTTATGGCTTCAATCAACCGTAATCCCATTCCCGGCCAGGCAAAGAAGAATTCGACGACGGGCAGGGATGAGAGGGAGAAGCGGAGGGAAACGGAAACGGCCGTAAACATTGGCACTGACACATTTTTGAAGGCATGAATCAACACAATCCCGCTGCGGCGCAGTCCTTTGGCGGCGGCGGTGCGGATGTAATCTTGCCGCATGACATGGTCCAGGGAAATAAAGGCAGAACGGGTGAGGTAGGCTAACGGCCGTGCCGCCAGCACCAACACCGGCAGCAGCATATGTTCCACATCCCAGCCAAACCCGGCCACACTCACCAATCGCTGCTGGAACGCATCCTGGTAGCGAATAGCCCCTTGCTGCAATAGCAGCGCGGCAAAGAAAGAGGGAGCCGAAATCCCTAAAACGGTGATGGTGAGCAGCGAAAGAGAACTGCGTTTGGACAAAGCGGCCGCACTGCCCAATATGAGGCCGACAATCACCGAACCGGCCAGCGCTGTCAACAGCAAGCCCATGCTGTTGACATACGCCTCGCGCACAAATTCCGTCAACGGCACTTCGCCCGCATCGGATTGAAAACTGCCCCATTCTCCCTGGCGCGCGTTGTCGAAAAAGGTTTGGGTGCGCGTCCAGGCGGTTAAACTATGCGCCACCAAATCAAAATTCGGCTCCTGCAAATCAGAATTCCGCGCCATCCCCATCCCCAAAAAGATGAAGAAGACGATGAAGATGCTAACCAAAATGATGAAAAATGCGCGCCGAACCAAAAATTTGAGCATAAAAATCAAAGGCTGAAGGATGAAGGCTGAAGGCTGAATGGGTTATTTTGCGTCATTAGAGGCGGACGAAACCCAGCTCTTTTAAAATGATTATAACAGAGTGTCAAAATAGGGTCAATCAAGGGACGAGGGACTCCAGGGCGATGGCATATTCCAATTTTTGCCTATTGCCGACGGTTAAAACCGTGCCGACGGTTAAAAACCGTCGTCTGCCACAAGAAGTACGCTAAAGCGCACTAAAATGGCCGCCTTTCAACGCGCTTCAGCGCGTTTTTTGTCTCAGACGATGAATTTCATTCATCGGTAACTTTGCCGGTATGCGGGGTTTGGTACAATACCAACTCACGATCATGTCTACCTTGCTCCAAACCGCCCATGATAAAGCCACTGCCATTTTGCGCCGCTGTGCAACGGCCGTTGGCTTTCGCGCGTCGGGTATGGATGGCGGATACCCGCAAATTTGGGCGCGGGACAGCATGATCACCTTCCTGGGCGCCGTTGCCAGCGGCGATGAGACGCTTTTGACAGCAGGACGCGCCAGTCTGGAAACCATGAGCGCCTATCAATCGCCGCTGGGCCTCATCCAGCTCAACGTTCACCCTGAAACCGGCTATGTCAGCACCGAAAACGCCGGCGCTGCCGACGCCAATCTGTGGTACATCCTGGGTCATTACCTGCACTTCACCCAAACGGCCGATTCCGACTTCCTCCTCCGTCACTGGGACAGCATAAATAAAGCCCTCATCTGGCTGGAATACCAGGACATGAATGAATGCGGCCTGCTGGAAATCCCGGAAGCGGGCAACTGGATGGATTTGTTAGCCGTACGCTACAACACGCTGTACGATAACGTGTTGTACTATGCGGCGACGTTGGCTCACCAGGAACTGTGCCGCCATTTGCCCGGCGACGCCTGCCCGCACCGTATGGTCGTAGATGCGGCGGGCATTCATGAACGGCTTAATCTGCTGCTGTGGATTGACCGCTGCTGGGTGGCCGACCATTTTGCCGAACATTTGGAAAAGTTGAAAGCGATGCGTCTGGAATGGTTCATGCTGTATCACAACATCGGCACCATTTCCAGCCGCCCCTACTACCTGCCCTGGGTGGCGTTCCGCGAGTATGGCGATTGGTGCGACAGCCTGGGTAATTTGCTGGCGATTTTGACGGGCGTAGCTGACGGACATCGCTCCGGGCATATTTTGCGCTACATGCGGCAGGTGGGCATGACCGATCCGTATCCTACAAAGGCAATCCATCCGCCCATCTACCCCGGCGAACCGAATTGGCGCAGTTATTACCGCAGCCGCACGCTGAATTTGCCCCACCAGTACCACAATGGCGGCGTCTGGCCGATGATTGGCGGCTTTCATGCAGCGGCGTTGGTTCGGTACGGCTGGCAGGCGGAGGCGGAGCGGTTGCTGCTGTCGCTGGCGGAAGCCAATCGGCAGGGGCTGGAAGCGGATTGGGAGTTTAATGAGTGGATGCACGGCGAGAGCGGGCAGCCAATGGGCTACGCGCAGCAAGCGTGGTCAGCAGCGATGTTTTTATATGCCGAGAATGCTGTGCAAACAGGACGACTCCCGCTTTTTGATGAGTTACTGGCGGCGAAACCGGAAACGGCCGTTGCCGCCGAAAACAATGAATTTAGCGTCCATCCAGGCGGTGGACCAGAAAGATAGAGGGTAGAGCTAGAGGAGAAGCGCTTCTTCCTCTAGCTCTAGCTCTCGCTCTAATTCAAACAAACTACGAGGACACACCATGTATCGCATACTTATTTCTGACAAATTAGGCAAAGCCGGGCTGGATCGGCTCGATGACATCGAAGATGTCAGCTACAACATGAAAACGGGATTGAGCGAAGACGAACTCATCACCATCATTCCCAATTACGATGCGCTCATCATTCGCAGCGGCACACAAGTGACGGCCGATATTCTAGCCGCCGCCAACAAGCTGAAAGTGGTGGGCCGGGCCGGCATTGGCGTAGACAACATTGACATCCCCGCCGCCACCCTGCGCGGCGTCATCGTCATGAACACACCGGGGGCCAACAGCGTGGCTACGGCCGAGCAAACAATGGCTTTGATGCTGGCCGCCAGCCGCCACACCGCCTCCGCCCACGCCTCCCTGCTGGCGGGTGAATGGAAACGGTCGCAGTTTGTGGGGACGGAACTGTTTGGCAAAACGTTGGGCATCGTGGGCTTTGGCCGGATTGGACGGCTTGTTGCCGAACGGGCGCTGGCATTTGGCATGGAGGTCATCGCTTACGACCCCTTCGTCTCTGAAGAAGTGGGCCGGGAAATGGGTGTGACGCTGGTGGATTTGGAGGATTTGCTGCCGGAAGCGCACATTATTACGCTGCACACGGCCGTTACCCCCGAAACCACCCGCATGATCAACGCCAACGCCTTAAATCAAATGAAAGATGGCGTCATCCTGGTCAACGTGGCGCGGGGTAAGCTGGTTGACGAAGCGGCTCTGGCCGATGCGCTCAAAAGCGGCAAGGTCAAGACGGCCGCCATTGATGTGTACAGTCAGGAACCGCCCGTCAACAATCCGCTCATCGGCCTGCCCAACGTGCTGCACACCCCCCACCTGGGAGCCAGCACAGTTGAAGCGCAGCGCAATGTAGCCAGGCAAATGGTAGACCAAGTCGTAGACGCCCTGCGCCAAACCGATTTTCGCAATGCGCTCAATATGCCATTTCAAGCGGGATTAGATTTTCAAGCGGTACGGCCGTATATCACCCTGGCTGAAAAACTCGGTAAATTGCAAGCCGGATTGGCAGAAGGGCCAATTCAAACCGTTGAAGTCGAGGTCAACGGCGAGTCGCTGGAAGGCATGGTACGCGCCATTGCCGCCGGGCTGCTCATCGGCCTGTTGAGCGACTCCCATCCAGAGCCGCTCAACTACATCAGCGCCCCCGTCGTCGCCGACCAAAAAGGTATTACAATCACTCAAACCACCGGCCAGAGTCCTGTTTCCAAAAATTATCCCAACACCATCTCTTGCCGGGTCATCGGCGATGGATGGAGCCGCCTGGCTGCCGGGGCGTTGTTTAGCGATGGCGCGCCGGGCATCATTCGGTTGGACGATTACAAATTAGACGCGCGGCCAGTGGGCAGCCTGCTGCTGCTGAAAAACAAGGATGTGCCTGGCGTAATGGGACAAATCGGTACGATTTTGGCCGCTTACGATGTGAATATCGGCGAATGGCGCATGGGACGGGATGAACCGGGCGGCATTGCGTTGTCGTTTATCAATCTGGACAGCGCCCCGCCTCAATCGGCATTGGATACGTTGGGGAAGATAACGGCCGTTACCGAAGTAAAGCTGGTTAATCTATAGAGGGACGAGGTTCGGGAATTCCGATCCCTGAACCATATACAATCAGCCAATCAGCGCTCTAAACCAAAACGGGGCGGTCAAAAATGACCGCCCCGCTGCTTTTTATTTCACGCTTTACCGCGCATCACGTCTTGGGTAGAATTCGCACCTTGCGCCGCTTCCCTTCCCCGGTACTCTCCGTATACACCTCATCATCATTACGCAGCGTCATGTGAATAATGCGCCGTTCATTCGGCGGCATTGGCTCCAGCGTCATGGGGCGATGGCGAGCCGCGACCTTCTTAGCCATCCTCTCGGCCATGCGCGAAAGCGCTTGCTCGCGCCGCTGCCGATACCCTTGCACATCAATAACGAAATCGGCCCGCCGCCGCATTTTATGCCCAGCCATCAGCCGCGTAACATATTGAATCGCATTCAATGTCTCGCCGCGCGGGCCAATCAACGCGCCCAAATCATCGCCATTAATTTCAACCACCATTAATCGCTTATCCGTCAAATCATCCAATTCGGTCTGGCTGGTCGTCACCGTCGCTTCAATGCCCATCTTGTCCAACAATTCACGGATAAGCTCCGGGACAACGTCTTGTTCGCTAACTTCATCGTACTCTGGAGCAGCCTCAGCCTCGTCCACAATGGGTTGCGGCCGTTCAACCGGTTTTGGTTTCGCCGGTTGAGCCGGTTTGACGGGTTTAGGGGTTGATGGTCGCGCGGGCGGCGTCGGTGGCAGCGCCATCGAAGTTAACCGCACTACTGCGTCACGACTCCCAATTCCCAATAAACCTTTACTGCCTTCGTCTACAACTTCAATAATAACATCGCTCCGGCTCACGCCTAATTTGGCTAGGCCGGCCTCAACGGCCGCCTCTACATCCGGGCCGGTCGCTTCAATTTCACGTTTATTCTGTGACATGGATCACTCCTGGCTAGAGCTAGAGGACAGAGCTAGAGCTAGAGGAATTTCTGCCTCTAACTCTAGCTCTACACTCTACACTCTCATAAATTATCGTTTGCGCTTTTTACGTTTTGATGTTCGTTTGCGGGGCTGGTACTGTTTGCGTTCTTCGGGCGTGCCTTTCATCGCCGCCTCTAAATCCGCCTTATCTTGTTTTGGCTCTGCTTTTACCTCTGGCTCGCTTGTGATAACGGCCGGTTTCTTCTTCACTGCCTGTTCTTCTTTTAGCTGCGCCATTGAACGACGCATGTAGTAACCCTGTCCAATCCCAATGATATTGCTTAAAACGAAATAAATGGAAAGCCCGGCCTGAAATTGCAAGGAGAAAAAGCCAAACATAATGGGCATTGTCCATTGCATGGATTGGGTCATTCCAGCCATCGGGTTATCGTCTTGCTTTTTGTTTTTGTTCTGCTGCTGCGTGGCTGGCGTCATCAACTTTTGCTGCAGGAACATTGTGCCGAAAACCAAGACCGGCAAAACAAACAACGGGTCGGGCTGCGCCAAGTTAAGCCATAAAAATTTATTGGAAATCGGCAGTAAATCGGTCAAGTTAATATAGTCATAAACACGCGCTGTCAGCTCAAACAATGATTGGGGTGTGGAGCCTAAAACAATAATAATCGCACGGTAAAGACCAATTAAAATCGGCATCTGAATTAACAACGGCAGACAGCCAGCCAGGCTTTCGGCCGGGTTATAGCCAATTTTTTGAAACTCTTCCTGCATTTTCTGCGGGTTGTCTTTATATTTTTTTTGGATGGCTTGAATCTGCGGCTGCATTTCCTGCATTTTTATGCTGGAACGCTGCTGGCGCAGGTTCAGCGGCAGCGTAAGCAGACGTATGAGGATGGTAAAAACGGCAATGGCCAAAACAAAGTTGTTGCCGAGAAAATCATACAGCATCAACAATGCGTTGATCATGGGATTGAGGATGAATGTGTCCCACATAAATAATGTTCCTGTAATCGGTAGTCGGTAGTCCGCGAACCGCAGTCAATCAGATTATAGACTGCGGTAAAAGTTTACTGTTCTTGCGGCGGCGTATAGATCCAATTCTGGCTGCCTGTTTCCGCATCGAAGGCGATCAAGAGGGCAGATTCGCTTTGCAAGGCCACGATGATGTCATTGCCAACCACGACCGGGGTGGTGTACAGTGGGGCCGGGGCTGTTTGTTGCCATTTTTGCTTGCCATCGGCAATGTCTAAAGCGGTTAATGCACCTTGTGGGTTTTCGGCTTTGATGTCGTCGCCGGAAGCGATGTAGACGGTTTCGTCAACGACAACCGGGCTGGTCTGAACGGGTAATTTGAGCTGCTGCGACCAAATTTGTTCGCCGCTTTCGCCGTCAACGGCAAAAATGTTGCCCTTGATATCGGCGAAGTAAACGATGCCGCCGGCAAAGGCGGGCGCGTCCCAAATCCAATCTTGCGCTTCGGCTACCCATTTTTCTTCGCCTGTTTGCATGTCCAGAGCATGCAGCTTGTTGTCAAAACTAGCGACGTAAACAAGGTTGGTATTGACGACCGGGGAGCTGGCTAAGGCGCCGCCAAGTTCGGTTTGCCATCGTTTTTGACCCGTTGCGGCGTCCAGAGCATAGATTGATTTGTCAAGGGAGGAGACGTATAAGACGCCTTCTTTGTAAGCAGGCTGCCCCCAGATGCTGTGTCCGGCTTCAAATTCCCACTGCTTGACGCCTGATGTGGCGTCTACGGCAATAAGGAAATTGTTGGCTGTACCAACAAAGAGTTGATCGCCGATTTGTAAGGGGGGAGCGACAATGCGATCGCTGACGAGTTCGCTGTTCGTCCAAAGCGATTCGGGCGTTCCCTGGTCTGTGTCGTTTAGGGCGTAGAGGGTGACGACGACGCCAGGGGATAACATACCGCCGGATGCGCCGAAATCGCCGAGGATGATACGGCCGTCTTGCACGGATGGCGCAGCGAAGAATTGCAGGGTGGGCGCGGCGTCAGCGGGGAAGAATGACCAGGCTGCTTTTTGAGCGGCCACGTCGTAGGCCAGGACTTTGGGGCCGTAGGCGACGTAGACTTTTTGGCCGTCGGTGGAAAGGCCGGGCCAGTTGGTGTTGGCTGTGCGTGCGCCGCAAGCAGCCAGCAGATAACTGGCAATGATGAGTAAAAAGATAGCGGGCCGACGTAACGGCCGTTTAGCTGCGTACAAAGGGTTAACCTCCCTTAAGGAACCGGATCGTAGCCGCCCGGATTAAATGGGTGACAACGGCTAACGCGCTTAACTGCCATCCAGCCCCCTTTTATGAAACCATATTTCTCAATGGCTTCATACCCGTAATGGGAACAGGTGGGCGTAAAACGACAGCTTGGCGGCGTTACCCGGGAAATAGTGTTTTGATACAAGCGGATTAGAAGCAGGGCAATAGTTTTCATGTCATCAGCCCTCTACGCTACTCTGAATGCAGGAGATTAGCGCGGGCGAGTAATTGGGTTACGGCCGTTTCCACCTCCACATACGAAGCAGAAGCCAACGGATTTCGAGCAATCAACATACAATCCCAACCGGCTGCAACCTCATCCAAATGATGACGAACAGCCTCACGCATCAACCGCTTAACCCGATTCCGCACAACCGCATTACCAACACGCCGACCTGCTACAAAAGCAAACCGGCTAACATCAAGATCATTCGTTTGCGCCAATAAAACAATGAGAGGATGCCGCCAACTGCGCCCAGATTGTCGAATACGCTGCAAATCAGCCGCACGCCGCAAACGGAACCGTTGTGGCAACATGAGTAACTGGTCATCGGCTGCTAGTTGTTGGTTGTTGGCTGCCAATTAACTAATTACCAACCACCAGCTACCAGCTACCAGCTATTTCCCCCCGCCATACCGCTTGACGGAACGATACGCCGTCGCTGAAGTGCCATTCCAGTTAATACGCTTGACATGATTATTCATGCTAACAGCTAAAGAGGCGCGCCCTTTAGCGCGACGACTTTTGAGCACGTTGCGCCCACCCTTCGTTTTCATACGTTGGCGGAAACCATGAACACGAGCACGGCGACGAATTTTAGGTTGATATGTTCGCTTTGGCATAACTAATTCTCCCAAAAAAACCAGGGCATATAGCCCTGTAATAAATATCAGCTTAATTGTGACTTCCCTGGCGCATCACGAACCAGTTCGCTCACACTCCACAGGGAAGTTAACCACGCATTTACAGATTGCAATGCGACAGAGGATTATACCTAAGCGTCTGTAACAGGTCAAATAAACCCGCTGCCGGGCTACTGGACAGAAACGGCAGCCGTCAGCAATTCCGACTCCGAAAATTTACACTGGTTGGGGCAAGGTAACGTGGTATGGACTTAAGCCAACAAAACAATAGTTTCCATTTCGTCCACGCGGTTGCCAATTCCCCACCTTCATGAGGACAAGCTTTGCAAAGGTTATAGCAACAAATTCACAATTTCTGATAGCTGAACATGTATAATAATGGTATACTGAAAGCGTTAGGACACAATCATGAACACACAAACATCAGTTGAAATACCGTCGGAACCCGCTTCTAAAAAGCGCCTGATACCTACGCTGTACATGGTACTTGGCATTATCATTTTGCTTGCCCTTGTAGGATTATTTATTTGGGGAGCGTTATGGTTAGCCCAAAATCAAGCACCAAACATTGAAGCCGTCCGCGACATCTTCATCATCGCCCTGGCTTTAGAATCATGTCTGTTCGGCATTGTGCTCATCATCTTGTTGGTCATGGTTATCCGTTTGGTTAACATGATGGAATTTGAAATCAAGCCGATCCTGGAAAAAACGAACGAAACCGTTGGCATGGTCCGAGGCACAACGACTTTTGTGAGCCAAAACGTCGTCAAACCGGTAACCAGGGCTAACAGCTACATGGCCGCTGTACGGCGCGGTTTCAAGGCATTTTTTGGCAACCCCGACAATCTTCTGGAGGAATAATAAAAATGAGTGAAAATAATAATGAATTAGGATCATTTCTGGCTGGATTTGTCATAGGCGGTCTTGTAGGCGCAGCAACGGCGTTGATTTTAGCGCCCCAATCCGGTGAAGAGACGCGCTCATTGATGGCGGACAAAACCCGCGACCTGCGCCAAAGCGGCGGCGAACGATTACACCAATACCGTGAAGTGGCCGGCACGCGAACACAAGAATACCGTGAGCGAGCCGGCGGGCTTGTTTCTGAAGCCCGTGGCCGGGTGCAAGAAACTGGCGGACGTGTCCAAGAACAGGCGCGTATCGTGTTGGATTCAGGCAAAGAACGCGCTGCTCAGGTTAAAGAACAGGTCAACAGTTACGTACGCAAGGGTGAAACGCCTGCTCAGGAAGATGATGCTTCAGAAACGGCCGAATAGCCGCATCGTACAAATCCCATTGCCAATTTCTTGTTCCATCTGAAAGAAATATCTTTTGCAACTATACAGCGACCAGAGATGACAGTCACTTACCAACATCACTAGCTTCGGCTAATACCTCTGGAAGAAGTGACTGTCACCTATATAGTTACTATCTTTTTACAGGCAGGCGTTTCCTTATCTTGGATGCGCCTGTTTTTTTGCGACTACAATGACCCAAATTCCAAACACATCACTGGCCGGTCTTTTAGACGCGCTTCCCGGAGGAAGCGCCAGTCCGGCCGGCGATCAAATCAGAGAAGCCTACGACTTTGCCCGCGCAGCCCATGCCGGTAAACGCCGTGATTCAGGCGAATTATTTATTGATCACGATCTGGCAGTAGCTCACATCATGCTGGAACTTGGAACGGATACTCACACCATTATTGCTGGATTGTTACACGATAGTTTGCACCCGCACACGGGCAAAACAGAAAATGATCTAAGCGCGTTATTCAACCGAGAAGTGGTTTCTTTGGTTTCCGGATTAAGTAAATTACATGCATTTGCAGAACGGGAAAGTTATAAAAAACATCAACAATCAGGGGGCGATGGCAAAACTTTGGAGGGTATCCGCCGGGCGATTCTGTCTATCATTGAATGGGACATTCGCGTGATTTTGATCCAAATGGCGGATAATCTGCAAGATTTGCGTCAAGCCAAATATCTCAGCCCTGAACAGCAATATGCAGTGGCGAATGAAGCTATGAATATTTACGCGCCTCTGGCAAACCGACTAGGCGTGTGGCAGCTAAAATGGGAATTGGAAGACTTGTCATTTCGTTATCTACAGCCGGAGCAGTACAGTAAAATTGCTAAAAAGTTGGCCGGACGCCGCACTGAACGTGCCCAGAAGATTGAAGCGGCAACGAGTAAGCTGCGTAATAAAATCGAGGAGATAGGTATTAAGGCAACCGTTTCGGGACGGCCTAAACATATTTATTCTATTTATCGCAAGATGGAGCGGAAACAGCTTCCTTTTGAAGAGATTCATGATGTGCAGGCGATACGGGTTATTGTGGATCCGACAACTCAGGACGGGTATGACGATAAGGGAAGTAAAGAGATTGAGGATTTGGAACGCAGTTTGTGTTACCAGGTTTTAGGCGCTACTCACAGTTTATGGCAGCCTATCATGCATGAATTTGATGATTATATTGCCACGCCTAAATCGAATGGGTACCAATCGCTGCATACGGCCGTTATTGATAACGAAACAGGTCAAACGCTGGAAATCCAAATCCGAACGGTGCGGATGCACGAAGAAGCCGAAAAAGGGGTAGCCGCTCATTGGGCCTACAAAGAAGGCCGATCGCAAGTCAGCGCCTCGGTGCAAAAACGGATTCAGGGATTGCGCGATTTGCTCATGGCTCTGCGTGACAGCGATGACGCCACATCTGAAAAGGACATCTTTGAAACGGAGCTAATGGCTGAGCGGATTTATGCTTTTACGCCGCACGGCGATGTGTTTGAGCTGCCCGCCGGTTCGACTCCCATTGATTTTGCTTACCAGGTTCATACGGAAGTAGGCCATCGCTGCCGGGGCGCGCGTGTCAACGGCAAAATGGTTAGTTTGGACTATAAACTAAAGTCAGGGGACAAAGTTGAGATTATTAAGGCCAAACGAAGCGGGCCAAGCCGCGACTGGATGAATGCCAGTCTGGGATACACGGGCAGCGCGCGCACACGCAGCAAAATTCGGGGGTGGTTTCGGGAACAGGAATGGGACCAAAATGTAGAGCAGGGGCGCGAGGTTGTGGGACGGGAGCTGAAACGGCTGGGATTGAGCGATGATTATACGATTGCCGAAATTGCCGAAGCGTTAAAGTATGACGATGAGACAGAGTTTTTGGCAAAGGTGGGGTTTGGCGATATTCAAAGCGCACAAATCAGCGGGGCGATTGCTGTATTGAAGCGAAATTTACAACCTGATGATGCGTTACGGCCGTTACTGCAACCACAACCCAAACCAAAAGGCCTCACCGTAAAGGGCGTGAGCGGATTACACACCAAAATGGCCGGCTGCTGCAATCCCATCCCCCCTGAACGCATTATCGGTTACGTCACACGCGGACATGGCGTTACCATTCATCGCGCAGATTGCAAGCAGGTGTCTATCATTGCGGAGACAGAGAAAGAACGGTTGATTGATGTGGATTGGGGAACAGAAGCGAAAACATTCCCCATTCCTGTTGTGGTAAAAGCGTATCGCCGCACCGGATTGATTGATGAAATTGTCAATGTGCTGCGCGGACAACAAATCAATGTTCCCAAAACGAAAACAGCCACATCCGAAAGCGTAACGACGGCCTTTTTGGTTATAGAAGTCGCCAGTTTGGAGCAATTAAATTGGGCTTTGCAAAAATTGGAAAATCTACCAAATGTTATTGAAGCTTATCGGCAGCGCCGGGAATAGCCCCTATTTCGCTACGCCCATTTCATCTAATTGAATAACGGTTGTGCCAGATGCGTCTTCCAGAGACAACTCCCATGTTTTCAGATTGAAGCGGAAGGAGCGGGTTGTTTCGGGTTCGTTGGTTCCGTAGACGAGCTGGCCCCAAACGGCCGTTTCATCCCGCCCCCGCAGTCGTAACGTCGCATTGTGCCAGCGACAGTAATAAACAAGTGGTTTCATACCTCAATTCACCTCAAATAATTACTCGGCCTTAGAAGTGACAGTCACTGTCACCTGAATAGTCACCACCTCAAAATTGTACTTGCGTAGTACATAAGTCATGGTTATGCGAAGCTTCACGGCTTCTTCACCCCGTACCACGTCATATTCCAGTACGATTCCAGCAGATATTAAATAATTGGCGTCAAGCAGCCATCTCTACATCATTGTATTTGCCCTCATCTCTGAACCAGACGCCTGACATACCTATGTTGGACTATACGATATGACAATTCAATGGCAGTATTCGCCAGCGCAAATGCAAGTCACATCTGCTTTATCGCCTTTTCCTACGCCTTATTATCTCAAAGAGAGGCGATTTGATCACCCGAAAACGATTGCCAATGTTATAACGGAGATGAAACGCATCGTCATTATCGGTTCCAGCGGTTCAGGAAAATCAACGTTGGCGCGACAGTTGGGTCATTCGTTAAAACTGCCAGTCATCCATCTGGACAAACATTTTTGGCATCCGGGCTGGGTGGGAACGCCGCATGATATTTGGGAAGCGAAAGTACGCGAAATGGTGTCGGGCGAGCAATGGATTATTGACGGCAACTATCGCGGCACACTGGATATTCGGCTGCGGGCGGCAGATACGGTGATTTTTCTGGATTTGCCGCGTTGGGTTTGCGCCTGGCGAGCGACGAAAAGGCGCGTTCAATATGCGAATACGCCGCGCCCCGATATCGCAGAAGGGTGCAGGGAGCCTGTGCTGGACCCCACGCTCCCCCGATTTTTGCATCGAATTTTAGATTATCCTGATCGCGCCCGCCCCGATGTGCTGCAAAAAATAGAAGATTGGGCAGTTGATAAACGGTTTATCTGGCTCAAGTCAACGACAGATGTCAACCGTTTTTTGGCACGGCCGTATCAGTGGACCAATAACGCCGGCCATACGAATAACTGGCAAGAATACATCGCCCGCATTGACGGATGAGTTACCGGGCCAGATAACTGGTATGCCGCACGGTATACACCGGCCCAGACGGCCGTAACTGGCTTTCGATGAGATGAACGGCCGTTACCGGCACAACCATCTTCTCCACCTCCGTCCCCCAACTAACGCCCAGCAATTTACGGCCGTCTTTAACCCGCCCCAATGTGAGATGAGGACGAAACGGCCGTGCCTCCCGCTCCCAGCCCATTGGTTCCAAAACAGCGTCAATATCCTGCTTCAACGCATTCACCGCCACCACATCCCCCCGCAGCCCGGCCCAAATCACACGCGGCCGTTTTCGATTGGGAAAACAGCCCAGCCCATCCACCTGCAAGCGGATAGACGAATGCTGCCCGGCAATACGGTCTAGTTCAGAGACGATGAGAGGGAGTTGGGAAACGGCCGTATCCCCTAAAAAACGCAGCGTCACATGTAGTAAGTCCGGCTTCACCCAGCGCACACTGCGCGGCGGCATCTGTTCGGCCAAAACAGCGCTCGACTGCCCCAGCGCCGCCCGAACCTCGTCCGGCAATGAAATAGCAATAAATGCGCGAATCATCTTCTTCATAACCAAATTGTAATCCCATCCATTCAAACCTGCGAGGTTTCAGAAACCTCGCAGGTTTCGCCGGACAAATGCAAACTCGCAAACTCGCAAACTTGCCACTATACTTGCCCCATCATGGATGCAAAATCATTTCATACCCTGGAATTTGACAAAGTTCTCAATATCTTAGCCGGATACACCAGCTTCAGCGCCGGTGAAAACCTGGCCCGCAGCTTGCAGCCCACGACAGATATGTTTGAAGCGCGGCAGCGGCAGGCAGAAACACGAGAAGCGGTTTTACTGCTGGATACGCACACCAACATCACCATCGGCGGGGCGCGGGATGTGCGCCAGTCGGTGGAAAATGCGCTGCGCGGTTTTACGCTGCCCGCCGAAGATTTGCTGGCAGTGCGCGGCACAATTACCGCCGCCCGCAATTTGCGCCGCCAACTCATCAAGGCAGAGGATGAATTCCCCCATTTGGCCGACATCGCTCATTTGATTGAAGAATGTCCGGGGATTGTGTCGGCGATTGGCAATACGATTGATGAGCGGGGCGAGGTATTGGACAGCGCCAGCGCTAAATTAGCCAAAATTCGGCAGGAGCAGCGGACGGTGTACGGCCGTATCCAGGACAAACTCCAGCGCATCCTGCAAAGCAGCCAAAACCAGTATTTGCAAGAGCCGATTGTGACAATGCGAAACGGCCGTTACGTCCTCCCCGTCAAAGCCGACGCCAAAGGGCGGCTCAAAGGCATCGTTCACGACCACAGCGGCAGCGGAGCCACCCTCTGGATGGAACCCATCGGCACGGTTGAACTCAACAACGAATATCGCGGTCTGCATCTGCAAGAGCAGGAAGAAATCAACCGCATTTTGGCCGAACTGTCCGCCAAAATTGCCGACCAGGGCGATTCCATCAAAAGAGTCGTTGAGCGCATGGCAGAATTAGATTTGATTTTTGCCCGCGCCCGGTATGCGGCCGTTATTGAGGGCATTGAGCCAGAATTCGAAGAGTGGCGGACGTTTGCGCCGCCGCGCCCGCCCAAACACGCCAACGAGCGCGCCAAATGGACGCCGCCGCCGCGCAATTACCATCCTGGCTCCACGGTTTGGGTCAAAGGGGCGCGCCACCCCCTGCTCGACCCGGAAACCGTCGTTCCCACTGACCTGACGCTGGACGAGGATACCTTCATCGTTCTCATTACCGGCCCCAATACCGGCGGTAAAACGGTCAGCTTGAAAACGATGGGCTTGATGGCATTGATGGCTCAATCCGGCCTGCATCTACCGGCCACCGAAGCCAAATTAACGATTTTCGACAACATTTTCGCCGACATCGGGGATGAGCAATCTATTGAGCAAAGTCTCTCTACCTTTTCGGCCCATATCACCAACATTATTCGCATTTTAGGCCGGGTAGACGGCCGTTCCCTCGTTTTGCTCGATGAATTAGGCTCCGGCACAGACCCAGCCGAAGGCGCGGCCCTGGCCCAAGCCATCACCCACTTTTTGCGCGATAAGGGCGCGACCACCTTCATCGCCACCCATTACCCCGAACTCAAACTATACGCCAGCCAAACCAGCGGCGCGACCAACGCCTCGCTCCTTTTCGATGTAGAAACCCTCTCCCCCACCTACGAAATGACCATCGGTCTGCCCGGCAAATCCAACGCCTTCGCCATCGCCCGCCGTTTGGGGATGGATGAAACGGTGCTGGATGACGCCATGAAACTCATCGGCGCCGGCGGGCGTGAAGCAGAGAATCTGCTGGATTCGATTTATGACCTGCGCGACAAGATGGAATCGGAGCAGGCAGGAACGCGGCTGGCGCTGCGCGAGGCGGAGGCAGGGCGCGATGCGCTGGAACGCCGTCTGGATCAGGTGGAGGAGGAGCGGCAGCGCATCCTGGATGAAGCCCGCGAGAAAGCGCAGGAGGAAATTGCGGCCATTCAGGATGAAATCCGGCGGGCGCGCAAGCAGTTGCGCGACGCGGCTTCGCTGAACAAGCTGAAGAAAATCAGCAAGCAGGTGGAGCAAATTGAGGAGACGGGGTTTGACGCGATTGCGCCGGTGGAAAGGCCAGTGAGTGTGAAGGGGAAACGGCCGTCCCTCCAAACCGGCGACACCGTGCAAGTCAAATCCCTCAACGTCAAAGGCGAAATCGTCTCCATCAGCAAAAAAGAGGCAATGGTGGCGGTCGGACGCTTGCAAATGCGGGCCAAATTGGACGATTTGGAGTTCAAAAGCCGCCAGGAGCCGGAGGAAGAGCCAGAAACGATATTCATCTCCGGCCGCTCATCGGTAGATATTGAGTTGGATTTGCGCGGGCAGCGGGTAGAAGGCGGTCTGGCAAATCTGGAACGGTACATTGATTCCGCCTTTTTGGCGCGGATGCCCTGGGTACGCATCATTCATGGTAAAGGCACGGGGCGGATGCGTGAGGCGGTGCGCAAAGCATTACGCCAAAACCCGCACGTCGCCTCCTGGGAAGAAGGCAAGGATGGCGAAGGCGGCGCGGGCGTGACGGTGGCGCGGTTGGTGGAACATAAGTGAAGAGATGAAAGGGTGAATATGGCAGCATCAAAATGGCGACCGACATTATGCAAAATTGACTGACTCCCCTTATTTATGCTAAGATGTACATTAAGTTAGCTAAAATAAACACTAAATGAGACGCTATATTGTAAGGAGTAGAGTCAATGAAGGCTGTATCTGTCAGTGAAGCAAGAGAGCAGTTTAGTTCGTTCATTAACTGGATAGCACAAAATCAAGATGATGTCATTATCCAAAAGAGGGGGCAGGCAAAGGCTGTTCTGATTCCGTATATTGATTATCGCTTACTTCAAACTGCTCGTGAACAACAACGCAAGAAAGAGGCCATCGCGGAGTTAAAGCAAATTGCCCAAGAGGTTCGGAGTAGAAACCAAACGATGACGCCAGATGAAGCTGAACAGATTGCCGATGAGGTAACGAGAGAGGCAATAGCTAGTTTAATGGCGCAGGAAAAGGTTGTTTTTGAAAAGTAACCATGCGGGTACTAGCTGATACAAATATCTATATTTCCTACTTGCTTAGTCCTCACCAAGACAGTTTTGTTTTGTTATTGTTCGATAAAATCGCCGATGATGAAATCACTTTGCTTGTTTCTGCCCCCCTGCTTGACGAAATTGAAGCGACCGTAAAACATAAACCTTATTTACTCAAAAATATTAGCGAACAAGAACTGAAGCGTTTTACTCAACTCCTCAAAAGGATTTCAGAAGAAATTCCCCTCATTACAACCCCAATACCCGTAGCTACTAGAGACCCTAAAGACGATTACTTAATCGCTTATGCTGTTTTAGGAAAAGCTGACTATTTGGTGACAGTTGATAAAGACCTGTTAGTTTTGGGAAAGGTAGGGAAAGTCAAAATAGTTCATTCTGGTGAATTTAGAGCTATTCTAAAAAGTAGTTCAAGCAACACAGATTGAAAGTAGACGTCGGGTTGTTTGCTTGGTTGAGACATGGAGGCAGTATTGATAGACACAATAGTGTTTGACTTAGGCGGGACATTGATTGAGTATGCAGGGGAGTATGCGGTTTGGCCGGATTTAGAGACGCCGGGGTTTACGGCCGTTTACCAATACCTCAATCAAAATGGCCTCAACCTCCCTGAATTTGAACAGTTCAAACAAGCTGGTTTTGCCTTGCTGCCCGGACGCTGGCAGGCCGCCATGCACGGGGAGCATAATTTGCGGCTGGTGGATTTGTTGACGGAGACGCTGGGCGCGTTGGGCGTCAAGGGCATTCCCAAAGCGCAAATGGCGGAGGCGGGCCGATTGTACGAAAATGCCATTTGCGCCCAGGCGCATCCGATGCCGCACGCGAGAGATGCGTTGGCGCAGCTTAAAGCGTCCGGTTATAAAATCGGGCTGCTGTCTAACACGATGTTCACCGGCGCGGCGCACATCGCCGATTTGGAACGGTTTGGCATGGCCGACCACTTTGACGCGATGCTGTTTTCAGCCGATGCGGGGGCGTGGAAACCGAATGCGGCCCCATTTTTGCAGGTTTTGGCTGAGTTGGGGAGCGGGACGGAAACGGCCGTCTTCATTGGCGACGATCCATCCGGCGACATCGTGGGCGGGCAAAACGCCGGCATGAAAACCATCCACTACCAATCCAGCCAGCGCTTTCACATGCCCGATGGCGTGCAGCCCGATGCGCAAATTCACAGCTTAACCGAATTACGGCCGTTGCTTGTTCGCATGTCAGCCGATCAGCCTGTTAGCTAGTCAGCCAAAAACTGAAATGTTGACTAACCGCTAAACCTTAAAAATATCCTCTGGATATTGCCTTTCCCTGATGAAAGTCTAAAATCTACCTGTGAAATTATGCACATTGGCAGTGAAGAGGACGGCCGTTTTCTTGGAACGGCCGTAAAACATCTCCCAATCATCGCTAGGAAATAGAGTTTCCATAATGTAAAAACCGCACCGGCGCACCTGCGAGGCAACAGCCTCGCGGATTTATTTATGGACAGGAGACACCACGCCGCTGCGCGGCGCCATCAAATGAATGAAAACGGGACACATCT
>JANTHP010000017.1 GCA_024762395.1 Anaerolineae bacterium | reverse complement strand
AGGTTCCAAAGCCAAACCAGTTAACATTGCTGCTACCGAGGAATTTACGCAGCCGCTGCCCGACTTTGTAATAGCCGAGCGTGATTTGCAGGTTGCGGACCAGCAGGTTTTTTTGATCGACAATGGCGTCAATTTCGGCTTTGGTGATTTTTGCAGGCATATCTCAACCTCCTTTGCCTTCCCGCTGCATTTGGGTGGCCTGGATGGCGATACCAACGGCCGTAAACACCCCAATCATCACGAGGGATAACGGCCGTTCCCATCCCACCGCGCCCACAATCACCTGAGACCCAGCCAGCGCCGACAACACAATCAGCGCCCAATCAAACAAAACCGAGACCAGGATAAGGCCGATAACGCCGCCCACCAAAAACGGAACCAGCGCCGACCCCACATGCAGCGAAAACGCCTCCAGCAACTGCACGGCAATAATCGCGCCGCCAAAAAAACCGGCCACGCCCACCGCCAGCCTTTGCAATGCCAGCGCTACCACCGCCCCAATTATCCCGACAATCAAAGCAAACAACAGCATCGCCATTTCCGGCTGCCCGGCAAACATGCGCGTCGCCAAATTCAGGCCAAACACAAACCCCACACCGCCGACAAACAGCCAAAACAACTGCCGCCCCAGCGCCAGCATCCCCAACCCCACAACCACACGTCCCAAAACAATCATAATTCCTCCGAAAAAATAGGCGGGTGGCGAGTCACCTCTTCACCTTGTCACCTCTTCACCCCCTCACCTTGTCACCTCTCCATCTCCAAATGCTCGCCCACACTGCCCGCCTCGGCCTGAATTTCGTGTTCATATTGGCTAACCAACTCCCGCCGCAGCACTTTGCCGATGAAACTGCGCGGGAACTCTTTGACGAAGACGACCAGGCGCGGAACCTGGCTGGGCGGCAGACGGCGTTGACAGTAAGCGATGATAGTCTTAGCCGGAATACGGCTCTTTTCTTTCAGACGCACAAAGGCAATCGGTTGGTTGGCGATGGCGACAATGACCGCCTCGCGCACCTCCGGCAGCTCGTAGATGACTTCTTCCACGTCGCGGGGGAAGGCGGGGGCGTCGTCGGCGTCGTCCTGCCACATATCCTGGCGGCGGCTGATGATTTGGAAGTAGCCGTCGTCATCCATGCGGGCGATGTCGTTGGTGTGCAGCCAGCCGTCACGGTCGAGCACGGCCGTCGTCGCCACCTCATCCTGCCAATACCCCTGCATCACCTGCGGGCCGCGCACAATCAGTTCACCCACCTGGCCTGGATTCAATGGCGTGCCGCTTTTGAGGCTGACGATGCGCGCCTCCGTTCCCGGCAGGGGCAGCCCGATGGAGCCGGTTTTGTTACGGCCGTTAATCGGATTAGCGTGCGTCACCGGGCTGGCCTCACTCAACCCGTACCCTTCCACCAGTTTCCCCTTCGTCAACTTCTCAAACGCCTCCTTCACCTCGATGGGCAGCGGCGCGGCCCCACTGATGCAGGCGTTAATCGAGCGTACATCATACTTGCGCACGCCGGGGAAATCGTTAATCGCCACATACATCGTCGGCACGCCGGGGAAAAGAGTCGGTTTGTACTTTTTGATGTGCTGCAGCACCTCCTCCGTGTCAAATGTGGGCAGCAAAACCATGCTCGCGCCCAGGCTGATGGGCACATTCATCGCCGTCGTCATCCCGTAGACATGGCTGAAGGGGACGACGGACAGAAACACCTCCTCGCCGGCGCGGGCGCGGGGCAGCCAACTGCGAATCTGCATCGTGTTGGCGACTAAATTGCGATGGGAGAGCATAATCCCCTTCGGCTCGCCGGTGGTGCCGCTGCTGAATTGGATAACGGCCGTATCCTCCGGCTTCACATCTACCTGCGGCGGCTGGGGCGGATGCTGGCGCAGCAATTTCCGCCAGGCAAAATCGCCCGGCTGAAGCGGTTGGCGCAGCCGATGCCCCTCCTTTTTCTCTCGCAGCAGGCTAAAAAGCAAAAATTTGGGCCAGGGGAAATAATCTTTGACACTGGTGAAGATGATGTGGCGGACGTTACTTTGGGATTTAATGGCAACGGCCGTCTCCTCAAATTTCGTCAGCGTCACCAGCGCCTCCGCCCCCGTCCGCTGCGCCTGCCGGATAAGCTCCTCCCGGCTTTCCAGCGGATTACCCATTACCACAATCGCGCCCAGCCGCAGCGCGCCGTAGTAAGCGACAACCGCCTGCGGCAAATTGGGCAGCAGCAGCATCACCCGCGTTCCCTTGACCACGCCCAGCGCCGCCAGCGCATTGGCAAACCGCCCCGCCTGCGCGCTGAGGCCGCGATAGGTCAAAATCCGCCCCTGGTAACGGATGGCTGGACGCAGCGGAAAACGCCGCCACGCCCTGTCCAGCAGGCGGGTTAACGGCAGGCGTGGGATGTGAATGGTGGAAGGCACATCCGATTCGTAACTGGCGAGCCAGGGCCGTTCAGCCAGCAAACTGCCGCGCCCGTCGCCCGATTCGGCCGTGCGCCAGCGGGCGTACTCCCGCCGCTCGTCTCCTTCGATGAAGCGCTCAATCGCCCGGTTCACCGCGTCGCGCCGCTCCAGCATAACCATGTGCGCCGAAACGCCGACGTTGATGATTTCGGAATCGGGCGGAACCAGTTCGGCGACGCGCTCGAATGCTGCTTGCGGCAAAACGCGGTCTTTGTTGCCCAAAATGACCATCGTCGGCGGCTTCAGTTCGGGAAACATCTCCCAGCCGCGCCATGTGCGCACGTTGTCCAAATACATGCGGCGCAAGGAGCGGATGGAGGCGCCGACGGCCCGTTCGGCCACCGGCTCTAAAAAGCGCATGACGGGCGGCGGCAGCCGGAATAAGCCCCGATAGTAGCCGGGGATGTTGTATTCGCCGGCGCCGGCGATCAAAATAAGATGGCTGACGCGCTGTGGATAGCGCCAGGCGAATTCGGTAGCGAAGGCGACGCCGAAGGAGTGGCCGACGAGGACTAAGGGTTGGCGAATTTGAAGGTGGTCGAGAACGGCCGTCACATCCCCCAGCATCGTTGGCATGTCATACCCGGAGCGGGGGCGGGAGGAACGGCCGTGTCCGCGTAAATCGAGGGCAATGACACGGTTCTCGCCGGCAAACTGCTCCATCTGGCTGCGCCACTGGCCCGACTGCCCGCCAAAGCCGTGCAAGAAGATGATGGTGTGAGACGGCCGTTCCGGAGCCACATCAATAAAACTGATCCGAACGTTTGGCTCCACCTCAACCGATTCGCGGTACAGTTCCAGGTCTAATTGCATAGCTGACGACCTCCGTCTTTATTGACTGACAAAATATGACCCGTTACAATGTCTGTAGGTATAAAAAGGGGTTTTAATGGACATCGCATATTCCACTGATGGCATTCCAATTCGTTTAACCAGTGAACGATGGTTTCATATCGTGGAAAACCATGATGATTTAGCTGGTTATTACGACGATGTGCTGACAACGGTTGAAAATCCTGATTTAATCCTACCCGGACATCGCGGCTCTTTAATTGCTTACAAAAATTACGGCCGTAATCGCTTTTTATCAGTCATTTATCGGCAGATTAGTTCCGACGATGGTTTTATAATCACCGCTTTCTTTACCAACAAAGTAGATCGGAAAAAGGCTCTTTGGCAAAAACAATGACAGCAACAATTTCTCCCTCTATTCTTAAAGCCGTACCCTATCTGACTGGATTTCCCGATCAACGATTCACGGTTGATTATGATATGGAAGCAGACGTATTATACATTAGCTTCAAACGGCCGCAGAAAGCAACCAATACTATAACAACTGAAGACGGTCTCTTACTACGTTACCGAGAAAACCAGTTGGTTGGCGTCACCGTTTTAGACGCATCCACCCGTTAAGTTCACATTGTTTCCGCTGCATCGCCTAAATTATTCGTTATGATTTGCGTATCCGGGTGTAAGCCCTTTAGCCATTGCGCCAATTGGGCGATGGCGCGTTGGATGCCGCGTGTGGGGCGCGGGAAGCCGACTTCGTGCAGGCCGACAATTAACTCGCCGCTCTGGCGCTGCTGGATGGACAGGCCGACGCGCTGCGCCAAAGGGCCTTCTTTGACGTAGGTTTCTACCAGCAGTTTTTGGTCGTAAAAAGATTGGTAAGTTTCCAAGAAATTGATGTGCGTTTCGCCGGATGAATGGGTTTGCGGCGTGAACTGACGGCCGATTTCGGCCAGCGTGAGGGGGGATTTCATGATGACGTGGGGCATGGGCGTCTCCTCCAAAATGGGGAACGGGTTGGGGATGGGGGCCATTTTGCGCCGGAATTTGTAATAATGACAAACGCGCCCTTCATCAATCGCTTTTAATTCGTATTTCGTTCGCAGCCGTTCATTATCTTCGGTGACAAAGGTCGCGGCTTGGCGATTATCAAACCAGGGCGTGCGTTCCAGGCGTTCGGTAATCCATTGGGCATAGTCGGCGTGGTCGGTGGCGATGTCCAGCAGGCCGCCGGGAACCAGCCGCGTCGCCGCCAGATGCAGGAATTTGTCGCTGATGAGGCGGCGGTGATAATGCCGCTCTTTGCGCCAGGGGTCGGGGAAGTTGATTTGGATTTCGCTGAGGCTGCCGGGGGCGCAGGCGGCTTGCAGGAGCAGCCAGGCGTTCCCTTGCGCCAGGCGCACGTTGGTCAGCCCGGCGCTGCGGATTTTTTTATCGGCGCGGCGCAGGGAAGGAAGGGAGATTTCCAGCCCCAGCAGGTTGGCGTCGGGGCGGCGTTTGGCCCAATCTACCAGGAAATGCCCCCCGCCAAAGCCTATTTCAAGCAGGAGGGGAGCGGAACGGCCGTAAATCTCATCCCAGTTTGTCGGCCAGGGCAGCCGGGCGGCATTGTACAAGATGGATAGCATGGGCGAATTATAACCATCTTGCTGTTTCATTCAATTGATTTGGAAGACGTGAATCAGACTTCGCTCCTCGTCGGCGCGGCGTTCGACGATGTACAGATAGCCGCGTTCCCGGTCAAAGCTGACTGCGCCCACCAGGTACCGCTTTTGCCGCTCGTAATCGAACCCGGTGTCAAAAAGGAGGTCGTCCAGGCTCATGACGGCATACGGTTGGGGGTCCCAGGTTGCCATTTCGCCGCGCGCAACGGCCGCTAACTCGTCCGGGTTGTAGAAGATGATTTGCGCCTCGATATCCTCCGACCACCAGCCGCGATCATCGTAGGGCCAGGGCGGAACTTCGGGGTATTCCTCATCCGCATCGCCGCTGGTGGGATAGACGACGCCGTTGGCGAAGCCGTACCAACTTTCACCTAACGCTTTTGTGCCGACGAAGATGACGGCCGTTTTCCCCCCACCTGCCGTCAGCCACGCCCCGCCCGACCATTCATCCGGCTCGGCATAATTGTTCATTTGATGCCCTTCGGACACGTCTATTTCAGGGTTGTTGGGCAAGGAACGGCCGTACAACAACAAAGGCGTCACATCCCCCAACCGCGCACCCGGCGGGGGCGGATTCCCGTCCAGCCAGGGGCCAATGGCAAACAACGATGGCCCCAACCCGCTCCAAACGCCATCACGGAATCGCCCCGTCGCCAATAATTGCCCCGGCGCGTTGGCCCCCGCCCACGCTTCCGGGATAGGAAACAGATAATCATTCAAAACATAATTGGGAAAATCGCCCACGTACCACAATCCGGCCGTTTGCGGCGCAGATAAATCCAATTCGCTCCAACCATGCGTCGGCGTGCGTTCAAATTCAAAATGCTGCCCCCAGGCGAAGTACAATTTGCCGCTGGCTTGGCCCGCTTGCGGCGGCAGGTAAGCCAGCCCGGCACGGGGGATTTCCAGTTCTCCGAATGCGCCGCCGGTGATGTCGGCAAATGGCTGCAACAATGCCGCCCGGTTCAATCCGGCGGCGTTCTTATCGGGGGAAACGATTGGCGCGGGGATGCTGATTTCGGCAACAAGCTGCTGTTGGTCATGGCCGAGGATGAAGAGAGAGCCGGGAAACCCGTCGCCAGAACCGTTCGGGTCGCCATCAGGGTAGTAGGTCATGGCATAGCCGCTGTATTCCCAATCATCCCTGTCGGGCAGGCGGAACGCGCCCAGGTAGGCCAGATCGCCCGGTTGAATGAGCTGGGCTGGCGGCGCAGATGGGGCAATGGGTTCGGTTGTGGGCGGTGGAACGGCCGTATCTCCCTCTATCGCCGGTTGTTGGGTGGGGTTGGTGGGAGGAGTCGGCGACGGAACGCCAGCCGGAGAGTCCGACACGGCGCCGGCGCAGCCCGCCAGCGCCAGGAAGATCGCGCAATACAACACAAACCGATAAAAATATCTCAGGGCAAATCGCTCGCCACAGCGCCGGCAAGCAAATGTTTCATCACGAGAACCTCTCATACGGACACCTCCCCGGTGACTGTTAGCGTTAATTATCAACCACGCGATTAGTTTAACATAAAACAAAGCGGGCTGGCAAGACAAACAGCGTGTACACTTTACCAGAATTATGAATTGCCATTTACCGCAGAGTAAGCCACAATAACCGTACAAAACACACTGGTATCAGTGTTCAGTAATCTGTAAACAGTTATCAGTACGGTCTACCTCTGGAAAGCGCCTACTGAAAACTGTTTACTGACTTCTGTTTACTGGTACTAGATTTGTCAAATCTTCTCGACAACGTTGTATAGTTACCAAAGGAGAAGCATGCGCAAACAAACCATTCGCATCATCGGCGTACCAATGGATTTAGGCCAAAGTCGGCGCGGCGTAGACATGGGGCCAAGCGCCGTGCGCTATGCCGGGCTGCAAGCCCGCCTGGAAAAGCTCGGTCATATTGTTCACGATGAAGGTAATATCCAGGTACCCAACCCGGAAGAAGATGCAGCCGAGGGAGGAAAAAGACGGTTAACGGCCGTTGCCACTGCCTGCCAATCCGTCTATCAAATCGGGGCCAAATGCGTTGAGATGGACGACTTCGCCATCTACCTGGGCGGCGATCACAGCATCAGCATCGGCTCTATCGCCGCTGCCGCCCAACCCGGCCCCATCGGCGTCATCTGGATAGACGCGCACGGCGACATCAACACCTTCGACACCTCCCCCAGCGGCAACATACATGGTATGCCCGTTGCCGCCCTGACCGGCGCTGGCGATGACGTCCTGGTTAACATCGGTTACCCCGGCGCCAAATTACGGCCGTCGCACATCGTCCAAATCGGCATCCGTGACCTGGACCCGGCTGAACGCGAACGATTGGCCCACAATGGCATCAGCGTTTTTACCATGCGCCATTTAGATGAATTGGGGATGGCGGCCGTGGCCCGGCAGGCGCTGGGAAAGCTGCGGCATCTCTCCCGTATCCACATCAGCCTGGATATGGACAGCCTGGACCCTGCCGAAGCGCCCGGCGTCGGCACGCCCGTACCCGGCGGTCTCAGCTACCGCGAAGCTCATTTGCTGATGGAAATTTTGGGGGACAGCGGGCAAGTGCGCTCGCTGGACATCGTAGAAATTAATCCCATTCTCGACGACAGGAACAAAACGGCCGAATTAGCGGTCGAACTAGCCGCTTCGCTGCTCGGTCAACGAATCCTGTAACACGTCGCCAATCGTCTGAGTCAACACATCCAGTCCGGATGGTTTGGTCAAATAGCGGTCGGCGCCAGCTTCCAGCCCTTCTTCAACAGCGCGCGGCGTTGTTTTGCCGCTCAACATGATGATGGGAAGACGGGCTGTTAGCAAATCATCCCGCAGCGTTTTGCAAAGTGTAATACCATCCATTTTAGGCATCATCACATCAAGCACAATCAGATCAGGCTGACGCTGGTTGATTTTAGCGAGCGCATCTACGCCATCAACCGCTTCGGCTGTTTCATAACCATGTAATTTCAACAAAAGACACATCATTTGCCGAATTTCATTGTCATCATCTACAACCAATACCAAACGACCCATTTCTCGTCCTCTTCCAAATAAGTTGCGCTGCCCAAATAACAGGCATAATACTGTGTCATGCTACCCGTTTGCGCTTACATAGTCTATTAAGAATGGGTAAAAAAGTAAAATTTGGGTAATTATTCAGGTGACAGTTACTTCTTCCAGAGGTATTAGCCGAAGCCATGATGTTGATAAGTGACTGTCACCTCTAGTAGCTGTATAGTTACAAATTTGGACAGATGTACAAATGCCTGGGCGCGGAGGCCGGCAATTTAGCATATGCCAAACCGCAATCTTTCCGTTATGATCGCGGTGGAAAGTTGCAAATCATAAACGTATAAAGTAAGGAAACCCATCATGTCCCATGAACCCGAATCATCTTTGACGCCTTTTTTCACCCCGACGGGTATCGTTGTCGTAGGAGCATCGCATAATCCAACCAAACTGGGCTTTGGTCTGGCGCGTAATCTGGCGCTAAGCGGTTACGCCGGCGCCGTTCATTTCGTCAATCCCAAAGGCGGCAGGCTGTTTGAACGGCCGATTTACCCCCACATTGCCGACATTCCCGACCCGGTTGACCTGGCTGTCTTGCTCATTCCTGCCCCCTTCATCCCGCAAACGCTGGTTCAATGCGGCGAACGCGGTATCCGCGCCGCCATCATCGCCTCCGGCGGTTTCCGGGAAACGGGTGAGGAAGGCGCAAAACTGGAGGCGGAAAGCCTGCGAATTGCTCGATCATACGGCATCCGCCTGCTTGGTCCCAACTGCATTGGCATTCTGGACACCAATCTACCGCTGGACACGACGTTTTTACCGCCGCCAGCTCCCCCGCCCGGCGATGTTGCCTTCCTTTCCCATTCCGGGGCTATTGGCGCAGCGGTGATTGATTGGGCGCGCGGACAGGGGTTCGGTATTTCCCGGCTGGTCAGCCTGGGCAATCAGGCGGACGTGCAAGAAACGGAACTGCTGGCCCCCGTTGCCGCCGACCCGTACACGCGCGTGATTACTTTGTATTTGGAAGGGGTGAGTGACGGCCGTCAATTTGTGCAGGAAGCCAGCCGCGTCACGCGGGAAAAACCAATCATCGCCCTTAAAGTGGGCCGGTTTGAGAGCGGTCAGAAGGCTGTTGCTTCCCACACCGGGGCGTTGGCCGGCCAAGAATCCGCTTTTGACGCCGCATTTCGCCGGGCCGGCGTCATTCGCGCCACCATCAGCGAGGAGTTGTTTGATTGGGCGCGGGCGCTGGCCTGGTGCCCGCTGCCCAAAGGGCGCAATGTCGCCATCTTGACTAATGCCGGCGGCCCCGGCGTTACCGCCGCCGACGCCCTGGAAGCAAATGGCTTGCGCATGGCCCAATTCCAACCGGCCACCCTGGATTCGCTACGCGAAACGCTGCCCCCATTTGCCAGCCTCCACAACCCCGTTGACATGTTAGCCAGCGCCTCGCCGCAGCAGTATGCCGATTGTTTGCAAATTGTTCTCGCAGACCCCGGCATAGACAGCGCGCTGGTCATTCTTGTGCCGCCGCCGATGTATTCAACGGGCGGCGTGGCTAAGGCGATTATCCCCATCATTTACGCAGCGGAGAAGCCGGTAATGGTGGCTTTGATGGGTGAGCGGATGATTCATGAAGCGCTGGAGCATTTCCGCGCGGCGCATGTGCCGGAATATCGGTTCCCGGAGCGGGCGGCTTCGGCGCTGGCTGTTTTGGCCCGCCGGGCGGAGTTTTTGGCGTCGCCGCCGGAGGAGCCGGTTACGTTGACTGATGTGGATTATGAGGCGGTGCAGGCGATTTTGGCGTCGTCCGGCAGCGCCGCCGCGCTAACGGACGCTTATTTCCTGCCGCAGGAGGCGTTGACTCAGATAATGACTGCTTATGGCATCCCCGTACCTGCGCCTCAATTGGCCCGCAGCGCCGCAGAAGCGGCGGCTTTGGCGGAGCAAATGGACTATCCGGTGGCGTTGAAGATTGCGTCGCCGGATATTTCGCATAAATCGGATGTGGGCGGCATTTTGCTAAATCTGGCAGACGCCGAGTCGGTGATGCAGGGGGTTGAACGAATGGTGACGGCCGTTCGCGCAGCCAAACCTCAGGCGCATATCGAGGGCGTACATGTCCAGCCAATGATTCTTGAAGGGCAGGAACTGATTATGGGGGCGGTGCAAGACCCGCAGTTTGGGCCGGTGGTGATGTTTGGCGCGGGCGGCGTGGAGGTTGAGGGGGTAAAGGATGTGGCCTTTGCGCTGGCGCCGCTGCCGCTGAAGGAGGCTCATTATTTATTGGCGCAAACCTGGGCGGGGCGGAAGCTGGATGGGTATCGTCATATTCCGGCGGGGGATAAAACGGCCGTTCTCGATATGCTCATCCGTTTAGGCCAGCTTGCTGCCGATTTCCCACAGTTGGCCGAGATTGAGATTAACCCGGTGCGGGTTTTGCCAGACGGTCAGGGGGCGTGGGCGTTGGATGTGAGAGGGAAGGTTAGGAATGAGGAATGAGGAATGAGGAATGAGGAATGAGGAATGAGGAATGAGGAATGAGGAATGAGGAATGATGTATGAGGAATGATGAATTTTATACATCATTCATTGATGGCGATGTAATCGGCAGCTACCCACCCTTCATTGCCGGATGGGGCGCGAACTTGCCGCCATTGGAAGTCGTCGGCCGTTTCTTCGCCGGGCAGCAGGATAAGTTCTGTGCCGCCCAGCACCCATTCTAGCTGCTCGCCTTCTACGCCGGGGGCGCCGCGCAGCCAAACGCCAACCTCGCTGGTGACGACGGCCGTTTTCGGTGCGGCTGTCGGTGTGGCAGTGGGTTCGGGCGGCGGCGTGGCTGTGTTGGTAACAGGCGCTGTCGCCGGTGGATCGGTTGGTTTAGTCGTCGGCGTTTGTTCAGGGCTGGCGGTAGCGGCAGGCAAATCGGTTGCCGCACTCTCCGGGGATGCCGGCAAAGGCGTGGGCAGCGGCACGGTTGTCGGTTCGGGCATCGGCTTTGCCAAACGCGCGCTTAATCCGTACACCCCCAATAAAATCAACGTAAGGACAACAAACCCCACGCCGCGCACAATGTCCACTTTCATGGAACGGCGCGCTTCTACTTGACCCACGCCATAGGCTTCGCGCGCGAATTGAGAACGGGAAAGCACGCCCCTGATAACGAAAAACACAGCGGCCAGGGCGCTTAATCCAATCAGTACAAGAATGACGTAATTCAATACGGCCGTCACAAATCCTCCAATAAACGCATCCAATACGCCCCTACTTTAACAAGCATTTCCACTTTGGCAAGTAAGTGACTGTCGCTTCAACTGAAATAAAACGTCCCCTTTGACAAATCCTCCTTCACCTCATCCCAAATTTTATCCAAAGCCGCCAAATCCAATTTCTCCCATGCCAATCCCCGCTCAGCGACAATCTGCTCCACCTGCCGGAACCGGCGGTTAAACTTCAAATTCGCCCCTCGCAGCGCACTCTCCGCATCTACCCCCAGCCAGCTTGCCAGATTCACCGTCACGAACAACAAGTCGCCCAGCTCATCAGCCCGTTCCTCCGGCGTGACTGCCGCCTTCACCTCAGCAATCTCCTCATGCAGCTTGTCGTAAACACCCTCAATTTCCGGCCAATCAAACCCCACCTTCCGCACTTTCTTCTGTATTTTTTGCGACCGCGCCAGCGCCGGCAGCGACAAGGGAATGTTATCCAACAACGATTCAGGACTCTGCCTTTCTGCGGCAGCCTGCTTCTTTTCTTCTTTTTTGAGCTGCTCCCAATTTTTTAACACCTGCGCCGTATTTTCAACTTCCCAATCCCCCCACACATGCGGATGGCGGCGGCGCAGTTTGGTCTCGATACCCGCCACCACGTCAGATAACGTAAAATCACCCATTTCAGAGGCCATTTGAGCTTGCATGACGATGTGGTAAAGCAAATCGCCCAATTCCTCGCGCAGGTTGTCGGAATCGTCGGCATCTAACGCCGCCAGGACTTCGCTGGCTTCTTCCAACAACCCTTCGCGCATACTTTGCGGCGTCTGCTCAATGTCCCAGGGGCAGCCGTTGGGGCTGCGCAGGATGGCAACGGTTTCGGCCAGGGCGGTCAGGTCGGATTTGGCGGGCAGCGGCGGCAGGTACAAGCTGGTGAGATGGCCGATGTGGTCGCTGCGGTCTATGGCGTACAGGGGGATGTTTTCGACGATTTCGTCGTCGGTTCCGGCGGCGTGGATGAGTTGGGCGGGGTGTTGATCGGGGTAAACGGCCGTTAACGCCAACTTCAACTCCCCTGCCAACAACCGGCTGTAAACCTGCCCCAACAGTGCAGGTTGGTCAGGATTGAGAGGCGGGTACAAGGTTCCGGCCAACTCGATGGCGTCAAAAATTTGCAATCCGTCCAAAGCATCGGCGTTAACGGCCGTTAACGTCGGTTCCACAAAACTCAACCCCGGCACAACCCGAAAAGGTACCCTTTCAACGTTCGCCGCCGCTACCAACCGGGTAACAGTTGACTCGCCAACAAAAGGATGTCCAGGAACGGCATAAACAATATCGGCTTCACGACCCAATCGCAGCAGTTCAGCCACAATCTGCTCATAAACCTCATCAAAACTATCAACCGTGTCATAAATACGGTCAAAACTAACCAGTTCAACCGTATCCGGTAAATCAGTGACGGCTGGATGGCGTTGGGTGCGTAAGTAAACCCGCCCCGCTGTAGATAGCAATTGCCAGGCTTCTTGAGTCAGGAAACGGCCGTTGCCCGGCCCCAATCCCACAATCGTAATCCCCATAATCCCTACTCCAAAACAAAAAGGCGAGTACAAGACTCGCCTCGCGCAATACATAAGGCACGATACGTAAAAATCAATTACGTATCACACATTACGATTACGATTCAAAACAATCAATTATCTTAACGCTTCGTGTAAGTCGGAGCCTTACGCGCCTTCTTCAAACCAGGTTTCTTGCGTTCCTTAACCCGCGCATCCCGCGTTAGATGATCATTCGCCCGCAAAACAGCGCGTAAATCCTCATCATACTTCACCAAAGCGCGCGCCAGGCCCAAACGCACAGCGCTCGTTTGACCGGTAATACCGCCGCCTTGAATATGAACACTCACATCAACCTTACCCATCATTTCAGCATCATTCAACGGCCCAGTCAAAACAATATAATCGCCAAAACGCGGGAAAAATTCCTTGACATCCTTGCCATTCACCGTAAATTCCCCACTGCTCTCAGCGTCAGGGTAAATCCGAACACGCGCAGAGGCGCGTTTGCGACGGCCGATACCTTCATAATAACGTCTTGCTTCTTCCATCATACTCTCCTACAGCTCCATCACAACCGGCTGCTGCGCCTGGTGCGGGTGTTCCGGCCCGGCATAAGCCTTAAACTTCTTAAACATTTTACGGCCCAACTTATTCTTAGGCAGCATCCCCCGCACGGCCGATTCAATCACGCGAGTCGGGTAAATTTCCAATTGGCGGCGCAGCGTAATTTCCGACAAACCGCCCGGATACCCAGAGTGACGATAATACTTCTTCTGATCCAATCGCCGCCCCGTCACTTGAATTTTCTCCGCATTAATCACAACCACATAATCCCCACAATCCACAGACGGACTGTAAATGGGCTTATGCTTACCGCGCAAAAGCACAGCAATCTGCGTTGCCAAACGGCCCAAAGTTTGCCCTTCAGCATCAATCACATACCAGCTTCGTTCCACTTCCGCCGGTTTTGTTACAAAAGTTTTCATACCATTCTCTCCCAACTAGCAACTAGCAACCATCACCAGCCACTAGTCGTCATATGCTACAGAAACCAGGTAAAGACCCTGTGGTGGCGCCACCGTTCCCGATCGGCTGCGATCACAACTTCGGAAAGCGCTCACAAAATCCTCCACAGTCCAAGTACCGTCGCCCACCAGTCTCAAACTACCGACCAAACTCCGCACCATACGATATAAAAACGCATTCGCCTCAATATCAAACAAGACAAATTCGTCATCCAATCGCCAGCCAGCCAGAAAAACCTCACGCACTGTATTCTTACCCTGAGGCGGCTGTCCGAACGTTGCGAAATCATGCCGCCCCAGAATATACTGCGCCGCCAGATTCATCGCTTCTACATTCAACGGCTGGCGTACATGCCAACTGTTTAACCGCCGTACAGGACTGCGTACCAACGCATTGTAAACACGGTAAGTATAAGCCCGCCGTCGCGCATCATAACGCGGATGAAAGGTAGCTGATACCTGATTGAGTTGTAAAATAACAATATCGGCCGGTAAATTGGCGTTGATCGCGCGTTTTAATGCATCTTCGCCATGCCGCCAAATCATCTCAAAACTGACGACTTGACCAAGTGCATGAACGCCGCTGTCCGTTCTTCCGGCGCCAATAATTGATATTGGCTGACGTGCCAGTTTGCTAAGCGCGTCTTCAAGCTCACTCTGAATTGTAGGATGCTCCTGGCGCTGACGCTGAAAACCAAAATAAGCAGTCCCATCATATTCAATGGTAGCTTTATATCGCGGCAAACATTACTCCTCGTCAACCAACATTAAAATAGCCATATCGGCGTTATCGCCAGGGCGTTTGCCCACTTTAATCATGCGCGTATAGCCGCCATTCCGTTCTGCGTAACGCGGCGCAATTTCACCGAAAAGCTTCTTGACAACATCTACCTCTTCGATATTGCCATCTTCATCTTCTACATCACGATACCGGGCCACGCGGGCTGCCGCCAAACGGCGAGCGTGTACCTCGGCCGCCGGATTTTCGGCGCCTTTAGCCAAACCCCGTTTAGCCAGGGTGATCATTTTCTCTGTCGCCGGTCGTAACATGCGCGCTTTCGCTTCTGTCGTCATGATCTGTTCATGACAAATCATGTCGGCAATCATATTTTTCCGTAAAGCGCTGCGGTGGCTTTTATCGCGCCCCAACTTACGACCGCTTACTCGATGTCGCATAGTTCAATCCTCACTCAAAATTCCCGATTAGCAGTAATCAGGCTTATTCTAGTTCCCCTTCCTCGTCTCGAAGGAAGCCCTTTACTCGAAGTTGTGTCTTTAACTCATCCAACGATTTTTCACCAAAGTTGCGGATGGCTAACATTGTTTCCTCGCCACGATCCAACATGTCGAGCATTTCGCCGACTTTCGTTATGCCTGTGCGTTTCAAAGAATTGAAAACGCGAACGCTCAAGTCTAGCTGCTCAATCGGCGTATCGTAGATTTCATTTGGAATCGTGCCTTCTTCTTTCTCTTCCTCTTCAACGGGCAAGAAGGTTTCTTCGCTCACACCGGCAATTGGGCGCAGGTATTGCATCATAACCTGGGCTGATTGCGCTAAGGCATCCTCAGGTTTGATGCTGCCGTCCGTCCATATTTGCATAACGATGCGATCAAAATCGGCATCTTGACCAACGCGAGTCTTTTCTACATTGTAACCAACACGACGAATGGGACTGAAGATAGCATCTATAGGCAGTTCGCCAATTGGCAATCGTCCACGTTCTTCGGCCGGCGAATAACCGCGACCAGTCTCCGCTGTCATTTCAATTTCTAAGAAAGCATCATCGGAATCCACTGTAAATAGGTATAGATCGGGATTGATGATTTCTACTTCTGGCGGAACTTGCAAGTCGGCGGCTGTAACTGTACCTGCACCATGCACTTCCAAACGCAGACGCGCTGTATCTGTATCATGCAGTTTCAAACGCAATTGTTTAATGTGCAAGATTAAGCGCATCATGTCTTCGCGCACATGGGGGATCGCTGAGAATTCATGCGGCACATCTGTCACTCGGATGGATGTGATCGCGGCGCCCGGTAAAGAAGCCAGGAGGACGCGACGCAGGGAATTACCAACGGTCGTCCCATAGCCTCTTTCTAAAGGGCCAATAATAAACCGACCATATTCTTGTGACATGGCGGTGCTTTCAATTTTCGGCAAGATAAGATTAGTAGCCAATGTTGTTACCTCCCTCAATCACTTAACACGTTAAGTAAAAATGAGTCAAATTATTAGCGGGAGTAGTATTCAACAATCAACTGTTCGTTCAACGATACGTCAATATCATCACGAACAGGTAAGTTTAATACCTTCGCCGATAAATCACCTGCGTCTAAGGATAGCCAACCCGGAACTTGCCGATCGTCTAATTCTTGCCGCAATGTTTTGAAATAGGTTCTTCGGGTACTTTCAGGACGCACGGAAACCGTATCGCCCGGTGTGACGAGTGCAGATGGGATGTTTGTTTTACGGCCGTTCAAAACAATGTGGCCATGCTGCACCAACTGCCGCGCCTGCGCCCTAGAACTAGCCATCCCCAAGCGATACACAACATTATCCAATCGGCTCTCCAATATCGCCAATAGATTAGCCCCAGTCAACCCAGAGCGCTGCTCCGCTCGCTTAAAATACTGACTAAACTGACGTTCCATCAAACCATAAATACGGCGTGCTTTTTGCTTTTCGCGCAACTGTAATAAATAGTCAGAAGCACGCCCTCGACGGAACTGTTTTTCGCGCCCATGCTGTCCAGGCGGATATGAGCGACGCTCAAATGAACACTTGGGAGTCATGCAACGCGCTCCCTTCAGAAACAACTTCTCGCCTTCGCGGCGACAAAGCCTACATACCGGTCCAGTATACCTTGCCAACTTAACCTCCAGTTATCAACATGAAGCGAGAGGTTTACAGGTGTGGCAACCTTTCTTCCCTCTCGCAACCAATAAATTTATAAAACCTCTAACTCAATATCTGACAGGTGTCTGCCAGATTACACACGGCGCTTCTTGGGAGGACGGCACCCGTTGTGCGGAACGGGTGTAATGTCCCGAATCGCCGTGACTTTAATGTCAGAAGCCTGCAAAGCGCGGATCGCGGATTCGCGTCCCGGGCCCGGCCCCTTCACAATAACTTCCATTTCCTGCATTCCATGCTCTCGCGCCGCTTTTGCCGCATCTCGGCCGGCCAAACGAGCCGCATAAGGCGTGCTCTTGCGCGACCCCTTAAAACCTGAGGTGCCGGCAGTTGCCCAGGCAACCGTGTTACCATTCATATCGGTAATGGTTACGATCGTGTTATTAAACGTAGCAAAGACATGCGCCTGCCCTTGCGGCACCATCTTCCTAACTTTTTTGCGTGACTGTGATTGTCTTCTGCGTCCCATTTCGTCTCCTCACAATGTACATGATTTAAGCAAAGCCGCTAAATCAATATACAAAGCATTATTTACCTTTACGTCGGCCACGACCAGCGACCGTCTTCTTGGGGCCTTTGCGTGTACGTGCATTGGTTTTGGTCCGCTGACCATGTACGGGCAAATGGCGACGATGCCGCAAACCGCGATAACAACCAATTTCCGTCAATCGCTTAATGTTCATTGCCGTTTCACGACGCAAATCGCCTTCCACCACGAAATCACGGCTAATGATCTGTCGCAAACGCGTAACCTCAGCCTCGGAAAGGTTTTGAACACGAGTATCGGGATCAACCTCTGCTTCAGCAAGAATATTCTGGCTGGACGTCCGTCCAATGCCATAAATATATGTCAAACTAACCTCTACCCGCTTGTTGCGGGGAATATCAACACCAGCTATACGAGCCATAATTTTCTATCCTTGACGTTGTTTGTGATTCGGATCAACGCAAATCACACGAACTACACCTTTCCGCTTGATGATTTTACACTTTGGACAACGACGCTTGACAGATGCCGAGACTTTCATCGTTCTTTACTCCTGGCTTGTACTTAAACAATGCGTGTCATATTATTTTTAACACGCTCGTACAAGCATTTACATGTTTACTCATGGACAAGTTCTGTGCAGGGCACAAGCCACGTAGTTTCCCACATTTTGGTGTTCTTGTCCAGACTGATTTTTTATTTGTTAAGCAATGTTTCGAATTGCCTGGATTAAATCTTTCTGTACCTGGGCAATTGATTGTTCGCCGTTTATTTCTACTAAAATTCCTTTATCGCGATAATAATCCAATAAAGGCGCTGTTTGTTCAAAATAGACGTCTATACGCCGTTTCTGAGTTTCCTCGGTATCGTCATCACGCTGGTACAACGTACCGCCATCCAGATCGCATATCCCCGATTGCTGGGGCGGATTGAAAAGGGCATGGTATACGCGGCCACAGGTTGAACAAGTCCACCGGCCAGCCAATCGCTTTAATAGTATGGCTGGATCAACGTGGATATATGGAACAATATGAACCTGTTCGCCCATTTCGCCAAGTAATGCCGATAACGCATCTGCCTGGGCAATTGTCCGAGGGAACCCGTCGAATATAACGCCCTGAGCGCAATCTGGTTGTGACAAGCGGTCTTTGACCATGGCGACGGTTACTTCATCAGGAACTAATTCGCCTGCATCCATGTAGGTACGGGCCAATTTACCCAATTCGGTTTCGTTTCGTAAGTTTTCACGAAATAAGTCGCCTGTTGCAATCTGCGGTATATTTAATTCCTTTTGCAATTGCTTGGCCTGTGTGCCTTTGCCAGCGCCAGGGCCGCCCATCAGGACGATGTACATCATTTTGTAAATCCTTCGTAATGTCGCATCAACAGTTGTGATTCTAGCTGCCGCATTGTATCAATGACGACGCCTACCACAATGATGAGACCAGAACCGCTCACGACCAGCACGCTCTGTTCTATGCCGTCAATGCGTAGGATTACGCCTATTAACTGCATTATCCCAGGCATGATGGCAATGACGCCCAAAAAGAATGCGCCAACGAATGTGATGCGTCGCACGACTTTTGTGATGTAATCGGCTGTGCGCTTCCCGGGACGAATGCCCGGGATGAACCCACCCTGCCGCTGTAGGGTTTGGGGCAGGTTTTGCTGCTGAACCATTACATCTGTGTAGAAGAAGGTGAATCCGGCTACGAATAAGAAGTAAACGATCCAGTATAAAGTAAATGCTACCGGCGCTGAGCGCGGATCGACCTGTGCGCTAAATGTGCTGATGGAAAGTGCGGCTTTGTCTATGAAGCTGCCGCTGCCGGTGACGAAGAAGTTGGCAATTAATGGCGGAAATGTCATGATGGACTGGGCAAAGATGATGGGGATCATGCCGGCGGTATTTACTCTAAGCGGCACGAAACTGCTCTGCCCTTGATAAACTTTACGTCCACGCACGCGACGGCCGTATTGCACCGGTATTCGTCTTTGTCCTTCTTGCACGACAACAATCACCAATACACTCAAAACAGTAATGACTAAAAAGGCCACTATTGTAAAGACGCGAGCAGTCACATCATCAAGCGTAAAGATTCGAGCCACGTTTGGCAAAATCCGTGAGATGATGCCGCCAAAAATGATCAATGATACACCCTGACCAATACCATCTTCGGTAATTAATTCGCCTAACCAGATGGCGAACATTGTCCCGCCAACCATTGCCAGTAATGTGGTAATAGTCGGTAGCAGTTGAACCGCACTGGAAAACCCGAAATTAGGCATAATTTGCTCTAAACCACCGGGCAAACTGAAGCCTACTAATCTAATCTGACCAATACCTTGCAGGAGAGCAAAGGGTACGGTGATGTAATAGGTGATGCGGTTGATTTTATCTTGTCCCGATTCCCCTTCAGATTGTAATTCTTCCAGGTATGGGATGATGGGCGTAAGTAACTGCATGATAATGGATGCGGTAATGTATGGATACACGCCCATTGCCATTACTGAGAAGTTACGCACGGCGCCGCCGGACAATAAGTCCAGAAAATCTATGGCGGGATTGCCGCTTTGCTGGCTGGTAAATGCCAGCCACGCTTCCAGATTAACGCCAGGCACAGGGATATTGGCTACAAGGCGGTAAACCACCAACATGCCAATGGTAAACAGAATGCGCCGACGTAAATCGGGCAAGGAAAAGGCAGTCCGTACAGATTCAATCATTGTATTCCTCCGTTGCCAAAAGCTTATGAAAGGGGAAGTACTTCCACTGTACCGCCTGCTGCTTCAATTTTTTCTTTCGCCGACTTTGAGAAACGATGGGCTTTTACTGTTAAAGCCGTGTTGAGTTCACCATCGCCCAGAACGACAACGGGGTCGGTTTCTTTTTTGATAAGCCCGACGGCTGCCATGATTTCTGGTGTGACATCCAATCCATCAAAATCAAATTCAGCGAGTTGTTTCAGGTTGACTGCTTTGTAGTAAACCTTACGGATGTTAGTAAAACCACGTTTATAAGGTAAGCGACGCGCCAATGGTAATTGACCGCCTTCAAAATATACGCCTTTACCGCCGCCGCTGCGAGCGCCTTGTCCTTTGGTACCTCGTCCGGAAGTTTTACCGTGCCCGGAGGAAATACCACGACCCACTCGCTTGCGCTTCTTCTTTGCTCCAGGATTGGGGCGCAGATCGTGTAATTTCATTTTTATTTGACCTCTTCCACTTGTACCAGGTGGCTGACTTTGTTGATCATGCCGCGAATTACGGCCGTATCCTCATGTTCAACCGTCTGACCCAATTTACGAAAACCCAACGCTTTAATCGTGCGCTTTTGGCTTTCATGATAACCAATCGAACTCTTTTTATATGTGATTTGTAACTTAGCCATTAGCCGCGACTCCAAAACGGTGATACATCAGCTACATCTTGGCCGCGATCAGCCGCTACTTGTTGTACGCTCTTCAACTGTTTCAAACCATCAATGGTAGCCAACATCACATTCAAGACATTTTTACTGCCCAATGATTTGGACAAAATATCTCGGTAACCGGCAGCTTCAATAACGGCACGCACGCCGCCACCGGCAATAACGCCTGTACCAGGGGAAGCCGGTTTCAACAGCACTTTGGCCGCGCCGTGTACGCCCATAACCTCGTGTGGTATTGTACTGCCAACCATGGGAACCGGCTCCATAGACTTACGCGCCGCTTCCAATGCCTTACGAATTGCATCCGGCACAGAACGCGCCTTGCCAATACCAACACTCACATTACCTTTATTATCGCCAACCACAACAGAAACCCGGAAAGCAAACCGGCGTCCGCCTTTCACAACCTTGGCAACACGGGTGATATCAATGATCCGCTCATCGAATTCGTCTCGTTCCTGATCACGAAATCCTTGTCGTCTTTGACCCATCAGATTCTCCTAAAACTCCAAGCCACCTTCACGGGCGCCATCAGCCAAAGCTTTGACACGGCCGTGATAAAGATAGCCGCCACGATCAAAGACAACCTGTTTGATACCGGCAGCCAAAGCTCGTTCAGCCACCGCTTTCCCTACAACTACAGATTGTTCTGATTTGCTCTTTCCTTCAAATTCCGCTTGCAACTGCTTGTCAAGCGTTGAAGCAGACGCCAATGTATGACCAGCTACATCATCAATAACCTGAGCGTATATGTGGCCCACACTGCGGAATACATTCAAACGAGGAACTTCAGCCGTTCCCGATATTTTCATGCGGATGCGACGATGTCGTCGCTGCCGCGCTTTACGTGATTTAACTGCCATAATACCCTCTTATACCTTACCTGCCTTACCAGCTTTACGACGCACATACTCGCCCCGATAGCGAATGCCTTTCCCTTTATAAGGTTCCGGCGGGCGAGTTTTACGAATCTGAGCCGCCAATTCACCTACAACCTGCTTGTCGATGCCCGAAATAATCACAGTTTTACTACGATCTTCCACAGCAAATGTAACATCAGCCGGCGGTTCAAAACGAATTGGATGTGAATAGCCAACGTTCAAGACCAGGGCCTTTCCGTCCATCGCAGCGCGATAGCCAACACCTTCAATCTCTAAAGTTTTTGAAAACCCTTCACTAACGCCAACCACCATGTTATTCAGCAAAGCGCGGGTTAGGCCATGGACAGCTTTGTGTTGACGGGAGTCAGACGGCCGTTTCACAACTAAGACGCCATCATCAATCCCAATAGCCATTTCCGAGCGAAAGCTTTGTTCCAGTTTACCTTTCGGGCCAGTCACCTTAACCGTCTGCCCTTGAACATCAACCTTCACACCCTTAGGCACTTGAATAGGTAAATTCCCAATACGAGACATAACAAACCTCCAACTACCAGACCTTGCAGATAACCTCGCCGCCTACACCAAGACGACGCGCCTGCTGCCCAGTCATCACACCCTTAGAAGTTGTCATAATGGCAATACCCATACCACTCAACACCCAGGGAATATCCTGCTTCCCAACATAAATACGGCGTCCCGGCCTACTCACACGCTCCAGGCCAGTAATAATCGAACGGTAATCGCGCCGCCCGCCCGTATATTTAAGCTTTACCTGCAAAACAGCCTGCGGTTTCTCCGGCAAAACCTCAAAACCTTCAATATATCCCTCATCCTTCATAACCTGGGCAATAGCCAGCTTTGCCTTCGAATGAGGCATAGACACCGTCGGATGCTGCCGCATCAAAGCGTTACGCATACGTGTCAACATATCTGCAATAGGATCACTCATTGACATAATACACCTCCGCCTTACCAGCTAGACTTCACAACGCCGGGGATATTACCCTCCAACGCCTGCTCGCGGAAACAAATCCGACACATACCAAAGCGGCGCATATAGCCCCGCGGACGGCCGCATAAACGGCAGCGATTGCGAACACGAACCTTATACTTACGCTTCGTCTCGCGCGCGATCATTGACTTCTTAGCCATACAATTCTCCTACTTAACACCAGGTTAAGCATAATGCCGCCCGGCCAGATATCACAACCGGGCTAAACACTAATTCTCCTTAAAAGGCATCCCCATCAAGGATAATAAACGACGACCCTCTTCATCAGTCTTAGCCGTCGTCACAATACTCACTTCCATTCCCCGAATCTTATCAATCTTGTCATAATCAATCTCAGGGAAAATCAACTGCTCACGCAAGCCCAGCGTATAATTACCACGGCCGTCAAACGAATCAGGCGAAACACCTTGGAAGTCACGTGTACGAGGCAACGCCACATGAATCAGGCGCGTCAGAAAACTCCACATCTTCTCGCCGCGCAGCGTCACCTTCAAACCAATAGCGCGCCCTTCCCGCAGCTTAAAAGCCGCAATAGACTTCTTCGCGCGCGTAACCACCGGCTTTTGCCCCGTGATTTGGACGATATCATTCGTCGCAAACTCAATCGCCTTCGCATTATCAAGCGCTTCACCTAGCCCCACATTCACAACAACCTTCATAACGCGCGGGACTTGCATCACATTATCATAACCAAACTCCTGCATCAGAGAAGCGGCTACTTCATTCTTATACTGTTCCTTCAGCGGCGTAAATGCCATTTTCTTCCTCCGAGTTGAGTGGCAGGCAAACCTGTGCCAATTAGTTTAGACACATCGGGCCACCTGGCTCACCTCTGAAAATCAATCCTTAATCAAGCGCCACACCACTCTTCTTGGCATAACGCACACGGATGGTCTTATGACTACCCTCAACCGGTTCGCGGCGAATCCCAACTCGAGTCAATTCATCCGATTCCGGATCAACCAGCATCACATTCGATACATGAATAGGCGCCTCAAATTCAATAATGCCGCCTTGCGCCTGAGAACGGCCGCCTGTTTGCTGCGGTTTCTGGTGCTTCTTCACCAGATTAACCCCAGAAACCACCACACGCTCCGTTTTAGATTCAATACGCTGAACCGTACCTTCTGCACCTTTATAATTTCCGGCAATCACCTGAACTTTATCACCGACTTTGATACGCATAACAACCTCTTCAGACCATCAGATGAAGCACAAAACCACATCCGACAATCAAATCTTACAATGCCTCAGGGGCCAGCGATAAAATACGGCTGAACCCTTTAGAACGTAACTCTCGCGCAACCGGGCCAAAAATTCGAGTACCAACCGGCTGATTGCTGTCAGCAGCCAAAATTACGGCCGCATTATCATCAAAACGGATATGACTGCCATCCGCACGCTTAAACTCCTTCTTCGTGCGCACAATCACCGCCTTCACAATCGTACCTTTTTTGACAGCAGAATTCGGAACAGCCTTCTTCACCGTAGCTGTTACCACATCGCCCACACCACCATAACGACGGGAAGAGCCGCCCATCACCTGAATAACCAGAATTTCACGGGCGCCAGAGTTATCTGCCACATTTAAACGACTTTCTCGTTGAATCATCGTCCAACCTCGCTATTTTGCTCGATCCAAAATCGAAACCACCGCAAATCGCTTGTGGCGGCTAATCGGCTTCGACTCAATAATTTGAACCCGGTCACCCAGGCGACATTCATTCGCCTCATCATGCGCTTTATACTTTTTAACCAAACGCATAACCTTACCATATTTTGGGTGGCGTTTCGTCGTCGTCACAGCAACAACAACCGTTTTATCCATTTTGTCGCTCGTCACAACACCGATCAACCGTTTACGTTGTTCTCTCATTATTCACCTACCCCACAACCTCAAACCCGGTAACCAGATTGGGCTGCATCCCACCGGATCGCGCTTTACGATCTTTGGGCTGCTTTTTATTCAAGTCAACCAATGCTGTTGCCAAATCATTGCCATCAGCATCAACAAACTCAACCCGCCAGGCGCTGTCCTCATAATCAAAACGAGTCGTAGCCTGCCAACTTTTATCTGCCAGCACAGCGGCAATCTCCGCTTGAGACACAGCTGCATCCTCAGCTAATTGACGCATATGCAACACCGTTTCCACCTGTGCAATCTCCCGGCGAACAAATTTCAACCGCGAATAATCATCCAATTGCGCCGAGGCATTCCGAAAACGAAGATTAAACATCTCCTCACGGGCATTTTCCAGCATCTCTCGCAGCTTATCGCTGCTCATGCCGCGTAGTTCAACAATACTAGCCATTAGATCCGATCCTCCCGTGAAACAATTTGGGTTTTAATGGGCAGCTTGTAACCAGCCAGACTCAACGCTTCCCGCGCCACATCTTCTGATACGCCAGCCACCTCAAAAATGATGCGGCCAGGCTTGACAACAGCAACCCAATGATCTACGGCGCCTTTTCCCTTACCCATTCGGGTTTCAGCCGGTTTTGTCGTGACCGGCTTGTCAGGAAAAATCCGAATCCAATACTTCCCGCGACGGCGCATATGACGAACGATTGTCCGTCTGATGGCCTCAATCTGGCGGCTGGTAATCCAGCCAGGCTCAAGCGCCTGTATGCCGAACTCACCGTTCTGCAAGTCAGTGCCACCCTTCGCCATGCCCCTCATGCGGCCACGGAACTGTTTGCGATATTTCACGCGCTTAGGCATTAACATAACTAACTCTCCAACAATATCGTTCTACACAGCGGCTTCTACTCGCTAATGTAAACGTCCGTTGCTTCGCTCTTTTGGGGCAAAACTTCACCCTTATAAACCCATACTTTAACGCCGATTTGTCCAAATGTTGTCAGCGCCTCAGCAAAACCATAATCCAAATCCGCTCGGATCGTATTTCGGGGAACACGGCCGTCAAACACCTTATCCTTCCGTGCCATCTCCGACCCGCCCAAACGGCCGCCAACCTCAATGCGGATACCTTCCACACCCTGGCGCATCGCCTGTTGAGCCGCCCGCTTCATCGCCCGGCCATGAGAAATACGGCGAGTCAACTGCCCCGCGATATTCTCCGCAATCAAATAAGCATCCGTGTCCGGCTGTGAAATTTCCTCAACCTCCAGCTTAACCGACTTCCCCGTTAACTCCCGGAGCTTATTGCGCAAAGCCTTAACCGAAGCGCCTTTACGTCCGATCACAATACCCGGCTTAGCCGTATGGATTGTCACCTGAACCTGATTATGCGCCGCACGTTCGATTTCCAATTTAGAAACGCCAGCTCGAGGCAATTCAGCCTTAAGCATCTTACGAATCGCAAAATCTTCATGCAGCAAATTTTCATACTGTTTGCCTTCTGCAAACCAGCGTGTATTCCAATCACGAATTGATTTCAAACGAAATCCTACTGGATGTACTTTACGTCCCAACGTTCTTCCTCCATGCAACTAAATGACCGCCTTCGCAGCCACTAGTCGCCATACTCCACCACTTCACGCTCAGCCAAAACCACAGTAATGTGAGACGAACGGCGTATAATCGGTCGAAAACGGCCGCGTCCAGCAAAACGCCCGCCATAGGGCGATTTACGATGACGCGGTCCCTCATCAGCAAAAATGCGAGACACATAAAGCTCATCAGCTTCCAAACCAAAATTCTGTTCCGCATTCGCAACCGCCGACTGCACCAGCTTAAAAACCGGTTCAGCCGCCCCTTGAGGCATAAAGCGCAGCTTGTCCAACGCCTCATTCGCGTTCATTCCACGAATAGCATTAACAACCAAACGGACTTTACGTGGCGAGATTTGAACAAATCGTGATTTCGCTTTAATTTCAAATGCTTCAGCCATGATTAACGTCCCTTCTTCTCTACTTTACTAATATGCCCGCGAAAAGTTCGAGTGGGAGCAAACTCACCGAGTTTATGCCCCACCATATTCTCCGTAACATAAATCGGAACATGGCGACGGCCGTCATACACAGCAATCGTATGCCCAACCATCTGCGGGAAAATCGTACTCGCCCGCGACCAGGTACGAATCACCTGACGACTTTTAGAGGCATTTAATTTCTCAACCTTCTTCAACAACTTGGGGTCAACAAACGGCCCCTTCTTCAACGATCGTGACATTTTATTACCTCCTACCGGCGCTTCTTAGTCCGACGACGGAAAACATATTTATCCGTAGACTTATTACGACGAGTACGCCGTCCCAGCGCCGGTTGGCCCCAGGGCGTCTTCGGTCCAGCCATACCAATCGGAGACCGGCCTTCGCCACCGCCATGAGGATGATCATTCGGGTTCATAGCCGAACCACGAACCGTCGGGCGAATACCCATATGGCGCTTACGACCAGCCTTACCCAACTTCACATTACCATGCTCCACATTCCCCACCTGACCAATCGTAGCCATACATTCCTGAGGAACATAACGCTCTTCGCCAGAAGGCAAACGCAAAAGAACATATTGTGGGTGATCCTTCGACATCAACTGCGCCGAAGTACCCGCAGAACGAACCATCTGACCGCCGCGGCCAACTTGCAGCTCAATATTATGGATAAGCGTACCCAAAGGAATACGATTCAACGGCAGCGCATTCCCCGGACGAATCTCAGCATCCGAACCACTCATCACCGCATCGCCAACTCGTAAACCCAGGGGAGCAATAATATAACGCCTCTCCCCATCGGCATAAACAAGCAAAGCAATACGAGCCGAACGATTCGGATCATATTCAATCGAAACAACCCGCGCCGGAACGCCTACCTTATCCCGCTTGAAATCAATTTGACGATAGCGCCGCTTATGACCACCGCCCCGATGGCGCACCGTGATCTTGCCACGGAAATTGCGCCCAGCCCGCTTCCTCAAACCCTTAACCAATGATGGTTCAGGTTGAGACCGCGTAATCTCCTCAAAAGTCTGCCCACTCATATCGCGGCGACCCGGAGACGTCGGCTTAAACACTTTAATTGGCATATTTCCTCCAGAGACGGACTTCAGGCCTCTTCAAATCGTGGGAACATGACCCCCACAACTTCAGATACCCTCATCCCTGCTCAAATAAACATCTCAGTGCATCATTCGTAACCAAAACGAATCAAACACCCTCAAACAAATCAATACTATCGCCAGGCGAAAGCGTAACAACAGCCTTCTTCCAACCCGACTTACGAACCGTAATACTACGCCAACGTCGCGCACGCTTCGCCGGCATATTCGCAACACGCACCTTCTCCACCGTCACATCAGGCCACGCCAGCTCAACCGCCTGCTTCACCTGCATTTTGTTCGATCGAGAATCAACAACAAACGAATACTGGTTATACAACTCAACCAGATAACTGCTCTTCTCCGTCACCAAGGGACGCCGAATAATTTCACGCCAATGTATCTGCATCGCTTACTCCTCTTCTCCCTCTTCATCAAAATCAGCAACATCTTCAACAACCAAAATATCGTTGATCATCTCCAGGGAAGACAAAGGCATAACAACTTTGTCATAACCAAGCAAATCCCGGACATTCAAATAATTCGCCCGCAGTGCTTTCGCATTCGCCAAATTACGAATCGACTTATCAACATTCTCATCCCATTCCGCAAGCAAAACAAGAGCCGTCGAATCATCAACCAGGCGTTCCAACATAGCAGCCATATCCTTAGTCTTAGGCGCATCCATGGCCAACTCATCCAACACAACAATATCGCCCCCGCCAGCCTTAACACTCAAGGCCGAACATAAAGCGGCTCGGCGCATCTTGCGCGGCATATTCTTCGTATACTTCCGGGGACGAGGGCCATGAGCAACGCCGCCGCCAACAAAAATAGGCGCACGACGGCTGCCATGACGCGCATTACCGGTGCCTTTCTGCCGGTACATCTTGGCAGTAGTCCTGTTCACTTCCGAACGGCCTTTAGCCTTATGCGTCCCCTGGCGTGCATTCGCCATCTGACGCACCAAAGCCTGATGCATAAGGCCCCGATTAATATCTGCTTCAAAAACGCTAACAGGGAGTTCGATGCTGCTTACTTCCTCGCCAGCCATATTCAAAACTGGTACTTTCATCACCGTACCTCCGTTAACCTTTTGCTGTATCACGAATGATGACAAAGCCACCCTTCGTACCAGGAACAGAACCTCTAACAGCTATCAAATCCTGCTCCAAATCAATTTGGACAACTTCCAAATTCTGCGATGTAAAACGTTCATTCCCCATGCGTCCCGGCATCTTCTTACCTTTGAACACATGAGCCGTACCAGATGTAGCGCCAATCGAACCAGGCGCACGATGCCGGTCAGATTGACCATGCGTTTTGATACCGCCACCAAAGCCGTAACGTTTCACAACACCTGCAAAACCACGGCCCTTGGTTGTACCAACAACATCCACATGATCGCCAATTTCAAATTGTTCAACCGTCAACCGCTGCCCAACCGCGTATTCACCGACATTCTTAGTGCGAAATTCACGTAAATAGCGAACAGCCGGGATGTTTTTACCCTTCTTACGGCTTGGATGCTTCTTATCTGGCTTCAAAAGCCCCAAATGCCCCTTTTGCCCTTTAGACAAACGGGCCTCTTTAATCTCTTCAAAACCAACCTGAATGGCATCATAGCCATCCGATTGCACCGTCTTAACCTGCGTTACATAGCATGGCCCAGCCTTAATGAGCGTAACCGGCATAATCACACCTTGCTCATCAAAAATTTGGGTCATACCAATTTTGACGCCTAATAATCCTTTCACTTTCATCTCCCAGGACTGTCAGTTTTTTAAGGCTCGTTCGTTTTTAGCTTTTTGGCGTGTTTCGGAAATTTCAATCCCAAAAACACCAAAGCTATTTACAATTGAACCCTTAGACTGCATCATCCCTATTCGTTGTTGATTGTTAGTTGCTGGTACAAGCGACCAACCGCCAATCACCAGCAACTATATAGAAATCTCAATATCAACACCAGCCGGCAAATTCAACCGCATCAATGTGTCAATTGTCTTTGAATCTGGATTCACAACGTCAATAAGTCGTTTATGCGTGCGAATCTCAAAATGCTCGTGCGAATCTTTATCAATGAATGTACTACGTCGAACGGTAAAACGTTCCAATTTCGTCGGCAAAGGCACAGGGCCAATAACACGCGCCCCCGTGCGTTCGGCCGTGCCTACAATGCGCTTAGCCGACTGATCAAGTACACGATGGTCATATGCCTTCAAACGAATGCGGATTCTTTGCTTAGCCATAATTACCTCAGTAAAAAGGATGTTGTTCAGCAACAAACAACATCCCAATAACTACTTACTCTAAAATCTCAGTAATAGCGCCAGCGCCAACTGTCAAGCCGCCTTCACGAATCGCAAAGCTGCTCCCTTTCTCCAACGCTACCGGCGTGATC
>JANTHP010000016.1 GCA_024762395.1 Anaerolineae bacterium | reverse complement strand
TGTCGTGATCGTATTCGTAATCGAAAAAATCGATCACGAATACGATTACGATCACGACAACGATTTTTTTGCCAGCGCAGGCTGGAAAAAGACGTAGCTACTAATGATCAAAGAATCTGACCCGAAATACCCTCAGGTTGAGCCTGAAATAATTCGGTTGGCGTAATCCGATTAAACAAATCATCCGGGCCGATGGCCTGGACGCGGATGTAATTATCGGTGTAGCCGGCCCATTGCAGACCAGCGCCGTTGGCGCCAACGGCCGTTTCCCACAAAACTTCCCGCGTCTCACCCTCATACTGCCGGTGGAAGGCCAAACTCAATTCCTCGCCCAGCGCGATCATGCGGTGGCTGCGCTCCTTTTTCACGGCGTTGGGCAGATGGCCGGGCATGTTGGCAGCGGCCGTTCCCGGTCGTTGGCTGTAGGCAAAGACATGCAGCCGCGTAAACCCAATCTCGCGCACAAAACCCAGGCTCTCTTCAAAATCCGCCCCCGTCTCGCCGGGGAAGCCGACGATGATATCCGTCGTCAAGTTCAGGTTGGGAATGGCGGCGCGGGCGGCGGCGGCCAATTGGCGAAAGCTGGCGCGGCTGGTGCGGCGGGCCATGCGGCGCAAAATTTTGTCGCTGCCGGATTGCAGCGGCATGTGTAAATGGGGCAGTAAGCGCGGATTGCGCCACAATTCAAAGAAGCCGTCGGGAATTTCCCAGGGTTCCAATGAGGAGAGGCGCAGGCGGGGGATGTCGGTATAGGTCAGAATGGCGGCGACGAGGTCGCGTAAATCGGTTTTGTTGTGAAGATCACGGCCGTAACTGCCCAAATGCACCCCCGTCAACACCGCTTCCTGGTAGCCGGCGGCCGTCAACGCCTGAATTTCAGCCACCACATCGCCCAAATGGCGGCTTCGCCCCGCGCCTCGCGCGACGGTGGTGATGCAAAACGTGCATTTGTTGTCGCAGCCATCTTGCGCTTTGATGAAGGCGCGGGTATTCGCCACGCGGCCGCCTGCGAGAAATTCGCGCATGATCGGTTCCTGGTCAAAAACGGGCAAATCAATGCGCGCTTGCGGATCAATGATTTGTACCAATTTATCTTTATCTTGGTTGGAAACGATGCGTCCGGCGCCCTCGATTTGGGACAATTCAGCGGGAGCGATGGCGGCGTAACAGCCGGTGAGGATGATTTCGGCTTGTGGGTTGTGGCGATGGATGCGGCGGGTGAGGGAACGGCCGTCCCGCGCCGCTTTGGATGTAACCGCGCACGTATTGATGATAACCTTATCCGCTTGATCCGCCTCCGCCACAATTTCGTGGCCCGCCGCCAGCAATTGGCGGGCCATCGTCTCAATCTCGCTCTGGTTCAGGCGGCAGCCGATGGTATGTAAATAGACCTTCATGCGCCCATTGTAGCCTCCTTTACTTTGCCGACAAAATGGAACTTATCATATCCTGCATCCGTATTGACTTACGAATTGCAAAAAGATATGGCTCTTTGGAAATTCGTGGGGTAATCATGGCGTGATGCGTAATCCGTGATGCGTAACCAGAGGCGCTTTACGCATTACGCATCACGGATTACAGTAAACCCCACGAGATCCGAAAGACCCCCAAATCGTTCTACGTTTACAAAGGAGATAATCATGAAACTAATTATTCGACTCATCATCAACGCCATCGCGCTGTGGGCCGCCGCTTACCTGGTTAACGGCATCCATTTAACCGACAAAATCGGCGGTGTTCTCATCGTGGCCCTTATTTTCGGCCTCATCAATGCCATCATTCGCCCCATCTTGAAACTGTTGAGCTTCCCCTTCATTATCGTGACACTGGGGCTGTTCACCCTCGTCATTAACGCCCTCATGTTGATGCTGACAGACGCGCTGGCATCCGATTATCTGGCCGTCGCCGGTTTTGGCGCTGCATTCTGGGGAGCCATTGTGATCAGTCTTGTCAGTTGGCTTCTCAATGTTTTCTTGAAGGACGACAAAGAGGACAGAAAGGAACGGCGTTAACGCAGCGTTTCGGTTTAGGGCTGACGATTAAATAATTGTCGGAATTGCATCGTCAGCCTTGCGGAACGGGAATTCATTTGTGGACAGTTATTAAATTCCCGTTCCTTAGTTCGCCGTTGCCCCTTGTCATCTTCCTGTTAAAATCGCCTCATGGCGATGCAGAATGAAGTAAACGCTGAATTTACCCGAACGGATTGGCTGACGGCCGTTTTCCTGTTCGTAATCCTTTCTTCAATCTATTTTGCGACGGCGTCGGGCATCACCAGCAGTAATGACGGCAGCCATTACGCACTAATGCGTACAATGGTAGAGAACCGCACGTTTGCCCTGAAGCAGTTTGACGATTATGCCGAAGGGAATGACATCGCCATCCGGGATGGGGTGTTGTACAGCGATCGGCCGCCGGGAACGGCCGTACTCGCCACCATTTTCTACACCCTGGCCGACTATTTACCTGCCCCCATCGCGCCCCTCCCCTCCCGCCACGATGCCGACAATTCACGCCTGTTGTACGTCATGCTGCTGCCCGTATGGGCCGGGGCAGGCACGGCCGTTCTCCTCTACCTCTTCTTACGCCAACATGGGGTGACGATGGCCGGAGCGGTAACGGCCGTCCTCATGTTCAGTCTGGGAACCGCGCAGTGGAAATACAGTTCCGTCCTCTTTTCGCACGCGCTCTCCGGCTTTCTAATCTTCCTCGCCGTATTCATGGCTGTGCGACTGATGCGAAAGCCGGCGCAGCAATGGCTGCCTTTTTTGTTTTTGGGGCTGGTTTTAGGCTTCTCCGTTCTGGTTGAGTATTCCAATGGGCTGCTCGTCATCATCGTCGCCGCCTTTTTGTTTTTAGGGATGCGCCCTTACTCGTGGAAATCGTGGGGAGGAACGGCCGTTCCCTTCATCATCGGCGGCCTGCTTCCCGCCGCCTTCCTCGCCGCTTACAACAACGCCAACTTCGGCGGCCCGCTCACCCTCTCCTACGCCTTTGCCGTCAACTATCCCTGGGCCGGCAGCTTTTTCTCCACCTTCAATTGGCCGCTGCTGCCCGGCCTGAAAGCGCTGCTGGTGTGGGGCGAAGGCGGCGGCTGGTGCAATCCGACCTGCTATAATCAAGGATTATTCCTGCTCTCGCCCATCATGCTGCTGGCCCTGCCCGGATTTTGGCCCTACTTCCGCCGCGCCCGCCGCCCCTTCTGGCTGACGACGACGATTTTCATCGTTTACCTGCTTCTGTTTGCCAAACATTTTACCGCGCACGGGTTCACGGGTGACGGCCGTTACCTCGTCCCCTTCCTCAGCCTGCTAGCCATCCCCCTGGCCTACGCCATTGACTGGCTGCTGCGCCCATCGCAAAAACCGCTGCAGTTGGCCGCATTCGCCTTCGTCGCCTATGGCCTCTTCTTCCTCTCCTTGCGCAACATCCTGCTGCACATCGGCTTCTCCTACAACTACAGCCTCGACTTAAGCCAACTTGATCCCATGATCGCCAGCCCGCAAAATTGGCGTTACCTGGCCGATGTTATCTTCCCTAACCGCCGCAACCTTCCTTTGCTGTGGCTGCTGGAAGCCGCGGGGGCCGTCATCGGTTACTTCATGCAAGGCAGCAAAGCGGCAAAACGGCAAAGCGGCGAGAGATAGTCACCCCTTCACCCCGTCCCCCCTTCTCCCCTCCCTGCCATCTCAGAATTTCCTGAGTAACTTTGTGAATTATCCAACGATATGTTAGAATCTGCGGCTGATTGGCGCAATTCCCATTGCGCTATATTTTTGCATAACGCACAAACCGGATAGAGTCTGGTTTTGCGGAGGAAGAGAGATGAAAACAAAAACATTGGTACTGTTTACCGTGCTGGCTGTGTTCGTCATGGCGTTGGGATTGATAACCGTTGACCGCACTGCCGCCCAAACCCAGGGAACCGAAAACCTGCTCGTTAATCCCGGTTTTGAAAACGGGAACCACCACCAAGATCAAATTGCCGAAATTGTTGTGCCCGATGGCTGGAAATTACACTGGGTAGACGGCGTGACATTCCCCGGCGCCTGGGACGATTTACCGGCGGCCCGCCCCGAATCAACCGTGTGGAACAGCACTGGCGGCGTTCCTGAAGGTGAAGAAATTCTGTGGCGCGACGGCATCTACACGCTCAAAGTCTTCAAAGCCTGGGCGCCCATGTACGCAGCCCTTTCCCAAGACGTAACCGGGCTGGAAGTTGGCCGCCGTTATCGCCTGGTTGCCCCGGTTTACCCGGACGTTGTCATGGATTACAGCGGCGGTAACAAAATCCCGCCCGACCGTCCCGATTCAGGGCAAGTCCGGCTGGGAGCCGGCCCGACCGGTTCCGCCTGGCGGGATGAAGGCGCCATTGCCTACAGCGGTTGGTGGACGGGCGCTACCATTGCCGATTTTTACCAAAACTATTCGGTTTTTGTTTATGACTTCACGGCAACGCAGGAAAATATGACCGTTTGGGTCGAATTCCGTTCCACCTATCCATATCCCAACAACGGCTTTTTCATGGATACGATTGGGCTTTACACCCTGGATGAAGTAGACCCGTCGGTATCGAGTCCGCCACCGGCTGGCGGCGGCGCGCCCGCTCCGGCCGGGCCGACTGCTACCCCCATCCCCACGCCTACGCCGCGCGCTGACGGCGCAGTCATTCATGTGGTGCAGGCCAATGACACTTTATGGACGATTGCTATCCGTTATGCCGAAACGATGGGAATGACGCCGGAAGAAGCGCTGCCGACCATTCGTGAACTGAATAATAACCCGGCCTTTATTGCTGTGGGGCAGGAATTGATTATTGTGCCGCCAGGGCAAACGGCCCCGGCAGAGGAACCAACTCCGGAAGCGGCCGTTGAAGCGGCGACCGAACCGGCCGAGGAACCGACGGCCGTCGAAGCCACACCGGAACCTATTAGCGAACCGGCTGCTTCTCAGCCCGATAACAATAATGCCATCTGCGTGGCTGCCTTTAATGATGCTGACGGCAACGGGCTGCACGATGCCGGTGAAGGGCTGCAAGCCGATGCGGCTATCAGCCTCTTCCGCGCCGGACAGCATGAAACGACTTATGTCACCGATGGCATTAATGAGCCGTATTGTTTTGAAAATCTGGAAGCGGATTCTTATCAGGTGCAGATTTTCCCGCCGGCCGATTACATGATGACGACGACGGGGAGTTGGGCTGTGGCTGTTTCCAATAATGCGTCTATGACGGTTGAATTTGGTATGCAGAATAACCCCAATGCGGGCGCTGTTGAAGTGGCGGACACGGCCGTTACCGAAACAGCCAGCGCCCCTGTAAATGGGACTGCCCCTGATGATGGAACCGATGGCGGCTCGAACGTGGGGCTTTACATGTTGGGCGGCGCGGCTGTGTTGGTTTTGTTGGCTGGCGTTGGCGTTGTCTTGCTGCGGAAAAGTTAGAGAATTTGCCAGTTTACAGTGTTTACGCGACAACTTATTTCTGAATGATTATAAGAGCGTCCTTTGGGACGCTCTTTTTTGTTGCCCGTTTCCTTATCGTTATCTTCCCGTCACATAAACGCATGGTAAGAGACGGCCGTTTGTTCTAAACTAGCATAAAACGCAAGTAACTCAGGTGCACCCTTAGATTTGTCAAAAAAATTTGACAAATCTTCTCGGCTGCGCTGTATAGTTACAAACGCAAAACGTAGTTGGCCGTTCCGCGTTTTACGTTTCACGCTTCACTTTTCACGGAGTAACCATGCAAAACGACATTCCCACCCGCCCTAATTTACCCATCGTACCCCCGCCCCAACGTTCGCGGCGCGGCTGCGGCGGCTGCTTGAGCCGCGCTTTTATTCTTGGCTTGCTGCTGTTAGCTCTGCTGGTGTTTGGCGGTGTTGTCGCCGTCGGAACCATCATCTATACCAATTTTTCGCAGGAAATTGAGGATGGCATCGCTAAATTGGATACGGCTCGCGAGCGGGATACGTTCGAGACGACCCAAATTTTTGATCGGGACGGCGAACTGCTCTGGGAGTTTTTTGGCGAGGGCAACCGGACAAAAGTCTCTATTGACCAAATCGCGCCGGATTTGATTAACGCGACAGTGGCGGTGGAGGATGATACGTTTTACGAAAATCCGGGGGCGGACATTCCCTCGCTGGTTGCGGCGTTGATCGCTAATTTGAGGAACAAGGACGGCCGTCCTGTGGGAGCCAGCACCATTACCCAGCAGTTGGTACGGCATATTGCCTTTGATTATGAGGAGCGAACGGCCGTTTCCTACAACCGCAAAACCAAAGAGATCATCCTGGCCTGGATCATGAATCGCAAATACAGCAAAGACGACATCATGGAGATGTATCTCAACGAAATTTACTACGGCAACCTCGCCTACGGCATCGAAGCCGCCGCCCAAACCTACTTCGGCAAATCGGCCGCCGAACTTACCCTGGCCGAAGCCAGCCTGTTGGCCGGACTGCCGCAAAGCCCCGTCGAGCTAGACCCATTAGCCAATTTTGAAGCCGCCAAAGAGCGGCAGTGGATTGTGCTAAACCTGATGGTCAGCGAAGGCTATGCCACCGAACAGGATGTGTACGACGTTTTTCAGGAGCCGTTCATCTTTGCGCCGCAGGAAGTCAGCCTGACCGCGCCCCATTTTGCCGTCTACGTGCGGCAGCAGTTGGAGGAGATGTTTGGCGCGGATACGGTCGCTAATGGCGGCTTGCGGGTGACGACGACGCTTGATTTGGGCTATCAGCGGCTGGCCGAACAGTTGGCCCGCCAGCATGTAGCCGCCGTCGGCCCGGAACACAATCTTACCAACGCGGCCCTGGTGGCGCTGAAACCGGGCACGGGCGAGATTCTGGCGATGTTGGGCAGTGTGGATTACCATGACGAGAGCATTGACGGCCGTGTAAACGTCGCACTTTCCCTCCAGCAGCCGGGCAGTTCCATCAAACCGCTTACTTACGCCGCCGCCCTCTCGCCGGACGAGGCCGGGCAGACGGATTGGACGGCCGCCGATATTCTGTGGGATGTGCCGGTGGATTACCCGATGTTTGACGGCAGCACGTACTCACCGGTGAATTATGACGGCCGTTTTCATGGCCCCGTCCGGCTGCGAACCGCGCTCGCCAACAGTTACAACATCCCCGCCGTTTTGCTGCTGCAAGACATTGGCGTGCCGCGCATGTTGGAATTTGCCCGCAGCCTGGGCATCTCCACCTGGACGAACGATTCCAGCCAGTACGGCCTTTCCCTCACGCTGGGCGGGGCGGAGGTGACGCCGCTGGACATGGCGACGGCTTACGGCGTTTTCGCCAACGGCGGTTACCGCGTAGACCCGGTTGCTGTCTTGCGCGTGGAAAAGAGTGATGGCACGGTTTTGTTTGAACAGCCGCAGCCGCAGCCAATCATGGTTCTCGATCCGCGCGTCGCTTACCTCATCAGCGACATGCTGGATGATGATGCCGCCCGCGTGCCGGCGATGGGGCGCGACAACCCGTTGGCGCTGCCTTTCCCGGCGGCGGCTAAAACGGGGACGACGAATGATTTCCGCGATAACTGGACGATGGGGTACACGCCGGGGCTGGTTGTTGCTGTTTGGACGGGTAACACAGACAACAGCGAAATGCTCCACATCAGCGGCCTGACGGGTGCGGCTCCGCTCTGGTCGGATTATATGCAGGCGGTGTACGGCAATTATGATTTGTTGGCGGCGCTGGAGACGAATGGGCAGGCTCCGTCGACGGAATTTGTGCCGCCGGAAGGGTTGGAGAAACGGCCGTTATGCAGCATCGCCTCCATCACCATTGGCGCGGCGGAATGCGCGCCGGGCGGAGAAGAATGGTTTTTGGTCGAAAATGAGACCGCGCCCACGCCCACGCCGGATGCGGCTGAGGTGGTTGTATGGGAGGAGGTAGAAACGGCCGTCTTCCGCATCCCCGCCGTTCCCCTGCCCCCCATCCCGCCGGACGTAACAACCGAACCGGACGAGGACGCCCCGCCGCCCCAACTGTTTTGTCATTTCAATGAGGGAACCGAAATCGCCCTACTGCCCCCCGACGCCTTGCCCCAACTCTTCCTCACTCCGCCGCGTAACCCGGAGAGCTTGAAACCGGCCCACGAATGGGCGCAGGCCAACAACATCGCCATTTTGCCTGCTGCCGCCTGCGATGAAGAGCTGCTGGCGCTGGCCCGCGACCCCAACACGCCCGCCATCTGGCGCATTACCGACCCCAAAGAAGGAGATACGGTCAGCGGCGTCATCCCCATTGTGGGTACAGCCGACTTTGACCCGGAAGTTGTTCAATTTTACAAAGTTGAGTTGGGCATTCCCGACGGTGACAACATTAACTGGGTGACGTTGGGGGAAACGCACAACACGCCGGTCGTTAATGGAACGTTGGAGATACTCTACGCTGACGCTCTGCCGCCCGGCAGCTATTTCCTGCGGCTCATTGTCGTCAAAGACAGTAATTACGTCGGCGAACCGCATATGATTCAATTCGAGATTGAGCCTGGAGGATAAGAATAGGGATGGGGGAACGGCCGTTACCTTAGTGAAATTGAGTTTACGCTCTAGTCGTCTCGTCCCAAAAGACCGCTTCCATCACATCTGATTGGGTTTTGGCCGGATGATGAATGGGTAGTTGGACGGTAAAGCAAGAACCTTGCCCTGGCTTGCTTTGAACGGTGATGCCTCCTCCCATTAATTGACAAAAACGCTGGCTGATGGCTAATCCCAACCCCGTGCCGCCATAATTGCGAGCAGTGGAAGAGTCGGCTTGTGTGAACGGCTGGAACAGGGTGCCAATTTGTTCCGGCGTCATGCCAATCCCTTCATCGCAGATATCAAATTTCAGATATTCTTCCTGATTGGGAGAAAATTGGCGGCTTACTGATAAGGATATATTTCCCTGCTTGGTAAATTTGAGCGCATTACCAAGTAGATTCAAAATAACCTGTCGCAATTTTGCCTGGTCAACAAAAATGTGGCCCAAATCCGGGGCCAGGTGTAATTCAAATTGATTGCCGCTGTTCTCGATGAGCGGGTAAGCGGTAACTAGAATGCTGTCAATTAATTCCTGTATATTCGTGTTTTCCAGGTACAATTCTGTCTTGCCCGCTTCAATTTTAGACATATCCAGCACATCGTTGATGACGCCTAACAAATGGTGTGCCGATACTTCGATTTTTTCTAGCCGGTTGACAAGGGTATCATGATCGAGATCGGCTGATTCCTCACGCAGTAGTTCGCTGTAACCAATAATGGATGTGAGCGGCGTGCGTAATTCATGACTCATATTAGCCAGAAAAACGCTTTTGGCCTGGCTGGCCGATTCGGCGGCCTCTTTAGCTGTTGAAAGCTCGGCGACGAGGCGTTGCTCTGCATCGTACATTTGGGCTGTATGCAAAGCTAATGCAATTTGGTCGGCCGCAGCTTGCATTAACTGCAAATGGCTTTTGGTGAACCAGTGGGGTTTTGTATGAGTCAATGTTAAAATGCCAACGACTACGTCGTTATGCAAAATGGGGACAGACAAGACGGAACGAGCGGTATGTGTTTCGTTATGTAAAACAAGCCATCGCTCGTCTTGGCGCGTGTCGTGAACCAAGGCGGCTTGCCGGTGCCGTAGGACCCATCCGGCCAGACCTTCACGAATTACTTTGGATTGAATGCTGGTTTTGTGTTCAGCGTTATCTGGTGTATGGGCCAAAATGCTAGTGACGACATTGGCTTCTTCATCTAACACAAAGAGACTGCCTGCGCTGGCGTTGGTGAGGGTTGAGGCAATGTCTATTGTTCCTTGTAAGGTGTTATGCAAGAGGGGGCTTTTAGAGATGGTGCGGGCGACGTTGACCAGGTTTTCGAAAAGTTGTTTTTGATGATCCAGCGCTAGTTCGGCTTGTTTTTGGTCGGTGATTTCGCGGAGGATGAAGAGACGGCCGTTTTGCTCGCCCTGATGATCTAATAATATGGACAAACTGGATGCAATGAAACGCAGCGCGCCATTTTCAATCAATTGGATTTCGATGTGGGGTGTATCTTGTTGATATTGTTGATGCAGGGGAGCAAGCGAGCCGGTAAAAATTTTTTCAATGGGCTGTCCAATTGCGCCTTTAACGGAAAGGCGCAGTAATTTTCCTGCTGCAGGATTGAGATCAACTAAACGATGACTTCGGTTAAAGACAATCATCGAGTCGGTCATATGCTCTAGTGTAACGTGCCGGGCAATGGGGCGAATTTGAAGAACATGAATACGAATGAGGCCATACGCTAGCAGAACGGCCGTTATCGCAAATGTAAACGGCGTTAAGTCCAAATTGGGGATGGGCAAGATGCCCGAAACATAAAGCAAATTGCCCAGCCAGGGAAACAAAGCAGCCAACATCAAACTCCGCATTTGTTGGCGATAAGGGTCAATCACTCGGCCAAACATGCGCAGCATTAGCGCCGTGCCAACCATTAAGCTCAAGTATGAGTATCCCAGGTGTATCCAAAATCCGGGACCATAATCAAGTGTTAAGGCCGGAAATGGGCCTTGTGTGTTCAGTTGGATGTTGACCCATACCCACTTGACTCCCGGCTCTAGCCAGACAGAAATCAGCGTAATAATCGGTAAAATCCAGAGCAGCGGCCAGTACCGGCGGGTTTGTGGCCAGCTTCTGGTGTAATGCAAACTAAACATTAGGTAAAAAACAGGAACGCTAACAATAGCGATATATTGGATTTTAGCCCAGAATAACTTGGTGGGGATGTCAGCGCCTAGTAATTCCAGAGCATAAGCCAGACACCACAAGCTTGAAGCGGCAGCAAAAAATGCAAACGTTTCCGCGCCGTCGGCGGGACGCCGCCGCCAGGCAGGCGCCACCAGAAGCCCTGATACGAGCGCTGATAGAAATAAAGGGATCGCATAAGGGGTGTAATGCCAGATCATTGTTTAGTCCACCTTTGGGACGGCCGTTTTATTTGTCTCGAACAGGACTTTGGCGGCTGCGGGTAAGCGAATGGTGACGGCAGCGCCTGGATGGTTGTCATGGGGGATTATGATTACGCGGCGAGGGGTTTGGTTACGGCCGTTTCCGCAATCGGCAAAGTAAAGTAAAAGGTTGTCCCCTGGCGGAATTCAGACTCAAACCAGATTTGACCGCCGTGCATCTCTACAATTTTCTTGGTGATGTTCAAACCTAAGCCCGCGCCGCGCCTGGCTCTGACTTGTGTATCACCAGAGCGGAAGAACTGGGAAAATATCAAAGGTTGATCTTGTTTGTCAATACCCAAACCATCGTCCTGAACGGTAATCTGGACAACTGGTAGATTGCTGTCTGCCTTCACGGCAGCTGAGACCTGGATGTGACCGCCGACAGGCGTGTATTTGTTGGCATTGTTGATCAGGTTGGTGAGAACTTGCAGAATGCGTTTATGGTCAGCCCATACAGTTGGTAATTCTGTAGGGATATTTGTGGCAATAGTTTGCTGTTTTTCAGTAAACTGTGGGGTTAGCAAATTCACTACAGCATTAACGGCCGTAGCCACATTTACCGTTTTGGGTTCCAGGCTCATTTTCCCGGTTTCAATGCGCGTAATGTCGTCTAACTCCATTACCAACCCATGCATCCGCGAAGTAGCGTCCTTGATGGCATTCAGGAAATGAGTTTGTTTATCATTAAGCTGCCCGATCTGAGGGTTATGGAGCAGATCGCTGTAGGACATGATGACGGAAAGGGGCGTTTTCAGTTCATGGGAGACGAGCGCGACGAAATCACTTTTGGCGCGATTCGCCGCCTGCGCTTTGGTATACAAATGTGCATTGTTTAGGGCGATAGCCGCGTGATTGCTCAACCGCGTGAGAAAATTCAGACTGTCCCAATTACATTCGGCCGCGCTTTCCAACACAAGTAATCCGCCAATGTCGTCTTGGCGATGAATGGGGACCAGAATTCTGGATCGAGCTTGTTCCAGCAGCCCTTCACCGACAGATACTGTATCGTATTGGATCTGGCCGTTCATCTTTGCCTTATCTGCCCCTAAATCGGATAAGGAGATACTTTGACCTGGCACAGTATCTAAATTCTGAATGGCTTGCACAATAACGTGTTCATCGGCCAACGCGCCAAAGAAGCCGGCTTGGCCGCCGGTTTGCCGCAGCGCCCATTTCAAGATGATCTGGCCCAACTTTTGCTCATCCAGATTTGTGTTCAACTCTTTGTCAATTTGTTGCAAAACGGCCAATTCAGCGAGGCGTTTTTGTTCCTGGTCACGCAGACGTTTTTTTTCTAACGAAGCGGAGATACGCGCCCAGAGCAAGGAACTGTTGATTGGCTTGAATAAATAATCGTCGGCTCCCAATTCAATACATTTGATAACGCTGCTCATGTCGTTTAGCGCTGATAAAATAATAACGGGGATATGCCGCAGATCGGGATCGCTTTGTAATTTTTCAAGCGTTTCGTACCCGTTCATTATGGGCATCATGATGTCTAAAAGGATCAGGTCACAGGGAGTCTGGCGTATATTGGCAATCGCGTCACGGCCGTTAACGGCCGTCGTTACATCATATCCCCGTTTAGATAGGCGCGCTGCGAGCAAATCGCGCACATTGGCATTATCATCAACTATCAGGATTGAATTATTTTGTGTTTCCATTACTTTCCTTCCGGCGGCGTAAATGCAAATCCATTACTATTATTGTATGCGCCTGACCGGCCAATTGCTATGGCCCATTATTGCTAAAACGAAGGTAACTGCTCAGGTGACAGTCACTTTTTCCAGAGACGCTGGTCACAGTTTATTGCGTTTTAAGTGACTGTCACCTCTGGGGCTGAGTAGTTATAAACGAATCTGCTTAAGGTACTAATCAAGACACCATTGTGTAGATAACGTCACAACATTTGTTTAGATTGGTCCAATCTTCAAGATTGGACCATCTCTGATACGGCCGTTTTGTAATCTTTTGATAATGTTTTTGTCAGCAAAAATTTAGAAGAAGCGAGTATGATTGGTTCTTAAGAGGCGGCGGTGAGCCGTTCATCATGAAATGAAGGATATGATCATGTTAATCAAGAAACGAACCGGTATCGAAATTCCATCGTCAGAAATTACACCGCAGCATATTTACCTTTCGCGGCGTAAATTTATGAGAGGGGCAGCGGCGGTAGCCGGCAGTTCATTATTGGCCGCTTGCGCGTTTGGAGGCGAAGAGGAAACGGCCGTACCCGCCACCGCACCCACATCCGCCCCATCCGCCAACACGCCGGCAGGTTCCGCGGAAACGGCCGTGCCCGGCGCCACAACCGACGAACTCGGCGACCCACTCAACAGCTTTGAGCAAATCGTCAACTACAACAACTACTACGAATTCACCGTCGAAAAAGAAGACGTCGCCGGATTGGCAAAAGGTTACGTTACCTCCCCCTGGCAGGTAGAAGTAAGCGGCATGGTCAACAACCCGCAAACCTTCGACATAGACGATTTACGCGCCTTCGAGCAAGAAGAACGCATCTACCGGCTGCGCTGCGTCGAAGCCTGGTCAATGGTCATCCCCTGGACGGGGTTCCCGCTCTCCAAGCTGCTGGCAGCCGTCGAACCCACCGCCGCCGCCAAATACGTTCGCTTCGAGACCGTCTACGACCCCGACAACATGCCCGGCTTTAACAAATATCCCTGGTATCAATGGCCCTACATCGAAGGACTGCGTTTGGACGAAGCCATGAACGACCTGACGCTGATGGCGACCGGCTTGTATGGCCAAGAGCTGCTGCCCCAAAGTGGCGCGCCCATCCGGCTGGTTGTGCCTTGGAAATATGGCTTCAAAAGCATCAAGTCCATTGTCAAAATCGAGCTGACAGACGTCATGCCCACATCTTTATGGATGGACGCCGCGCCCAATGAGTACGGTTTCTATGCTAATGTCAACCCGGAAGTAGACCATCCCCGCTGGTCGCAGGCCACCGAGCGGCGCATTGGCGAATTCGGCCGTCGTGAAACGCTTATGTTCAACGGCTACGGCGAACAAGTCGCCAGCCTGTACGACGGCATGGATTTACGCGCCAACTTTTAATCCTCTCCTCATTCCACGCTCCGCGTGGAATGAGCCATATGGCGCTCCGCGTCGCCAGAAGGAGCCAAAAACATGAATACAGCAATTTCAACAACCAAAAAACGAAAAACGAACCGGAAAGCAAACGGCCGTTGGCTGCGCGCGGCAACGCACATAGGGTCGCTGCTGCCGTTAGCCTGGCTGGTATGGCGCTATTTCCAAAACGATTTAGGCACAGACCCGGTACGCACCATCATCCTAAAAACCGGCATCACAACCCTTACCCTGCTGATGTTATCCCTGTCCGTGACGCCGCTAAACAAACTCTTTGGCTGGAAACAACTCATCCCACTGCGAAAACCGCTGGGATTGTATGCCTTTTTATACGTCAGCTTGCACCTTTTAACCTTTGTCTGGCTCGATTACGGGCTGAACTTAAAATTCATTTGGGACGGTATCGCCGAACAACCCTACGTAATTATAGGCTTCACCGCCTACCTGCTGCTAATCCCATTAGCCGCCACATCCACAAAATGGGCCATGCGCCGCCTGGGGAAAAATTGGAAACGCTTGCACAAATTAGTATACCTGATTGGCGCTCTAGGCATCTTTCACTTTTACTGGTTAGGGAAAGTACACACACGCGCCATCATCTACGGTTCGGTGATGGCCTTGTTGTTACTGACGCGCATTAAACCAATCAGCCAACAGTTGGTACGCTGGCGGCGCGTGCTGCAGAAACGGCGCAAATAACGTAGACCTGCGAGGTTTTATGCAGCCTGTGACTACCAACCTCGCAGGTCTATTCCTCCCTAATCCTCTGATCTACCGTTACCTACCGCCTCCTTTTGCAGCATCAGCCCCATCAGCCCATCCACCAAACCGGAGCCGTTACTGCCGCTAACCGATACATCGGGCACAATCCGCACCTGGCGTTCGCCCACGACCTGCATCATTTGCAGCGCCGTGTACCCTTGCCCGCCCAATGCCTCTACGCCGGCCCGATACGCTTCCGCTTTCGCCTCACCCATTCTGCGAACCGCTTCCGCGTCGCCTAACGCCTTTAGGCGCGTCGCTTCCGCCTGACCGGTGGCGCGTTTGATTTCGGCTTTGGCTTTCAATTCGGCAATGGTAACTCCTTGTTCGGAGCTAACCATGTCTTGCTGGATGTCGGCCATTGCCGTTGCCCGTACCAATTCCTGCCGCTGATCCTGAGCCAGCCTCTGAATTTCATATGTTTTTCGCTCTTCCTCGGCGATTTTGCGCTCGGTTTGGGTCAGCATCAGCTCGTCGGGCGGGGTGATGTCGCCGATGAGTGTGTCTAACGCCTGCACATCGTAGGCGCTGATGGCGCGGCGGATATGTTCGGTTGCCTCCGCCTGCCGCTCGCTGCGCGCGCTGAGGAAGTCCAGCACGGTGTATTCCTGTGCCGAGTTGCGGAAGTAGTTGCCCACAATCGGCTGCAAGACGTGGTCTACCAGGTTTTGCACGGAGCCGACGCGGGAGATGACTTTGGGGGCGTCGGGCGCGCCGATATGGATGATTTGGGCCACGTCCAGATTGAAGGCGAAGCCATCTTTGGAACGTACGGTGATGGGCGACAAATGACGGTCGTATTTGTGCGATTCGGTGCGGGTGGCCCAGTTGAGGACGATGTTGGTGGTGGGAACCAGCTCAACCTTCATCACTTTGGGGTTGATGGGATGTTTGCCGGGGTAGAGCGGTGTGACCCAGACGCCTTTGTGTCCCGGTTCGACGAGGTTGCCGTGTTTGAAGGAGGCGCCGCTCACGTCCTGGTGGGCTTTGCCGACGTAGGCGATGACGATGCCGACGTGCCCGATGGGAATTTCGGTCATGGGGACTTGCTCGATGTTGACAAACCAGGGGTTGAGGTTCCATGAGCCGGAGAGGAGGACTTGTTCTTGCAGACCGCGACGGCCGTCATTGTTCAAAAAGGTTTGCGCGTTCTGGAAGTTGTTGTGGCCGTGAATGATGGGGCCGGCAATCTCGCCTTCATCAATGGGACGGCCGTCCAACGTTGTCACAATTCCTACCCGATCCGGAGCCACACCATATACGTGAAGCTGACGCGGCATCATGCCATGCTGTTCTGCGTTGCGGGCCGTAATCACCGTAAACAAGGCGGAATTGATGCGGTACGTCCCAGAGGTGAGAATGCCTAACTGCCGCCCTTTTTCGCCGCCGCCCATTAAGAACTTACGTGCGTCCTGAAAATTGTCGCACTTAACGATACGGCCCAAAATGCGTTCCGGCGGAATAGCGTCGCCGGCGGAAGCGACGACCAGCCCAATCTCCCCTTGCGGAATGATGGTGACGGACGCTTTGCGCACGGCGAAACGCCAGGGAAAGTAGCCGAAATGCCAGCCGGGAGCCAGCGTGTCGGCCTGGTAGCCCGCTTCGCCTTTGAGGGCAATAAGCTGTCCGGGAGCCAGCCGGGGGCCGAATTTCTTAACCACGACCCCCACTTCGCGCTCGCTGACGATGACCAATCCTAGCAGCGAGCGGGCAGACAGAGCCAGAAGGGCCAATATGAACAGCCCGACCAGGATAATGATGAGTATGGTTGGTACGATAGACATGATGTTCTCCAAATTGCGCGCCGGTTAAATTAACCTGTTTGCGCGGCGCACGAAATAATCACAAACAGGTTTTTGAGTGGACAGTTGATAGTTGACAGTTGATAGTTGACAGTTGGATGTGTATCGGGAATTGGAATTCCCGATACTTACTCAAATTTTGCGCTAACTTGCCGTGTATTGGCGCAGCACATGGATGATTTGTTTGGCCTCGGCTTCGTCTAAGCTGTTACCGATGCGGATGGTTTTGGCGCCGTAGTCGAAGGCGATGACGCCGTAGTTTTGCCAGCCGGGCCATTGGCGGGAACGGGGCAGGGACAGGGTAACTGTGCGTACATCTTGAATGAGGGAGAGGTCGTATTGTTTAGACCAGCCTATGCCTAAAATTTCGCGCCGATGGGTAAGGGTATGACGGCCGTTTATCACAATGATCTCGCGGCCAAACAGTATCCAGAGGATTGTCAGAACGGCCGTGCCGCCGCCAATCGTCCAAAAAGTAATCCAAACCAACAAAAAGAGACCGCCGCCATTGAGTCCGTGCCGGGCGATGTCGTTAAGGCCGGCCAGTTCGCCAAACGTCCAGGCCATGAGCCAGAAAATAAGAAAGGGAAGCTGCAGCCATTGTTTGTGGCTGGGAATAACGATAGTAAGTTGATTACCAAAAAAATCCGCCGTATGCCGGACGGCGACCGGTTTGACGTATGACATGACAGACTCCTTGTCATAAAAATGCAGTAACTATTCAGTTGACAGTCACTTCTTCCAGAGGTATTAGCCGAAGTCATGATGTTGATAAGTGACTGTCACCTCCGGTAGCTGTATAGTTACAAAATGCAGGGGGATAGAAGCAAGCGGCAAGGTTGCAAAGTGGCAAAGTAGCATAGCAGTAGGACAGCAAAGAAGCAGCCGCTTGGCGATTAGGGAGTATTCAATTACCTTCTAAAAAGGGGTGTTACGGGGGAAACGCGATATATAACATGTCCATCCTCCACCGGGGCGTTGTGTGCGGCCGTAAATGTTGATCTTGCCCCCGACAATCAACGGCATTTTTGCTAAATTGATAAGAAAAAGAGGTCGTCGCCGACCCATATGTGGGGATATTAGCAGTATATCTTTATTTTGTCAATATATTCCGCAAGGATATCAGGGCGATTGCATATTCCAATTTTTGCCTATTGCCGACGGTTAAAAACCGTTGGCTGCCACAAGAAGTACGCTGAAGCGCACTAGAATGGCCGCCTTTCAATGCGCGGTAACCGTTAAAAACGGTCTTGAATTCGCCGGTACCTCTGGGAAAAGTGACTGTCACCTAAACGCTTATAAGGATTTCCTTCATCCGGCTGACCCGGCGCGAAAATCGCGTAAAACGGCGGCGACGGCCGTTTCCACCCCCACCCCCTCCCCGCGACGACGACAGGCAGCGGCCGTTTCCGGCGGCAGCGCGGCGGCCAATTCTTGCCAAAGAGCGTCCGCATCGCTCATAATTTCCCGATCCTGAACGGCGCTTGTTTGCACGGCCGTCAGCAATTCCAGCGCCCGTTCCGATTGACCCTGTGCGGCGTACAGCGCGGCCGCGCCAGTTAACAAATCAGCCATGAGAACGGCCGTTCCCAAATCCCGACTAATCGCCAACGCCTCATCCAGGTACGTCCGCGCCTGCCGGAAATGCCCCGTTTGCCGGGCGACAGCTTCCAACTGCTTCAGCGCCAATGCCAGCGATCGCCGTTCGCCAATTTCCCGCTTGATGTCCAGGCTTTCCAGCAGCAGCCTTTCCCCCTCGGCATAGTTACCCTGGTCGGCCTCCAGTTGGCCCAAGTTAGTCAGGGCGACAGCCAGCGCATTATAATTATTCAGGCGGCGGCAAATAACAATCCCCTCCCGGTATAACCGGCGCGCTTCGGCGGCGTCCCCCAGCGTTTGCGCGGTGGCCCCCAGGTTAATCAGACATTTCGATTGTCCCCTCAAATCGCCCAGTTCCCGGTAAATCGCCAGGCTTTCCCGATACAGGCGGGTTGATTCGGCGGAATCTGCCCGCCTTCCCTCGGCGACCACATTGCCCATTAAATTGATGACATACGCTTGCCCGGCCTTATTGTTCATCTGTCGGAAACGGGCCAAAGCTTTTTTCAGGCTTGGCCATGCGGCCTCATAGTCGCTTTGAAGATAGGCCATTAGACCCTGAGCGCTTAAGGCCCAGGCCAAATCGCCCCACGCCTGATGCGCGGTAAGCGTTGGCAGGGCAGATGTGAACAGCGCTTGCGCGGCGTCGTGCCGAGATTGCCAAATGAGGAGTTCGGCTTGCCGCGACTGGATGCGGGCCAGGAGCAGGTCGTCTTTTGCGTCTGATTGGGCCAGCGCGGCGGCGGCGCGCGCCAATGCGCTTTCTCCTTCCTGTATCCAGTTGCGCAGCCAGTAAAACCAGTACAGTCCGTCCAGCGCCAGGGCTAAATCGGCCCATCGTTCCCGGCGGATCATCCACGCCCAGGCCGCGCGCGCCTCTTCAATGACGGCGTTGACGGCCGTGATCGCTTCTTGTTGTTGGTGGCCGTGCAACCGTGCCCGTTGATCGTTCAGGAATTGGGCGAAGATGCGGCTGTGGCGGTCGCGCGCCGCCTGTTCCGCCGCGGGGATGGCCGCCAGCGCTTCGCCGGCAAATTGGCGCGCCAGCGCGTGCATCTCAAACCGCGCCGGCGCGTCGGGAATGTTTATCAGGCGCAGGAAGGAGCTATCAACCAGCGCGTGCAGCGTCTCCGGCGTCGTGTCGGCAATGGCGACGGCCGTTTCCAGGGTGAGGGGGCTGCGAACGATGGATAGACGGCGGACGGCCGTTTGCTCTGTGGCCGTCAACATTTGCCAGGAATACGCAAAAACAGCCGGTAAACTTTGGTGGCGCGGCGGTGCATTGCGCGGCGCATCGGCCAGGCAATCCAGCCGCTGGGCCAACTGGCCGGCAATTTCCGGGCAGGAGCGGCGGCGAACGGCTGCCGCCGCCAATTCAATGCCCAGCGGGAAGCCGTCTACAGCCTGGCAGATGCAGGTAATTGCCCGAAAATCAGCGGCTGTGGGGCGAAAGGCGCGGCACAAGCGGCGGGCGCGCTGCACGAAAAGCTGAATGGAGGCGAATGAGTCGGGGGGGACGGCCGTTTCCTCAGCGGGATAAGGCAGTCCATCCAGGTCAAACACCCATTCCTCGCGCAAATTGAGCCGTTTCTGGGAAGTAACCAGCAGCCGAACCAGCGGCGCTTGCTGCAAAATATCCGCCAGCGCATCGGCGGCGTCCCGCGCATGAGCGTTGAGCAGATGCTCGAAATTATCCAGCAGCAGCAGCGCTTCTTTTTCACGCAGGAAATTGATAACCGATTCAAGGGGAGCGGCGGCGTCGTAGTCGGGGATTTGCCAGGCGTCGGCCAGCGCAGAGAAGAAGGAAGGGAGGGCGGATACGGCCGTTAAGGGGACGAAGCGAATGCCATGCAAAAAAAGGCCGGGGCGGTTGGCGGCGATTTGGTTGACTGCCTGCAAGGCCAGCCGCGTCTTGCCCACGCCGCCGGGGCCAAGCAGCGTAATCAGACGGCAGGTGGGATCGGCCAGACGGCCAATCAGCTCCGCCAGCTCAGCTTCCCGGCCCACAAACGGCGCGGCCGGCTGCGGCAGTTTGGGCGGGGGAAGATCATGGGCGGAACGGATGCGCCGGAACAAGGTAGCGGTGGCCGGCGCGGGGTCTACGCCCAGTTCGTCGGCCAGCAGGCGGCGGCAGGCGCGATATTGCAGCAGCGCGGCGTTGTACTGACCGGTGCGGGCTTGCAGCGTCATCATCCGGCGATGGGCGTTTTCGTTGAACGGGTCAAGTCGCAGCCACCGGTTGGCGTACCGGATACCGTCGTGATAATCGCCGCGCCGTTCGGCGGCGGCAACGATCTGCCGCAAAGCGCTGATGGCTCTGCGCTGCCACCGTTCGCGCTGCGTTGCCGCCCATTCTTCAAAACCGCGATTATTGCGCAGGTAAAAGCCGAAAAGGAAATCGCCCCGGTAGAGGGCGAGGGCGTCTTTTAGTCGGGTAGTCGGGTGGTCGAGTTGTCGGGTGGTCGGATAGTCGGATGGTCGGGTAGTCGGGTTGTCGGGTAGCCGGGTTGTCAGCCGGTAGAATTCGGCTGTGTCCAGGTAATAGTCGCTGTCGTGGTTGAAAGCGGCCGTTTGGCGGGTGATGATGAGGTAGTCGCCAAAGACGCGGCGCAAACTGGAGAGGGTGGAGCGCAGGTTGGCGAGGGCTTGTTTTGGGGGGCGGTCGTCCCACAATAATTCGGCCAGAACCTCGCGGGAAAACGGCCGTTTGTGACATACCAGGTAAATTAACAACGCCTCCGCCGTGCGCGAAGGCAGCCCCGTCACCCGGCTCCCGGCCAACTCAATTGTCACTTCGCCCAGCAATCTGATGCGCAGCGTCCGATCCATGCGATGCCTGCCCAATGCGTGACTTCACCGGAAAAACTAAGTAATTGTTTAGGATTTACTTCCTGAGACTAGAGATTAGAGATTAGAGACTAGAGAGTAGAGACTGGAGATTAGAGATTGCCAGTCTCCAGTTCTCTAGTTTCCAATCTCAAAAAGGGAACTCATTTATAGACGTCCATTTAATTGCTCTGATCGTTTTCTGATCGTTTGCGGATTACACTGAAATCATTACGAACATTATAGCTTAAGGCGAATGAAAAATTAAGATGGGTTTGGCAAATGGGCGATACGTTTTCCCCGGATTATTATGCTTATATGCTTCGGCTGTGGCGCGGTGAGGCCAATGCTTTCTGGCGCGCCTCGCTAGAAGACCCGCATACCGGCGAACGACGCCATTTTACCAGCCCGCAATGTGCTTTTGCCTTTATAGAAGCCCAATTAAACCAGCCGTCTGGTGATGAAAACTCAGGCGCATTATTTTCAAAGATGGAGGATTTACCATGAAAACGTTGTATCGTAAGAATTATGTATCATTGGGAGGGAAACGGCCGTTTTCAGCCCTCCTGTTTATCCTTTTACTGCTGCTCCTGGCAGCCTGCGGCGGCGGGGATGAAGCGGCGGATGTGCCCGACGCCGATGTTGCCGCGCCCGCTAATACCCCCGCCCCGCCCACCGATGTTCCCGCCCCGCCGACAGAGACGCCCGTCCCGGAGACAAACGCCGTTTCCGATTTGGAATCGGTACAGAACGCCGTCGTTCAGATTGTGGCTCAAGGCTCTTTCGCGGATATAAAAGAAGGTATGCAATTGAATACGGCCGGCAGCGGCTCCGGTTTCATCATTGACGAATCGGGCATTGCCATTACCAATCATCACGTTGTTGGCGGCGCGGCCCTGATCAAAGTTTACGTTCAGGGCGAAGACCAGCCGCGTAACGCTAAAATCATCGGCATTTCTGAATGCTCCGATTTGGCGGTGATTGACATTGACGGCGACGATTTCCCCTACCTGGAATGGCACGAAGGGGACATTAATGTGGGGCTGGATGTGTATACGGCCGGATTCCCTCTCGGCAACCCTGAATTTACGCTGACGCGCGGTGTGGTTTCTAAAGCGCAGGCCAACGGAGAGACGATCTGGGCTTCGGTAGACGCGGTTTTGGAACATGACGCCACCATCAACCCCGGCAATTCCGGCGGTCCCCTGGTGGACAGCGACGGCCGTGTTGTGGGCATTAACTATGCCGGCAACCTGGACGCGAACCAATACTTTGCCATCAACCGGGATGAAGCCTTGCCCATCATCGAACAATTGGAAGCGGGGCAAGATGTAACCAGTATCGGCGTCAACGGATTTGCTGCCAGCAATGACAGCGGCTTGAGCGGTATCTGGGTTTCCGCTGTTGAGTCGGGCAGCCCGGCCGATGCTGCCGGTGTTGAACCGGGCGACATTATCACCTCGCTGCAAGGGTTGGTTTTGGCGACCGACGGCACGATGTCCGACTACTGCGATATTTTACGCACCCACAACGCCGATGACACGATGGACATTCAGGTTTTACGTTATGAAACGCAAGAAGTATTGGAAGGTCAGCTTAACGGCCGTGAACTGGAACAATCCTTCTCCTTTGCCCAAGAACTCAACGAGGACGTGTCCAACGACAGCGCCGCCAGCTACAGCCGGTACATGACCATTACAGACGATACCAAGTTGCTCTCGGTGGATGTCCCCGTCGAATGGTCGGATGTAGACGGCAGTTTATGGGTTTCATCTTCCGACGAGACGCTGGGAGTTGCGCTGAGGGCTTCATCCAATCTTGACGATTATTATTCATCATGGGCGCTGCCCGGCATTGTAGTACGCGCCTCCGCCACGTTAGGGGATATCGCTGTTCCCGATGCGTTGGATACGCTTGATAACGCCGAATCATGTAGTTATGACAGCCGTTATGATTTCGAGAACTCCCTCTACGCCGGCGCTTATGATGTCTGGGAGAATTGCGGGGACGCCAATTCCACCTACCTGGTGTTGGCCGCCAAACCTGCCGATACCAATGATGTCCTCATCCTGGTGATGATCAATATCATCAGCGACGCCGATCTTAACGCGCTTGACCGTATTTTGGGCAGCTTTACGTTGAATCTGGATGGGTAAACGGCCGTTGTGTGGATAAGCGTTGACAAATTTCATTAGCGCTTCGTCTTACACCAGTATCATAGGAAAATTTGTCAACTTTCCCCCGAAATATTGAGAAAATACCGCAGTTACCCAATTATGATCCCATCCTCCCGGAGGCGTCGAACCTCCGGGAGGATGGATTGCGCATGGGGGGCGTGACAACAATGCCAAAGGAAGCAAATGGTTATTCTGCTTTTCCCTTTTCAGGCAGCGCTCGCGCCCCATCCTTAAAATTTTAAAATCTTTAACCCGCCATCCCCGCAATTGTGCTATACTCACCCCCATGTTGGGCATTACAACAATTGAGCCAACAACCCAACAACTAGCAACCAACAACTAGCAACCAACAACTAGCAACCAACAACCAATAACCAATAACCAACTGCCAAAAATTATGTGTGAAACCTGCCAGAAGGAATTTGTCCACCTACACGTCCACAGCGAATACTCTTTGCTCGATGGCCTTAGCCGTATTGACCATCTCGTCGCCCGCGCCAAAGAACTCAACCAACCGGCCGTCGCCCTCACCGATCACGGAACCATGTACGGAACCATCCCCTTCTACCGCGCCGCCAAAAAAGCGGGCGTCAAGCCCATCATCGGCGTCGAAACCTACGTCGCCGCCCGCCGGATGCAGGATAAAGATTCCCAACGAGACCGCGAGCGCTTCCACCTGCTGCTGCTGGCTCAAAACCAAACCGGCTACCAAAACCTGCTCAAAATCGCCTCCGCCTCCCAGCTAGAAGGCTACTACTACAAACCGCGCATAGACCACGATTACCTCGCCCAGCACAGCGAAGGCATCATCGCCACCACAAGCTGCCTGGCTGGCGAAGTCCCCCGCGCCATCAATCGCGGCCAACTGGATAAAGCGCATGAACTGATGCGCTATTACGTAGACGTATTCGGCAAAGAACGCTTCTTCGTCGAACTGCAAGATCACAACATTCCCGAACTCAAAACCGTCAACAACGAACTCCTCAACATGGCTAAAAAGTACGATTTGCGCTTTTTAGCCACCAACGATGTCCATTACACCACGCCGGAAGAGGCCAACCCGCATGATGTGCTGCTGTGCATCCAAACCAGCAGCACGGTGGACATGCCCAAACGTATGCGCATGTCCGACAACGGCTACTACCTTAAATCACATGACGAGATGCACAAGATGTTCGGCCACGTCCCCGGCGCGCTGGAAAACAGCCTGCTCATTGCCGAAATGTGCGAGGTGGATTTAGACCCCAAAGGTTATCATCTTCCCCTGTTTGACGTGCCAACCGGGTACAACGCCGAAACGTACCTGCGCCATTTGTGCGAGAAAGGGCTGGTCTGGCGCTACGGTCAAGAACGCGCCGCCACCGACCAGGTGCTGCGCCAACGCCTCAACCATGAGTTGGGCATCATTCACACAATGGGTTTTGATACGTACTTCCTCATCGTCTGGGATATGTGCGAATTTGCCCGCGAGGCCGATATTTGGTGGAATGTGCGTGGTTCGGGCGCGGGGTCGGTCGTTGCCTATTCACTGGGCATTACCAGCATTGATCCGTTAGCCAACGGGCTGATTTTTGAGCGTTTCCTCAATCCGGGGCGTGTTTCTATGCCTGATATTGACCTGGATTATCCCGATGACCGCCGTCATGAGATGGTTGAGTACACCGTCCGCAAATACGGCCAGGACAAGGTGGCCCAAATTATCACTTTCGGTACATTGGGGGCGCGGGCGGCCATCCGGGATGTGGGCCGCGCGCTGGATATGCCGCTGCCGCAGGTGGACGAGATTGCCAAGATGATTCCGGCGATTCCGGGTAAGCCGGTCAAAATCGCCAATGTGCTGGATAAAGAGCATGAGTTTTTCTCGGCCGATTTCAAGGAACGGCATCGTACAGACAGTAAAGCGCAAAAATTGATAGACACGGCCGCTTCCCTCGAAGGGGTTGCCCGTCACGCTTCCAGCCACGCCGCCGGGGTCATTATTTCCGATAAGCCATTGGTGGAATATGTACCGCTTAACCGGCCCACCAGCGGCGATGTGGGGCTGGGCGGCATCCAATCCGTTACCCAGTGGCCGATGGCGATTGTGGAGTCTATTGGCCTGCTTAAGGTGGATTTTCTGGGTTTGAGTACGCTGACGGTCATGCGTAAGGCAGCGAAGCTCATTGAAGAGCAGCATGGCACGAAGTATACGATGGACAATATCCCTTATGACATCGGCCATGTCGGCCCGGACCCTAGCAAGAAGCCGGAAGCGTTGTTTGACATGCTGGAACGGGGCGAGGTGTCCGGCGTTTTCCAGGTGGAAGGGGCGGGGATGCGCCGCTTGATGATGGAGATGAAGCCGCGCCGTTTTGATCACATTATTGCTGCGATTTCGTTGTACCGGCCGGGGCCGATGGAAAATATCCCTGAATACATTCGCCGGATGCACGCGGCGCTGTTTGAAAACAGGGATATTGTCGAGTACCACACGGAGGATTTGAAACCGATTCTGGAAGACACTTACGGTATTTTGGTCTATCAGGAACAGATCATCCGTATTGCGTCTGATTTGGCCGGGTACGCGCCGGGGGATGCGGATATGATCCGCAAGGCGGTGGCGAAGAAGAAGAAGAAGTTGATGGAGGAGCATCGGGTTAAGTTTACTAAGGGGGCGATGGAACGCGGCTACTCCAAAGAGGTTTGCGACGCGATTTGGGGCGATATTGAGTTTTTTGCGCGCTACGGGTTTAACAAGGCGCACGCCGCCGATTATGCGGTTATCACTTGCCAGACGGCGTTTTTGAAGGCGCATTATCCGGTGGAGTACATGGCGGCTCTGCTGAGTGTGGAGCGGGATAATACGGAAAAGGTGGCGAAGTACCTGGCGGAGGCGCGCCGGATGAATATCGCCGTTGCGCCGCCGCAGATTAACACGGCCGTTCTCGATTTCTCCATCGAAGAGTCAAACGGCAAACCAGTCATCCGCTACGGGCTAGGCGCTATCAAAAATGTGGGCACAGGGCCGATTGAGCTGATTTTGGCGGCGCGAGAGGAAGGGCCGTTTAAGGATTTGCAAGATTTATGCGACCGCGTGGATATGCGCCGCGTGGGCAAACGGGCCATCGAATCTATGGTGAAGGTGGGCGTGTTTGACGAGTGGGGAACGCGCCCGCAGTTTTTGGACGCGCTGGACCGGATTACGGGCTACAGCGGCAAAACGCACGACGCGGCGGCGGCCGGCCAGATGAGTTTGTTTGGCGGCGCAGTGGCAGCGGCGATGGATGCGTCGGTGGATTTGCTGCGCCCGGAATCACAAATCAAGGCGATTGATCACCGCGAACTGCTGGATTGGGAGAAGGAACTCATCGGTGTTTACTTGTCTGAACATCCGTTGGAGCGTGTTTTGGCCCCCATCTTGAAGAGTGATGGTAATGGTTTCACGGTGACGTCGGATTTGGATGCGAACTGGCATGATAAGCAAGTGAAAATGGCGGGGATGATCAGCTATTTACGGCCGCATACGACGAAGAAGGGCGACGCGATGGCTTTCTCGGCGTTGGAGGATTTGCACGGCCGTGTGGACATCATCTTCTTCCCGCGTACCTGGAAACAGGTCCGGGAAATTGTGAAAATGGATGAGATTCTGGTCATCCAGGGCAAGGTGCAGGTACGGGATGACAGCATCACGATTATTGTGGATCGGGTGCAAAAGAAGGTGGAGATGGCGCAGGATGCGGACGCGGCGCATGGGAATGCGGGGTACGAAGATGCCTATGTGCCGCCGCGAAATGGGAATGGGAACGGCCGTTCATCTTACCAACCCAAACCGACCCCGCCGCCCGCCAAAATCGCTGAACCAACTCCCCTACTCGCCGGCAGCCCGCCTCCCCCGCCACCCAACTTTGAAGACGACATGCCCGCCCCGGCCCAGGCCGCGCCGCCAGCAGCAAAGAAGCAGGCTGACGCCGCTCCCCCGGTCACTCCTTCACCCCCGCCCGCCCTCACATTTAATCAGCCGCCCTCGCTGCCGGAGCAAACCCGCACCGTCATCATCGAAATCAAGCCGGTCGGCAACTGGAAAGAGGCGTGTCGTCGCTCGTTGGAAAAATCCAGCGCCTATCAAGGGAGTGATTCATTGAGTTTGCGCCTGATTGGCAGCGACTTGGTGATGGAGTTCCCCGAACGGCATACGAAGGTTTGTTCCGATTTGCTGGAACTGCTGCGGCAAGTGCCGGGCGTGGCGCGGGTGTACGAGGCGTAAGACGAGCGTAGTTTATTCTGTTTCGCCCGTCAGTTTGGCAGCCGTTGCAATTAATTCGTCTGACAACCAATATCCATAGCGCCTGATGTCATGCAATAGCGGGATAACATGGGGAATAAGACCACGCTGCTTGGCTGTGATGAGGATGCCTGTGGAGCCAGTTACGGTTAATCCGAGCTGACGAGCGGCGGTTCTGCCCAGACGCTCGTCAATAACAAGAATCGTTTTCTCAATGTAGGCCAAAGCGACAGCTTGTTTCTCACCAGCGCCCAGAGAATCTGTCGCCACCAGAACTTCGGCTGGAAAATCAGGTACGGCCGTTACGTTGATGATTTGATGCAATGCATCGTCAAGACGGTCAGCTTCTGGACCGCTTTTAGCCAAAAGTTCACGATGTACGGCTGGGGGGATAGAAACGGAAGCAAACAGCTTCGATAACAAAGCTAACTGGTTAATTTTTGCCAGAGCGATGAGCGGCCCGGTATTGGTAACAATATTCACGATGAACTCTTCAAAGCGTTCACATCTTGCTCAAGTTCTTCTGGCGAGTAATTGACCACAGGAACCTGATAACGGCCGCACATCTCAAAAAATGCGACTCTGGACATGCCGGCTAGCCGGGCGGCTTTGCCAGAAGATAGTTTTCCTAATTCAAACATTTTGAGAGCGGCCATTAACCGTACCTGCGCTTCGAATTCTGAGCGGGTGGTGGATACGGCCGTTTCCAATCCTTTGGGAAAATCCATTGTCAAGCTGTCCATATCAAAACCTCATGAACCAAATGTTTGTTTAATTATACACGAAAAGCAAAATGGTGATTTTGATATTGTAAGAATTCCTACAGTCGCAGCGTCCTAACTGTACACAATTGAACGGTGGGCGGGATGCCTGTCCCAATCCTGAAAGAGGAGATTTTTATTTTGACAGCGACAACAAAGGAATACACGCGCGACTCGCAGAAGAAAGCATCGTTTTTACAACAGCATGGCAGCAAGTTGATTGCTGTGGCATTTTGGCTGGTTTTACTAGGCAGTTATTGGTTTTATACGCAGAAAAACGATTTGACGCTGGCGGATTCGGCCGCCCGGGTGACAACGGCCGTTACCGGCAGCGTCTTCGGCCCCCTTGTTTACATCGTTCTCTACTGGATCAGGCCGCTCATCTTTTTCCCGGCGACCATCCTCACTGTGCTGGCCGGCTTTCTGTTTGGGCCGCTGGGCATCCTTTACACCATCATCGGCAGCAATGGATCGGCGTTGATCGCTTATTTTGTCGGCCGTTTCTTTGGCAAGGGCGTTTTGGAAGATGAGGAAAGCAGCGGCTTGATGCAGCGGTATTCGGCGCGGATGCGGGAAAACAGTTTTGAGACGGTTCTGATCATGCGCCTGATTTTCCTGCCCTATGATTTAGTCAACTATTTTTCCGGCTTTTTGAAGATTCATTGGCTGCCGTTTTTGCTGGGAACGGCCGTTGGCTCCATCCCCGGCACCATCTCCTTCACCCTTTTGGGAACCTCGTTCGGCACGCTAGACGAATTACTGAATGGGGAATTGCAGGTCAATCCGCTGGCGCTGGGCGCATCGGTGGCGTTGATTTTGGGCAGTATTGGCGTTTCTCGTATCATGAAAAGCAAAGAAGAGATTGGAGATTAGAGATTAGAGATTGGAAATTGCTCAGTCTCGAATCTCCAGTCTCCAATCACACCAAAAACATGAATCAACACGAAATTAAACCACTTGATGAATTGAATAAAGATTGGCTGGCCCACGCCCGCCCCGCTGATTGGCAAAACCCGACGCCTGACGGCCGTTACAATCTACTCGTTATCGGCGGCGGTTCGGCCGGGCTGGTCGCCGCTGTCGGCGCCGCCGGCGTGGGGGCCAAAGTCGCCCTGGTCGAGAAGAACATCTTCGGCGGCGACTGCCTGAACGTCGGCTGCGTGCCGTCCAAAACCATCATCCGCTCGGCCAAAGCGCTGGGCGATTTGCGCTACGCCGCAGCGCTGGGCGTCCGCATCCCCGATGGCGCGGCGGCCGATTTCGGGGCGGTGATGGGGCGGATGCGCCGGGTGCGGGCCGACATCAGCCATCACGACGCCGCCCAACGCTTTGTGGAACTGGGAATTGATACGTTTATGGGCGACGGCCGTTTCACCTCCCCCACAACCTTCGAGATTGACGGCAAAACCATCCATTTCAAAAAAGCGGTCATCGCCACCGGTTCGCGCCCCGCCGTCATTCCCATCCCTGGACTCAAAGAGGCGGGCTTTCTGACCAACGAATCCGTCTTTTTCCAACTGACCGAGCTGCCGCCGCGCCTGGCCGTCATCGGCGCGGGGCCGATTGGAGCCGAATTGGCCCAAACCTTCCAGCGGCTGGGCAGCCAGGTGACGGTTTTCGACATTTTGCCGCAGGCGCTGGGCCGCGAGGACGCTGAAGCGGCGGCCATCGTGCAGCGTTCGCTGGAACGGGACGGGGCGCAGTTTCGGCTGGGCGTCAACATCAAGGAGATTCAAATGCGCGGCGGCGATAAGGTTGTTGTTTATGAGGATGAGGGACAGGCGCAGGAG
>JANTHP010000015.1 GCA_024762395.1 Anaerolineae bacterium | reverse complement strand
TTAACGAAGGCACAGGCGGTCAAACATTAACGATAAAAGCTTCAGTTTCGTCAGATGTTAATGATCCGGCTCTTGGGAACAACACAGCCGAAGAAGACACACTTGTGAACTCAGTCGCGCCTCCTGCCGAGGAGTCAACCTGTACTTGCACCTCTCAGACCGTTTCTGATTCTTCAGTTTCAACCGAGGCGGGTCTCCTTGGCAAGGAAATTTCCATCTATACACTAGATAACGGTTCACTTGAAGATTCCGTACCCGAGGCTGATTTGGTAACTCAAGCCGGAGTAGCGTATGGGAATCCTCAAACAACCGCGGATCGATTCGGTAACCCCACTGGCGCCCTTTACTTTGACGGCCAAACCTATATCCAGACAAATGAGGATAGTAACTTTGTTCCGCTCACCTTCTCAGTCTGGTTCCGGGCCGACGATATTTCTGGCGCACGTTCTGTTGTAGATAGTGATGTAAGTGGGAAATATGGGCATTCGCTGATTATTGGTTACGATCCTCAGAATGGAGGACCAAAAGAAGGGGATGGAACCCTCGACGTTCAGTATCACGACGGCTTCTGGAATACCGATATAAAAATCGATCAGGGCAAATGGTACCATGTAGCAGTAGTTTATGAAACTGACAAGATAAAATTGTATCTTGGCTCTCAGACTGAGGAAATGAAATTATATGGTGAGGAGGTCTACAACAGAGGAACTTTTGGTGATGGAGATAAGTTCCGGTTTGGCCGTCATAACTCGGGCGATCCCCAATGGTTCAAGGGCGCCATGGATGACATTCGTTTCTATGACCAGGCGCTTACTGTAGAGCAGCTTCAAGAGATTTCCGACTGCACCTGCCTGGAACCTGCCGTGCCAGACACTAATTTTGTGTGCCCATTAAATTCAGCAGGCGATGTGCATATCACAACTCCTGATGGGTTAGTATATGACTTCCAGGAAAGAAATGATTTCATCCTGAGCCGTTCAACCAACTCAAACACCGTAATGCTTCAGGCGCGTCAGGAGCCATGGCCCCTTCATCCAAATCGAGCAGTTGCTGTTAATGCGGCTATCGCCATGAATGTTTCCGGAGACATTTTGGAGTTTTACTTAAAACCACAATTGACCTTTTATGTCAATGGTAACGAAGCATCATTACCGGCATCTCAGGATACGCTTACTCTTTCGAATGGCGGCGCTGTTATTCCCACGAAAGGTAATATGTCAAATGATTTCACAATCTTTTGGCCGGGTAATCATACAGCTTCTCGGGTAAGAATTTATCCAAACAGTCATATGGATGCCTGTATCAAGAATTTGGATGATTCACTCACTTATGAGGGATTGCTCGGTAATCTTGATGGTGTAAGAGGGAACGATGTTCATTTCAGGGATGGTGAAACGGCACAGAATCCTCCGATTAAAGGTGAACCTCTAAATCAATTTGGCGATAGCTGGATACCTCGCGAAGGTGAATCGTTGTTCCACACTCCCTATCCTGTAGCTAGCAATCCTGTGTTGCGAAACGTCCTTGCTAAAGGTATGCGTCAAGGTACGGATATTGACTCGTTGGACGTGCTCACAATTAACGATTTTGATCCTGCGGCGCGTGCGGAGGCTGAAGCGAAGTGTACAAATGCTGGTGTTACTGGCTCTTTGGCTCTGTATCAATGCACCTATGACTTGCTGGCAACCGAAAGCGAAACCTTTATCGAAGGCGCGTTATCTTTCCAAGAAAGTATAGCGGGTATTCCTGATGAGTATTTTGCCTCTGCGACTGACTTCCAGGGGTTGCCTGTGCCTGTTGCTGGCGCTGCTCCCAGTGGCGAAGGTTGTTATTGGCAAAGCAATGTAACCGGTGAATGGGAATTTCAAGAAGGATTAACGTTTGAACAATGTTATGAGCAGGATAGCTGCAGTGGTGGCTTAGGCCAATCAGGTGGCGGTTGTTACAAATGGGCTGAAGGCCCGGATGCCGACCCTTCTCCTTGGGAAAACACTGAGGCTGCCCCGGATGCACCTGTTTCCGATGACGAAGAACAACCGGTGGATGAGCCTGTTGCTCCAACTGAACCGACCGAAGAACCGAGCGACAAAGGTGGTCCTCTCTCTGGTATCTGTGCTTCGGCGACGATCCTGCCGATGGCGCTGGGTATGGTTGGCGGCTGGGGGATGTTGAACGGCCGTCGCCGGAAAAAAAGAAATGGATAAGTTGGCAGCAATTTGCGGGTAGTTCCCGTCAAAGAAGTTGTCTGAATAGATTGAGAACGGCCGTTTTTCCTGCAAATATGTGGGGGGAGACGGCCGTTTCTCTTTGCCAGTGTGTGTTGGGGGGAACGGCCGTTTTCATCCTACATCCTTCCCAATTCACACCAACTGGTTTACGAAAATAGTAACGACGTGTATCCTTATGTGCCAAATGGAGGGGAGTAGTTCAAGAATATACACTTTGGTTTAAAAGGGGTTCGAATGACGACGATACACGGCATGTTAACTGTTGAAAGATTGACTGAACTCGTCGCGCAAGGCCAAATCGAGACGGTCGCAGTGGTGTTTACCGACCATTACGGCCGTTTCATGGGCAAACGGTTCGACGCTGAATTCTTCCTCGAATCCGGCGACACCCACGCCTGCGACTATTTACTCACCGTAGACATGGAAATGGAACCCGTCCCCGGCTACAAATTCGCCAATTGGGAGCTAGGCTATGGCGATTTTCACCTTGTGCCCGACATGAACACCCTGCGCGTCGCCAGTTGGCTGGATAAAACAGCCCTGGTCTTGTGCGACGTGCAAAACGACAAAACCCATCAACTCGTCAGCGTTGCCCCCCGCTCCATTTTACGCCGCCAGCTAGACCGCGCCGCCCAATTAGGCTATGACGGCATGGCCGCGTCCGAACTGGAGTATTACATTTTTGAAGAGTCGTACAAAACGGCCGCCCAAAAAGGCCACGCCAACCTGGATCCGATGGGCTGGTACATCGAGGATTATCACATGCTGCAAGGGGCGCGGGAGGAAAAATTTACGGCCGTTGCTCGCCGCCATCTCAAACAATCCGGCATTCCCGTCGAAAATTCCAAAGGAGAGTGGGGACGGGGCCAGCACGAACTCAACATCCGCTACGCCGATGTGTTGACGATGGCCGACCGGCACGGCATTTTCAAGCAGTGTCTCAAGGAAGTGGCCGACCAGTTGGCGGTGAGCGTCACGTTTATGGCGAAACCGAACAGTGGGCAAGCCGGATCGAGTTGTCATATCCATTTGAGCTTGTGGCAGAACGGCCGTAACGCCTTCGACGGTAACAAACAATTCGGCCCCGTGATGGGTTCCGATATCTTCCGCTGGTTCCTGGGTGGCTGGATGGCGCATGTGCCGGACGTGATGGTCTTCTACGCCCCCACCATCAACAGCTACAAACGATACGAAGACGGCTCCTGGGCGCCCACCCGCATCGCCTGGAGCTATGACAACCGCACCGCCGGCTTCCGCGTCGTCGGCAAAGGGCAAAGCCTGCGCATCGAATGCCGCATCCCCGGCGCCGATGTGAACCCGTACCTGGCTTTTGCCGCTGCCCTGGCTTCCGGCCTGGATGGCGTCGCCAACCAAACCGAGCCGCCGCCGGTTTTTGAAGGGGATGTGTATAAGGCCCAAACCCTCCCCCGCGTGCCCTACACCTTGCGCGAAGCGACCGACCTCTTTGCCGCCAGCGATTTCGCCCGCCAGGTCTTTGGCGATGATATCGTTGACCATTACGCCCACTTTTACCGCACCGAACAAGCGTTGTATGATACGGCCGTTACCGATTGGGAACGGAAACGATATTTTGAGAGAATTTAGCGAAGTTGCAGAGTGGCGAGGGGGGAAGTGATTTTATTATTTCGCAACCCCGCGACTTCGCAACTCCGCAACAACAAAGGAGCAAGTCATGCGATTACAAAACAAAGTAGCCCTCATCACCGGCGCAGCCAGCGGGATTGGCCGCGAAACTGCCCTGTTATTTGCCCGGGAGGGCGCGTCTGTCGTTTGCGCCGATGTGAACGACGCAGGCGGGCAAGAAACTGTAAAAATGATAGCGGATGGAGGGGGAACGGCCGTCTTCGTCCACGCCGACGTCTCCCAGGCCGCTGACTGCCAAAACATGGTGCAAGTCGCCGAAGAAACCTACGGCCAACTCAACATCCTCTTCAACAACGCCGGCATCATGGACGGCCGTGACGACGACGCCATCAACACCGAAGAAGACGTGTGGGATTTGACGATGGCAATTAACGTCAAAGGCGTTTTTCTGGGCTGCAAATACGGCATTCCCGCCCTGCGGCGGGCCGGCGGTGGCTCCATCATCAACACCGCTTCCTTCGTCGCCCTGGTGGGCGCGGCCACGCCCCAGTTGGCCTACACCTCCAGCAAAGGCGCCGTCCTCTCCATGACCCGCGAATTAGCCGTCATCCACGCCCGCGAAAACATCCGCGTCAACGCCCTTTGCCCCGGCCCCCTGCGCACCGAACTGCTCATGAAATTCCTCAACACCGAAGAGAAAAAACAACGCCGCTTGGTACACATCCCCATGGGCCGCTTCGGCGAAGCCAAAGAGATGGCCGCCGCTGCCCTCTTCCTCGCCTCCGACGACTCCTCCTACGTCACCGGCACCGAATTCATGGTAGACGGCGGCATCACCGCCGCTTACGTCACGCCGGAGTAGTACAGCCTGGTGTAAGTTTCCGGGTGTGATTCTGTAGCGCGATTTGGTAAATCGCGCCTGAACGATTTGGCAAATCGTTCTACAAAATCGTTTTGCGCCGTGCTGTAGTAGTCAGATTGTTCTGGACATGTCCTATGTCTTGTACAAGTGTAGCCGCCGTGTTATACTTGTACAAGATATTGAACAGAAAAGGAGATCGTTATGCGCGTCATAACATTTACACAAGCCAGAAACAGCCTAAAAAATGTCTTGGATCACGTTGTTGATGACGCGGATTACACAATTATCACCCGACGAGATGCTGAAGATGCTGTTGTTATGTCGTTAGACTCGTTCAACAGCTTAACGGAAACAGTCCATTTACTGAAATCGCCGGCAAATGCCGCGCATCTTGCCCGTTCCATCGAACAATTCCGAGAAGGCCGCATTACAGAAAGGGATTTGTTAGATGACGAGTAGGAAACTGGCCTGGACAGATGAAGCATGGTCAGATTACATCTACTGGCAATCGCAAGATAGAAAGACGCTCAAGCGTATCAATCGGTTAATTAAAGAGACGCAAAGGTCGCCTTTTGCAGGAATCGGCAAACCGGAACCGCTGAGAGAAAATCTATCAGGATTTTGGTCGCGCCGTATTGACGATACAAACCGGTTTGTTTATGCTGTTGACGATGACTATCTGACGATTTTATCGTGCCGTTATCACTATTAGATGGTGGTATGGCGGCCTTCTCTCAACGTCTCCGCCTCATCCCCATGCAGAGCGTGGAACAAGAAAGCAATCATGGTAAAAGAAGAAAGACTGATCAAAATTGGCAATTCTCAAGGGATTCGATTACCCAAGAAAATCATATCAAAATATGGATTTAGGAATCTCGTTTTTTTGGAAGAAACACAGGATGGGGTTTTGATTCGCGCTGCCCAAAGCGAAAAACTTAATTGGGAGGATACTTATAAAGAGATGGCTGATTCAGAACAAGGGGAATGGGCTGATTGGCAAAATATGGATTACACTTGATTAAAAAGTTAGAGAAGCGGCCACAAAATGACATTACATTTTTACAGCAGAATATGTATGGGGAATGAAGTAAAAAGAACTCTCCACTTATCCTTCTGGGTTCTGGTCGCCTGCAAACATAGATAATGCAAAATCAAACATGCTGGTAATAACCATCATTCCAATTGCCGTGGGAATGGTTATAAATGCCGCAGATACCACATCCCCCCATGGGGACGAAGTAATGGTTGTTGCGCTTACAGTTGCGCTGATGGCCCTGGCATAAAGGAAAGTAATTGGAAACATAATAACGTACATGATTGAAAAATCACGTTTGAAATTCCGCGCCCGAACTTCTGAGTGTTCGTCTTTAGCCCCTGCGAGAGTAAGTAAGAGATCGGAAATCCAAAGCATATTTTTCACAGAATGATCTGCTGTTTTAATACCGAATAATTTGCGCCATCTACGACGAATAAAGGCATTTATCAAGCCAATACTATAAATCAAAGCTATTAATACCCAAGCCAGGAATTCCTGGCTATTTACGTAAAAATTCGAACCGGTTTCTGGTGTATGAATAGCACCGAAAAACAATCCTAATGAAATAATATCGGCCAATAAACCGATACTTACAATAATTGCGTTTATATAGTTTTGAGCAGGTGTTCTTTTCAAGAATTGGATTAATCGACTCATCATTTCTCTACTTTTTCAACTGTATCAATTGGTTAACCGCAACATCCTCCATCTGAGAAATAGAGCCGTCTGGCCATCGAATCGCCACATCCACACGTTCTGTATCCCCAAAACCGAAATGGAGGCGGGGGTCTTCGCTGGAGTGATAGCTGCTGCCGGCGTGCCATTCGCGCAGGAGTTGGGTGCCGTCGGGCAGCGTCACCGTTACCATCGTCCCCGGATAGAAGCCGTCGAAGCCAATTTCCAGCCAGTTGCCAGCCTCATTGCCGCCGTCGTTGCGTAGAAGAACGGCCGTTCCCCCAATCCTATTCACCGCCACATCCAAATCGCCGTCATTATCAAAGTCAGCCGCCGCCGCCCCGCGCGCGATGAGCGGGCCGACCTCTTTCAAGCCAACAAGCTGCGTCCATTCGCGGAACTCGCCCGGATGCCCTTCAGCCAGCCGATTGCCGTATAGCCGCACCAGTTCCGGGTCGGTATCCCAGTTGGTGACGGGGACACGGCCGTTCACAGTCAACAAATCCACATCCCCATCATGGTCAAAATCGGCAAACATCGTCCCCCAGCCTGTCATGTCATTGCCCAGCCCGCGCATCCCGATGCGGTAGGTGCTGTAACGGAAATTGAGAGTGCCTTCATCGGCCGTTTCATTGCGATAAATGGCGTTCAATTCCGCTTCCCAATTGGTCACGAACAGGTCAAAAAAGCCGTCACCGTCGTAATCGGCGCTGTTGACGCCCATGCCGCTGCCCGTGTCGCCCACTTCCGCGTCATGCGTCATTTCCAGATAGCGGAAACCGATATTTTCGGGGTCATTGGGCATGGGGTCGTAGACGTACAGCCGGTTGGCTTGTCCATCATTGGCGATGTACAAATCGAGGTCGCCGTCCATGTCCACATCGCTGAAAATGGCTCCCAGCGCGCGTTCGTTAAGCGTGAGGCCAGCGGCTTGGGCTACGTCGCGGAAAGTGCCGTCGCCGTTGTTGAGGTAAAGATAATCGGGCAAACCGTAGTAATCGCCGGGGAACGCGCCGGTGGGACGCGGGACTTCGTACTCCAAATCAATGAAACTGCCCACGAACATATCCGGCCAGCCGTCCAAATTCAGGTCGGCGACGATGGCACGGGTGTTCCATTCGGGCGTATCCAGCCCGGCGGCCGCTGCGCCTTCTGTGAATGTGCCGTCGCCGTTGTTCCAGAGCAGGGCGTTGGGGCCGTCGGCGGTGACGAACAGGTCGTACCAGCCATCCATGTTGAAGTCGGCGGCGACGCAGCCGGTGAAGCGCCCGGCCAGGTTGGTTTGGGTGGATTGGCTGACGTTGGTGAAACGGCCGTTTTCATTCTTAAACATCCCATTTTGCGGCAGCCCGCCCTGCGCTTTCCAGTAATCCACTTCTTCCTCAGCGTGGCTGTTGGTGAGGTACAAATCCAGCCAGCCGTCGTTATCGTAATCAATCCAGCACAGCCCGCCGCCCATCATCGCCGCCGGATCGTCAAACGTGGCGGTGGCGAAACTGCCATAGGTGAAATCCAGTCCTACGTCTGTGGTAGCGTCTACAAATTTCCAGCCGAAGGGGGTTGTGGGATCGGGTTCGTCGGAGATGGCGACGGCCGTTTCTCCCCGCGCCAAAGCCTGTTTAACCTGTTCCGGGTCGGGCAGCGGGTCTAACGGCAAGCCGCTGGGAACCGATTCAGGGATGAAAGCGGTCAAATCTTCCGCCGCCGGGTCGGTGAGGGCGTTGAGGAAGGCGGTCAAATCGGCCACATCTTGCTCGCTGAGGGGGAGGCCGTCGCGCAGTTGGGGGGCGGCGGAATGGCCTTGCTTGTCCGGCTCAAAGGCGCGGACGCTGCTGTAGTAAGCAGGCGGCAAATGGGCGCTGGGGTCGTAATTGGCGGCGCTTTCCCACATGTTGGCGTGATGCCAGATGGTGGCTTCCAGCGTGGCGTAGGCGCCGGTGTGGAAGTAGGGGGCGGTGAGGGCGACATTGCGCAAACTGGGCGTGCGGAAGGCGTATTGGTCGCGCCAATCGTAACTGATGAGGGAGCGGCCCCAATCTTCACGGCCGTTATCGCCAAACCCTTTTCCCGGCCCCAACTGCGGCACGAGCAGGTTGTAATAGTTCAAATCGGTGAATAAATCGCCGTTGTGGCATTGGGCGCAGTTCACGTCGGGGTTCAAATCGCCAAAAAAGAGGAGCGCACCCCGTTTTTGCTGGTCGGTGAGGGCGTTTCGGTCGCCGGCGATGTATGCGTCCCAGGGGGCGTCGGTAAAAATAAAACGACGCTCGAAGGCGCCGATGGCGGTGGCTAGTTGGACGGCCGTAATCGCATCCTCGTCAAACAGTTGGGCAAAGCGTTCTTTGTAGCTGGGAATCTCTTCCAGGCGGGCGATGAGTTGGCGGCGGATTTCTTGCGGCGGTAAATTGCCCAGCGTGGCCCCCGACATTTCGTGCAGCGCAATGATGGGGAAGAGGGCTTGCACGGTCATGGCGTCGCTCATCTCGAAGCTGTTGACCATCCATTCCTGGGTGGTGACGGTTTGGCCGAGGGCGTAAGATTGGACACGGCCGTCCCAAAATTGCACCGGCAGCAGGGCGGCATTCAGCACGGTAGGGCTGTTGCGAGCCACAAATTGGCCTTTGAATGGGTTGATAACGGTCACTTCGCCCGTCATCTCATTGAGCGTACCGGCCTGCTTGCGCGGTTCGCTGGCGTCCGGCCCCAACGTCACCCGCTCTACAAAATCGCGCATTGGTCCCAACTCGGCGCCGCCGGTGCCGATGGGCAGCACGCGGGCGTCGGCCATCGCCAGCGCCGGATGGTGGCAAGTAGCGCAGGAGGCGTTCAAATCGCCGGACAAGATGGGGTCGAAGAACAAATCCTGCCCCAATTTTGCCAATGGCGTATCCCCTTCGCGCAGGTCGGCTCCGGGATGGGGGTGGAGATTGAGGCGGGTGATGACGGCCGTTAACGCCGCATCCATATCTTCAATTTCCCGGTAGGACGGCTCGCCCACTTCAATTTCAAAGCTTTGGTCATCCGTGTTTATCTGTGTCCCATCTTCCACAAAAGTGATGTGGAGCAGCCGCCCGCTGTACACCTCCGTCACATACAAGCTGCCATCCGGCATCGGCTGTACCGCAGCCGGATGATTTAGATTGTCCACCACCGTCTCCAGCGTGCCATCTTCTTTGATGCGGCTCAAAACGCCCGTGTTTTGTTGGTAATCAGCCCCGGAATAGCAGTCACCGCCCGGCGTAAAGGTGGCAAATTCCAGTACCCAAATTGTGCCGTTGTCATCAATTTCTACGTCAATGGGCATGTTCAGGCCGGTCAAGACGGTTCGCTCATTGCGAACGTCGTCAATCGCCACCAGCTTGCCGCTGCCCGGCGGGTAAGGGCAGCCGCCGAGCAAGGTCACATAATACTCGTCGCCGACGCGGGTGATGCCGGTCGGAACAGGATCAATGGTCAGCTTGTCGTTGGATGTGTCGGGCAGGGGGGCGAAACGGTGGATGAAACGGGTACGGCCGTCATCCATCTCCTTAGCCACGCCGTTTCCCGTCGCGTCGCTGATTACCGGCACGCCATCCTCATCAAAGGTAATGTCGTAGGGATTGGTAAGCTTGACGTTGTTGAGCGGCTCAACCGCCTTGCCTAACTCATCCGGTGTGTGGGCTTCATTGGGCAGGGGTAGTTTGCGGCGCGGCTCCAGCGGGTAGGTCCACAGGTGGCCTTCGCCGTAGTTGCCCACGTACAACGTCGTCTCGTCGGGCGACACGCCCACCAGCGGCGCGCCGGAGAGGTCGCCGGAATCTAATGTGCTGGGCAGCCCGGAGATGAACCGGCCGATTTCCCCGTCCGGCGTGCGTAAACTGACCCCCGCGCTCAAATCGTTTTGCCCCGTGCCTTCCTCGGCGATGAACAGGCTGCCATCGGGCAAGGCGGCTAACCCAACAGGGTTGATTAACCCGGTGGCGACGACTTCAACGTGGGGAACCAGGTTTTTGGGTTCCTGTTTGCAGGCGGTTAAAAGAAATATGGCAATAAAAACGATGCCCGAAAAATAAAATTGGCTCTGTTTTCTAAACATGAAAATCCCCAAAGTTTACAAATAGCAAATATGTGTGTTAAAATCAGGCTATGTTCACTGTCGAGTATAGCAAAACATCGCAAAAAACCTTGCAGCGAATGCCGAATAATCTAGCAAAACGGATATTCGACAAAATGAATGAGGTTGCCCGAAATCCTTATGGACAACATAACAACGTTAAACCATTACGCGGATCGTCAAACTATCGTTTGCGGGTTGGAGATTGGCGTGTGATTTACAAAATTCAGGATAAACGAGTTGTCATATTTGTGTTGCACATTGCTCCGCGTGGAAAGGCTTACAAATGAGCGTTCAAATTATTAAAGATGGAAGCAAGCCTGTATATGCTGTGCTTCCCTATAACGATTACTTACAACTTCTGGAAGAAATCGAAGATGCCAGAGATATTCAGATGGCTGAAGAAATTTCCGCTCGTATTGAACGGGGTGAGGAAGAAACGATTCCGGCTGATGTGGTATGGGAGTTGATAGATAGCGAACGGCCGTTACGCATTTGGCGTGAATATCGCGGTCTAACCCAAGAGGCATTAGCCAACCGGGTTGGCATCAGCAAATCCTACCTTTCCCAAATCGAATCCGGCCATCGCAGCGGCTCCGCCAACGTTCTCCGCCGCATCGCCCAGGCCTTAAACCTGTCGCTAGACGACATCATGCCAACTTCAGAAGTTCAACTTCTTGAAGACGCTGAACGGCCCAATCTTTAATCGCCAATCATCAATCTGCCAATCCCAACAGCACATCCGGCCGGTCGCTAATAATCCCATCCACGCCCATTGCGATGAGGTCGCGCATGTCGTCCGGGTCATTCACCGTCCAGGGAATGACGAGCAGGCTGAGTTTGTGCGCTTTGTCAATCAATGCCTGTGTCAACGTAGAGGCTTTAGGCGACCAGATATTGGCGCCCTTTTCGGCGAACCCAACCAAATCGGCGTTCCCTTTAGAAGTTAGCGCCGCCAGCCGAATGTTGTCGTTGACGGAACGAATCGCCCACAAGGAACGATGGTCAAAGCTTTGGATGATGACCCGGTCTTCCAGGCCGAACTGTTCCACTAATCGCAAAACTTCCAACTCAAACGGGCCGGGATGTTCGCCGTCGAAGCCGTCGTCAATCGCTAGGGGCTTGTCCGGCTTGCGTTTGGTTTCGATGTTGAACTGCACCTGCGCCGCGTTAGCCCGCTGGACATCGCCTTTTTGCTCCGATTGGGCGTAGTCGGCTACAAATTGGAACAATTCTTCCAAACTAACCAGCCCGTAATCATCGCCGGCCAGCGGCGTGGGGGCGTTGTTCTGGTCGGGGAATTTGCCGGGATCGGGGTTGCGGTCGCAGCGGAACGCCTGGGTCTGTTCGCGGGTGAGCTGGCTGATGAACAGCCCTTCACCCCATTTGACAAGGCTGTCAGGGTCGGGAACGTCGCTATCAACGCCAGGAGCCAAACCGCATTTGTCTTTTTCGATTTCATCGTCGTGCCAGATGACGACGACGCCGTCGCTGGTGTAATGCAAGTCTAATTCCAGCGTGGTAACGCCCAAATCGAGGGCGGTTTCGTAGGCGGGGAGGGTGTTTTCCGGTTTGAGGCCGCGCGCGCCGCGATGCCCTTCGATGTCGAATCCGGCCGGTAGTGAACTGGTAATGGCGTCGGGGATGGGGGTGGTAACGGCCGTCTCCCCTTCATTGCCCCCGCTGCAAGATACAAGCAATAACAACAGCCAAAGCGCTAATTTCTTCAATTCGTTTCTCCTCACGACAAAACAAACAGCCGGAACCGGGTATACCCACCAAACCCAGTCCCGGCCGTTTATCACGGAGGTGACAGTCACTTCCAAAGTGACTGTCACCTGAGTATCTAATTTTTATTCAAAGAAAGCGTTGTAGTCAGCCAATTCCTGGTTTGCCTTCTCGGCGGCTTCGTCCAGCGCTTCTTGCGGGCTGAGGCCGTCGTCCAGAACGCGGCTGTAAGCGTCTACGATGAACTGACGGATGGCCGGGAACGGGCCTGCTTTACCGCCCAACACGGCGTAGTTCGGGGAACCGTCGGCCATGGTGGTGTTGGTGCTGGCGAGCTGGTCAATCGCGGTGCGGAAGTTCGGGTTTTCGGCCCAGAACGCTTGCAAATCGGGATTGTCGTCCATGTCGTTGCGTACCGGGAAGTAGCCGGTGCCGGTGTGCCAGGTGACTTGTTGTTCCGGCTGTGCCAGGAAGTTCATCACTTCCCAGGCGGCCTGGTTCACGGCGTCGTCGCCGGAATCAATCAGCCATAGAGCTGCGCCACCGATGATGACGCCGTTACGGTCGCTGCTGTCGCTGTGGGGGATGTAGGTGGTTTTGACTTCAAAGTCGGCCCCTTCCTGCATGCCCAACGCACCGGAGGTGGAGTCGAAGATCATCGCAGCTTGTCCGGCTTGGAAAGCGGCGTCGGTGTCGGTCCAGGTCTTGCCCAGGTTGGGGGCGTAGCCATCAGCAATCAGGCCGGAGAGGAAGGTGAAGACCTCGACGCCTTGACCCTGGTTGAAGACGGCTTCGGTGGCGCGAGCGGTACGGCCGTTATTGTTGTTGAAGTACAAGCCACCGCTGTTCGCCAGAATTTGTTCGAAGTACCAGCCAACTTGCCCGAAGGTGATGCAGTATTCGACGCCGCCTGCCTGTAGTTCATCGCAGGTAGCCAAAATGTCGGAGAAGGTGCTGTCCAGGCCCGGCGGGTCAATGCCCAACTCGGCGAACATATCGGCGTTGTAGTACAAAATCGGGGTGCTGCTGTTGAAGGCCATGCCGACCATGCCGTTTTCGTCGGAGTAGTAGTCGCGGACGGCAGGGACGAAGACATTGGGATCGAAATCATCGAACGAATATGCGGGGACCAAGCGGCCGGTGTCAAACATCGTTTGCGCGGCCAGGTCGAAGTTCTGGGTGATGTTCGGCTCGGTGCCGGCATCGAAAGAGGCCAAAAGGGCGTTGTAGGTATCGTCGTAGCTGCCCTGGTAGGTGGCGTTTACCTGGATGTTGTCATGGCTTTCGTTGAAACGCGCAACGAGTTCATTGACCACATCGCCCAATTCACCGCCCATGGCGTGCCAGAATTCGATGGTGATGACTTCGGCGGCCGGTTCTTCGGCGGCCGGTTCTTCAGCGGCCGGTTCTTCAGCAGCGGGTTCCTCAGCGGCCGGTTCTTCAGCGGCGGGTTCTTCGACTGCCGGTTCTTCGGCCGCCGGTTCTTCTGTTCCGCCGCCGCAGGCAACCAGGAACATGGATATGATCAACAGTAATACAAGTAATTTAGATGCAGATTTCATCTTCATTATCCTCCTCAGGATATGCTAGGCTTATTTCTTGTTTGGTGGGTGACCTGATAAGGTCGGAAATAAGCGGGATTTAACGGCCGTTTTCACAAAAACAGCCAATGAACAACAATGTTTTTTTTCGTAGAACGATTTGGCAAATCGTTCTACGGAAGACTTCACCCTTTCAAGCCCGTCATGGCAATACCTTTGACCAACTGTCTTTGGGCCACAAGGAAAATAAGCAGCGTTGGTAGCAGCGCAATCACAGCCGAAGCCATCACCGCGCCCCAATCGGCGCCGCGTTCCTGGTCAAACAAGAAGAAACGCACTGCAATCTGAATCGTTCGCATCGTTTCTTCATCTGTAATAACCAGCGGCCACAGATATTGGCTCCAGGCGCTCAAAAAGGAGAAGATGCCAAACGCGCTGATGGAACCTTTGCTCAACGGGACCAAAATTTGCCACAGGAAGCGCCAATTGCTGGCGCCGTCAATTTTAGCTGAATCATGTAAATCTTTGGGAATCGTCAGGAAAAATTGACGCAGCAAAAAGATACCAAATGCGCTGGCCAAAAAGGGAATCGTTAAGGCAAAATACGTGTTGGGGCCAAGCGCTTCATGGACTTCTTTGCCCCAGCGGCTAATCGTAAGAAAGTTAGGGATAAAAGTAAGTTGAAATGGAACCATCAAGCTGGCCAAAATGACGTAAAACAGCAAGTCGCGACCGGGAAACTCCAAAACCGAAAAGGCATATGCGGCCAAGATGCTCAGGAAAACTTGAAAGAACACAATCACGCCTGTTTGTATGAGGCTGTTCGCAAAGAAGCGCCAAAACGGTGTAGATGTCCAGGCTGTGATGTAATTTTCAACCGTCCATACTTCCGGCAGCAGCGTAGGGGGGTAATTGGTCACATCATCCGGCAGTTTGAAGCTGGTGAAAATAGCCAAAAAGATAGGCATGGCCACTAACAGGCCCACGCCAATTAAAAACAGTTGCAAAGAAACGTCGCCCCAATGGATTTTTCGCTTGGCTGTTTGTAATGGTGATGCGCTCATTGGTAATGTACCTTTTTGCCAAAGCCCTTAAATTGAAGAAAGGACATGATTAGAATGAGAATGAATAATAAATATGCCTGCGCCGAAGCGTAGCCCCGGAACGGCGTTCCGACAAAGGCGTCATAATAAATCGAATAAAGCATGGTGTTGGTGGCGCCACCTGGCCCGCCTTCCGTAAGGATGTTGATTTCGCCAAATGTTTGTAAGCTGTTGATGACATTGATGAGAAAGAGGAAGAACAGCGTAGGCGAAAGCAAAGGCAGGGTGATGTGACGCACGCGATGCCATAAATTAGCGCCGTCTACTTTTGCCGCTTCGTAATAGGTGCCGTCAATGTTCTGGATCCCGGCTAGAGCGATGATGACATTGAATCCTAACTGCCGCCAGACAACAGCCATGGCCACGGATATTAACGCCCAATCTTTAGATGATAACCAATTTGGGCCTTGTATACCGATGAGGCTGAGCAGGTAATTAAGGTAGCCAACGACCGGATGATAAATCCATTTGAACAAAACGCCTGTTACCGCGCTGCTGATGACGATGGGGACGAAGATGAGCAGACGGTGGAACCAGGAGAGACGTTTGAGCGGATATGATAGAGCGATGGCTAAGGTCACTGCTAGAATGAGGCCCGTCGGCACAGTACTGAGGGTGAACAGTAAAGATACTTTGAGGCTGTTCAGATAATCGGGATCGGAAAATAACCGGGTGTAGTTACCAAATCCGACGTCAATTGTTTTGTTGCCAAAGGGAGCGATGCGGGTCAGGCTTAATTTGAATGAGGTGACGATAGGAATGAAAACAAAGATGGTGAGAATGATGAGGGAAGGCAGCAAGTATAGATAACCTTCAATGGCCGCTTTTACTTTTTGCCAGTTTTTGTTGTAGGTTTTGGCCGGATGGGTTCGGCTGATTTCCTGTGTTGATATTGATTGGCTCATGCTGACTCACTTTTGTTGCTGTAAATGGATTGTTTGCTCCGTTGAACGAGTGGCAGTTTGTTAACAATTGGGAATGTAGGAAGGAAGTATAGCAGGATGGGAGTATCTTTCAAGCTGTTTTGTTAACAATTGGATATGATTGGGTAAATGTTTGATTAATTTTTGGGTTAAGTCCGCCAGGCTGCGCCGGGGTAGGCGGTTACTTAATCCGAGACAGAACCCGCAGAGTAACGGCCGTTCCCCGCCGCGCCAATTCTACAATATCCCCATGATTGATGTTGCCAATCACATCAGCATTAAAGCCGTAGGCATAGGGAATGCCTTCCAGTGAACACGCCGGAGCGCTTTGTTGGTCAATTTCGGTGTTGACGATGGCGATGGGGGCCACGCCGCGATAGAAAAGCTCCAACAGAACGTAGGGGGCGACGCTGGAGCCGCTGCCTTTGGGGAAAATGGCGATTTTCCCGGCCATGCTTTGCCCGTCGGCGGGATGACCCGGTTCTTCGATGACGGCCGTTTCCCGGTTAACAAACCCCAGTAGTGTAATCGGCGTATCCGTCACAAACGCTTCGCCGGTTATTGTAAAATCGCCCTGCGAAGGCAGCCCGCGTCCCATTGCTGAGAATGATTGATGATTAATGATTAAAGCGTCGGATTTGGTAACATTTGCCCGTTTCTTGGCCGCGCTGCTTGATTTATCCGCTTTAGTTTTTAATCCTCGATCTTCAATATGTAACTCCCCCAGCGCCACTGCCACACAATTTGCTAACGTCATAACAGATGTGGGAAGGCCGTTGAGGCCGGATTTGATGTAATGTTCGGCTTTCATGGAGTTGGTGAGGACGTGTTTGACCCAGGTCGGATCGTAGGGAACCACTTCGGGACAGGTGTTTTCCAGCAGCAGCGCGCCGCTTTGGCGAATGACGGCCGCAATGCCCGTCTTTTCGGCGATGGCTTTGTTTTGGGCGGAGGTGAATACCCACAGCGGCGGCGTATCGGCGGGGATGGTTTGGCCTTTGAGCAGTTGGGCGGTCGCGCGCAGTTCGCCAATGGATGCCTGGGGACAGCCGATGGTGATGAGGGAAACGGCCGTCTCCGGTCTCAACTCTGCATAACGCGCCGCCAACGCATCCGCGCCAAACGTCAATTGGGCCTGAAAGTTGGCAGCGGGCACATCGCCCACGCCTTCAATGTAAAGTAAAGGACAGCCATAATTAGCCGCAGCGGCCGTCAATGCCTTCTTTTGCTCATGTGAAAGGGTTTTCGGCAGCCCTTTGATGAGTGGAATGGGGCCGAACGGCATCTGCCAATGCGGCTGCCGCTGCTTGCCAATCCAGTCGCCCAAAATCGAAAAATCAGTCGGGTCAGATAAGGGCGCAGAGACAATCACTTCCAGGTTAGGGCGGCGCGATGCTGCCTTCAGCAAGCCGTATTGGGGCGCATACCCCGTCAGCGCTGCCGCCAATGCCGACAAGCCTGATTCCCGATTGGTGCGCAAATTGCAATACGAATTGCCAAAGGCGATGGCATTAGATTCGGCCCAGGCGGCCGTGCCTTCGCAGGCCACATCTTCCCATTCGTAGGGCGTGCAGGATTGGGTGGGGCGCACGCCAAGCTGGGTATATCGGGCCACAATTTCATGGTTGTGTTCTTTGAAATTGGGAGCGACGATGCGCATGGCTTCAAATTGATCTTCGTCGGTTCCGGCTGAGTTGAGGGTGGTGGGGACAGCAACACGGGCTTTGGGGTCGCTGGCGAGTTTGGCGAGGAATTGGCGCAGCCCCAGCCCGCCTGTTAACGGCGAAACACCGGAAAGATGGGCGCTTTGGATGGGAACCAGTTCGTCGGCGCCGGCGGTGGCTGCCATATCCAGCAGCAGCCGCATACCCATTTGTTTGGCGATGCCGCGACGGCCGTCCAGCATAGCTTGTTGTTCATCGTTTAGCTCAATTTTATTCGTCATTTTTCACTCATCTTGAATTGTAATGTCAGGTTCTGCGGTTTGTTGTCGCTCACGATAGCGGGCCATAGCCGGTTTGCCTTCGCGCCAATGGTCAAATTCGCGGGTGGTTTCGTAGGCAAAATCGAGGTCGTTGTGGCCGGCAAAGGCGCGCAGGATGGATTCCCATATCTTTTGTTCGCTGTTGCGGCGTTGGCGCGGCCCGACGAGATAGCGGAGAGTGAGCAGAACGCCGCTGGAAGCGACTTCGGTATAGACGGTGGGAGCGACATTGCCGTAGGAGATGACAAAGCGTTTGCCCGATTTACGGCCGTATTCCTTCACCTGGTCTTTTACTTTGGGGGCGTGCCGGGTTACCACCTGCGTCAAAATCGCTTTGGCCTTTTCCCAGTCGCTCTCAAATGTAACCAGAACGGGAATTTCGTTCCAGATGTAGGGCAGTCCCTGGCTAAAATTAGCCACTGATTCTCTAAACACCATGCCGTTTGGCACGTGGATAACGCGCCCGGTGCTTTGTTCGGCGTCAATGCGCCCGCCGATTTCCAGTAAGCTGAAAGCGAAAATGCGGATGTCAATCACATCGCCGGCCCGATCGCCTATTTCGATACGGTCGCCAACGGTAAACGGCCGTCGCCACAGCAGAAATCCCCATCCCGCCAAATTCACAATCAAATCTTGCAGCGCAATCGCCAAACCGGCCGACAAAAGCCCCAAATACGTCGCCAGCGACTGGATACCTTCCAACCACAAACGCCCAATCAGAAAAACGCCCAAAATGACAATGATATACTCAACCGTTTTGCGCCAGGAATACAGCGCCCGCGTATCGCCCCGGAATTGGCGGTTGACCAGACGCCGCAAAGCAAAACGCAAAATCGTCAACACCAAAAGGACAAGAAGCGAGTTCAGCAGTTTGGTTAATGTTTCGGGCGATAAATTTAACGTTTCTTGCAGGAAAATACGGATGGCTTCAATCATAATGTACCTTTTCAACACTCAACAGGAAGCAATCAACTATCAACTATCAACTATCAACTATCAACTCTCAACTGACTTTCTCCGGTCGAACCACTTTAACAGACACGCCGGTATCTTCCTCGACTGTGTGCGCAAATTGTTCGATAGCGTCATCGCCAAAGACGGTCGTCGTTGTACCTCTGGGCGCGCCTAACAATAATAAATCAGCCCGCGATTCCAGCAAAAATTGTTCAATCGCTTCTTTTACCGGCCCGGTTCTAATTTCCAGACGCACATCAATATGCCGTGCGCCGGCGCGTTGTTTGGCAATTTGCAGCAAAACATTGCCCATCCAAAGCATCTCTTTGTGTACGGCCGTTCGCAAATGCGCCTCAACCTGTTCCTCAAAAGCAGCATCAGCCACAAACAAAAACACCAAATCCTTACCCAACTGCCGGGCCTGTTCAATAGCCGCCAATTGCACCGCGCGGCTGCCTTCACCGCCTCGTGTAGCGCACACAATACTACCCATTCCGCCCCTCCTGCGCCTCTTTCGGCGCGGTATTCGGCGAAGGTTCCTTTTGCAGCCAGGGCTGCTTGGCTCTGAGAAGCCCCACAGCCGCCAGGCGGTCATTTGTTTCCTCGATCAAGGCCTCATACATGTGTTCAGAGATAATCCCGCGCTGAGCGGCATCGCTGTACGCGCTTCGTTCCGCCTTGATGACATTCATACGCGCTTGAAAATACATCTCTTGTTCCAATTCCGGATACGCCTGCAAATGCTGGCGCAGCAAAGATTTATGGTGGGCGATTTCACTTTTATAAATCGTTTCCATCGCTATCGCTACATCTTTAAATAAAATCCCCTCGTCGCGCATACGGGCCAACTCTTTTTGGCCGGTTAACTTGGCGTACATGATCGCTTGCTGCCGCTGCTGCTCCATCAACTGCGGCCGTTTTTTGGCTAATCCAAAATAGCGAATGAGCTTGTCAATGGTCGTCCCCTGCACCAACAGCGTAAACAGCACGACGCCAAAAGTCATAATCTCCAGTTCCTTATCAATGACTTCCCCGAATACATTGCCTGTCAGCGTCAGGGCTAAAGCCAGGCTGATGGCGCCGCGTAAACCACCCCAATACATGATATGCCGGTATGATTTGGGCACAGCGCCTTCGGGTTGGAAACGGCCGTGCAGCCAGGTCAAACTATACACAACCACCCCGCGGCTCAGCAGAATCGCAACAACAGCCACCACAATCGGCTGCCACCAGGCAAACAACTGCTCAATAACAATCTCCAGGCCAATCACCAGGAAAACCAGCGAGTTAACGGCAAACGCCATAAACTCCCAAAAATTCTCCAACGTCAGCTTCGTCGTCGGCGATGTATTTTGCATCCCAATGTTACCCACCATCAAACCAGCCGCCACCACCGCCAAAATACCGCTTAGATGCAGCTCTTCAGCAACAACAAAGGCGCCAAACGCCAAAGCCACACTCGTTGCCGTTTCAATCATCGCATTATCCACATATTTCAAGATGAGATGAGAAGCTACAAAACCCAGCGTTAGGCCAATTCCCAAACCGCCAAAAGCAACGCGCATAAATTGAACCAGCGCCTCGGTCAGTCTGAAATTTTCAATATCGCTGCCCGTCCCTGCCGCTGTGACAGCCAGCCCAAACAGCACAATGGCAACGCCATCGTTAAACAAACTTTCCCCTTCCACCAGGATGGAAAGCCGCTTGCTAACCCCCAGACTGCGGAAAAAAGCGATAACCGCCACCGGATCGGTTGCCGAAATAAGCGCCCCAAAAGCCATCGCCGACGTGAAAGGAATGCTCAACACCTGCATCGTAATGCTGCCCACGATAACCGTGCTGATTACCGTACCGCCGACAGCCAGCAGCAGAATAGGCATCAAATCCGCTTTTAAGCCATCCCATTTAATATGCAGCGTTGCCTCAAACAGCAAAGGCGGCACCAAAATTGCCAAAATCAAATCGCTGCTAACCGTGAAATGGAGGAAGTTGGGGAAAAAGGAAAGGAGCAGCCCCACCGCAACCAGCGCGACCGTATACGGCATACGAATGTGCTGGTTGATGAGAGCAACAACGGCCGCTACCGTCAACAAAATCACAAACCCTAATTCAAGATCAATCAAACTTGTTTCCATGATGAAAACATCCTTGTTGGCGCGTAAAACATAAAATCACGCATCACGCATCACGTTTCACGTTTCACGTTTCACACATCCAAATAATCTCCCAAATCCACATCCCCATACCGCCCCTTCTCAAACTTACTTCTGTCCGCGCCCCAAGGAATGGTGCAGTCGAAACCGGCTTTGGCAGTGCGACTTTTTTGGCCGGGAACGTGAATGCCCGATGGATCAAGGGAGCTGCCGGGCCTGTTTTCCATGATGACGAGGTCTTTATCAGCCTGGAAGCGGGTAGCCATTGCCCATTCCACCTGGTTGGGGTCGTAAATGTCTACGTCGGTATCCACCACCCAGACGTGTTTGAGGGATCTATGACCCTTGAAAGCGGCCTCGATGGCGCGGCGTGCGTCATCCGGCCCTTGCTTATCAATCTGCACCACAGCGTGCAGCCAGGATGCGCCGCCGGGCGTGATAACAGCCCCCGTACAGCGGGCGACTTTGTTCACTTCAGCGTAAATGGTCGGTTCGCGGGGCATACCCATCAGCAGTTTGTGTTCCAGACCGCCGGGCAGCAGGGCATGAAAGATGGGATTGCGGCGGTGGGTGATGAGGTCAATTTCGATAACGGGTTGGTCGCGGATGATGTCCATCGTCTCTGTCAAATCCATAAATGGGCCTTCGCTGGTTGTGCGCCGGGTGATGCGTCCTTCTAAAACGATCTCGGCATCGGCAGGAACTTCCAGGTCGCTGGTGAGGCATTTGACCAGAGGCGTGGGTTTGAGGGCGTGGGCGACGGCTAATTCGTCCACTTCCGGCGGCGGCGACATGGCGGCGGCCAGGTGTACGGCCAGCGAGACGCCAATGCAGATGGCGATGGGCAGGTCGCCGTCTTCTTTTTGCATGGCGTTCCAGGTTCCGCGCTGCTCGATGATGCGGGCGGCGAAATGGGTTTTGTCCAGGCGGAGGAGGCGGTGGTAGCATATGTTACGGCCGTATTCCCTATCCTTCGTAATGACAACGCCGCTGGCAATATAATGCCCTGCATCCTGCGGCAGGTGCAGCAAAATTGGTAGTGCGTTCAAATCTACATCTTCTACAATTACTTCCTGGCAGGGCGCTGTTTCCACCATTGGCGGCGGCAGGGGCGCATCCAACGCCTTTGCCAAATGCCGGGTCAATTCGGCCACGCCTACGCCCACATCCATGCTGAAGTATTTGCGGTCGGAACAAGGGTTGGCGCACACACGCCAGCCATCATATCCTTTGATGTTGTTAAATAAAACGGGCCGCCCTTCCAGCGCGTGAGCGACGTTGGCTAACTCAAAAATCGTGTCTACCGGCTTATCAATTGTCACCAGATCGCCAGTTTCAGATGCTTGTTGAATAAATTGTCGAAAGCTCATAAGATTCCTGACCAATTGTCAATTGTGAATTGTGAATTGGATGTCTCATTCACCATTCACAATTTACCCTTTATAATTTTATCGGCGCTTTTTTGCCGATGTTGGCGCGTAAGCGCCTATGTCTTTTGCCAGTGAAGTCTGGCAAAAAAATCGTTGTCGTGATCGTAATCGTATTCGTGATCGATTTTTTCGATTACGCATACGATCACGACAACGATTACGAGTATTGATAAAAAATTGCCAATGTTGGCGCGTAAGCGCCTATGTATAACGGATGTGTATCGTATTTTTATCCCGCAGCCACCGCATCAGAAGCGTAAGCTGTTAGAGATAAACATACCCAACCTATTTTACGATCAATTGTAACTACTAAACCCCAAAGGTGACAGTCACTGAATGAGTGAAGACCGTAGCCCGATTTGGTCTACGTTTACATAGGAGACACCACGCGCCTTCGGAGCGCCACGAATGAATGAAAATAGCATGTTGTCGTAGGTCAAGTTTGCAAACTTGACCTACATTTACAGAGGAGGTTGTAATGAGCGACACAGCACCTAAACAACACCATTTTGATTATGCCAAGACATTTATTGTTGGTTTTGGCTTTCTTGGCATCAGCATCATTTGGCCTATTTTCAACCGCTTTATTCCCATCATTTTGCAGGCCGGCGACCCGGAGTATGAACGGCAACTGCTGGCGGCAGGCAAGGAACTGCCCAAAATAGTCGGTTTTGGCATCGCACCTAGTTGGGCGTTTTTCATCATGACCTGGGACAACATCATTAATGTGTTTGTTCAACCCTGGGCGGGGGCCAAAAGCGACCAAACCTGGAACCGATTGGGCCGGCGTAAGCCCTGGATTTTGCTGGGTGCGCCTATAGCCATTGTCGGGTTTGTTTTAGTCCCTTTTGCCCAAAGCGTGTTGGCGATTGCCATCTTCATTCTCATTACCAATTTCGGCATGGCGTTGTTTCGCTCTCCGACCGTCTCCTGGTTAGGCGATTTGTTCCCGCCTGACGATCGCAGTAAGGCCAATGGTATTATCAATTTGATGGGCGGTCTAGGCTTTGTGGTGGCTTTGTTTGGCCTGGGGCCGTTGTTTGATTCTGTCGGGCAAGCGGCCCCGTTTATTGGCGGCGCTATTTTGATGCTGGCGGCGCTGTCGGTGGCGCTGCTGAAGGTGAAGGAACCAGCCCACATTGAGCTTGAAGATCGGGTTGAGGATGGCGGCGTCATCGCTAATTTGCGCGAAGTTTTTAATAAGCCTGATAAAAGCGGTATTTTTGTCTTGTTGGGCATTTTGTTTTGGTTTATCGCCTGGGAAGCGCTGGATACGGGGCTTTCTTCTTTTGCTGTGTTTGGCTTAGGTATTCCGGCGGGGCAAGCGGCAACGTTGTCGGCGATTGGCGGGGTGGCTTTTATTTTGTTTGCGATTCCGGCGGGCAATTTGGGGAGTAAATACGGCCGTCGCGGCATCATTTTGGCGGGTTTAACCGGGCTGGTGTTGTTGTTCCCCATCGGCTTTTTTGTAATTCAAAACACAGTCACGTTTGTCATTGTGCTGGTGTTGGCGGGCAGTTTTTGGGCGTTGGTCAACGTCAACAGCCTGCCGTTAGTTTATGATTATGGGGATGAGAGCCGGATTGGGGCGTTTACCGGCCTTTATTATTTTTCCTCACAATCGGCGGCGATTCTGGGGCCAACGCTGGGTGGATTCCTGGTTGATGCGGTTGGCAACCGGCATCGTTGGTTATTCCTCTTTAGCGCGTTGTTTATGGGGCTGGCCTGGTTGGCAATGACGCGGGTAAAAAGGAAGTCCGTTTCAACTGTACCGGCCTAACGCATGAAATCATAGGGGTTTTACCATGACTGAATTTGTCTTTACCAAACATCGAGATACGATTTTTGAGATTATTTTGAACCGACCGGAAAAACGAAATGCTATTAACATGGCGCTTTTTGAGCAGTTTGACACGGCCGTTACCGCTGCCAACCGTATCCCCAACCTCCGCGCCGTTATCATCCGGGGCGAAGGCAAAGCTTTTTCGGCCGGCATTGATGTCACATCTTTGCTGCAACTGGCCGAACGCTACGGTTCCCACTGGCAAACCCGAATGCGTCGCATCACCGACGATTTCCAGGCCGTCCTGACCCGGTTGGAGCGGCTGGAACTGCCCACCATTGCCCTGCTGCACGGCCACTGTCTGGGGTTGGCGCTGGAACTGGCGCTGGCTTGCGACATCCGCATTGCCGCCGAGGATGCGAAGCTGGGGCTGCCGGAGACGCTGTTGGGCATTATTCCCGATGTGGGCGGCACGACCCGGCTGACGCGGCTGGTTGGCCCGGCGCGGGCAAAGGAGCTAATTTTTACCGGCCGCCATTTCAGCGCAGCGTACGCGGAGCGATGGGGCATTGTCAATGCGGTGGTTCCAGCCGCTGAATTGATGGCGGCGGGGGAATCGTTAGCGGCTGAGATTAGCCGCGCCGCGCCGCTGGCGGTGGGGATGGCTAAGCGTGTGATTGACGGATTGACCGATATTGACCGGGGGCTGCTGCTGGAAGGCTGGGCGCAAAGCCAATTGTTCAACAGCGAGGATTTTATGGAGGGGGCGCAAAGTTTTTTGATGAAACGGCCGTCGCAGTGGAAAGGAAAATAAACGCGGGTTTGGGGATTGGCTATACCCCCCAATCCCCGCCGCCGGCAGAATCATTTACGCGCCAGGTTTTGCTCTTGCTTACGCACTTCCGCCAACAGCCTTTTCGGCTTGCCGTCAAAATCGCGCCAATCCAACTCTTGCTTTGTCAGCTTCCACAACACCTCCGTAAACGCCAGGTTTACAGGCGTGGGGACGCCCTGTTCCATTCCCGCTTTAGCAATGGCGCCGTTGTGATAGATAACTTCGCTCTTGCCTACGCCGGAGGTCAGGTCAATATGAAAAGAAGGCATTTTATCGCCCCGCCCGCTGGCGACGAGGGAGGTGAGTGTCGGTTTAAGGAGGAGTTTGGGCACACGGCGCACGGCGCCGGCCAATTTTTTCGCGGGCGCGCCCGGCAAGTTTATCACCTTTAGATGTAATTTTTTCATCACGTCCAGCGTCTCGCGCAGCATCCGCACCTCTAATTCAAACATGGCGGATGATTTGTAAACGGTTCCCGGCGGCCGGTTCAAGATGGCGGATGACGCATTGCCGACGATGTTGAGGAATGCTTTGGACCATTTCATGGCATGGTGGTCTTTAACGCCTACCGTGTGGATGCCGGCCTGGTTAAACAGGGTCAGCCATTGTTTAATATCTTGTCCAGGCTGTGTTGGGGCCAGGGCTAATCCGCGCCCTTCGCGTTCCACGACAAGCTGGTTGATGGTTTCTTTGCTGATGGGGATGGTGAATGAGCCGGCCAAAACATGTTCTGTGCCATACTGTTCCATAAACGGCCGTTCCACATCAATGCCGTTTTGAATGGTAAGAATCATATTGGGCGCGGGACAAAATGCCACCAGGGGATCCAACGCCGTCGTCAAATCGTATGATTTAACGCCCATGATGATGAGATCATACGCACCTTCCCCTCCCAGGAACGCCTGTGCCACTGATGAGGCTGTCTTGGGATGGGCGGTACGTTTCTGCCCGGCCTGAACGATTGTTAACCCGTTCGCGGCGATAACGGCCGCGTTTGCTTCCTGATCAATGAAGGTCACATCATGGTTGGCTAACGCCAGCATCCCGCCTAGATAACCGCCAACTGCGCCTGCTCCATAAACGAGAATTTTCATGTGTTTGGCTCCAGTTTCTGATGGCTGCTTTCCGGCAATGGTTCTCCCAGTCTGCTGCCAACAAAATCAGAACGGCCCCGGGCAAAATCGGCGGCGGTCATAGCTCGTTTTCCGGCAAGCTGCAACTGCAACGGTTCCAATCCGCCATCCTGGGTGAGGATGACGGCCGTTTCCCCCACCAATACCACATCGCCCGGTTCGCCAGCCGGTAAACGGCCGTCTACCCGTTTCGCCGCCAGAATTTTTAAGTTTTTACCCTGCCAGGTTGTAAAAGCGCCCGGCCAGGGCGTCATGGCCCGGATGTGCCGGTCTAATTCGGCGCTGGTTTTGCGCCAATCAAGACGGCCGTCTTCCTTTTTAATCATCGGTGCGTAGGTGAAGAGGGCGTCGTTTTGCGGGGTGGGGGTGATACGGCCGTTCAAAATATCATTCAACTGTTCACCCAGCATCGCCGCCCCCAATTCTGCCAGACGGTCATGGAGGGAAGCGGCCGTTTCATCGGCGCGGATGGGAATCGCCTGCTGCACAAACATCGCGCCCGTGTCCAGGCCCACATCCATTTGCATCAGCGTCACGCCCGTTTCCGCATCCCCGGCCAGGATGGCGTGCTGGATGGGCGATGCGCCCCGCCAGCGCGGCAGCAGCGACGCATGAACATTCAAGCAGCCATGCGGCGGCAGATCAAGCACGTGTGGCCGCAAAAGCTGCCCGAAGGCGGCCACTACAATCATATCTGGCCGCCATTGGCGCAGCGGTTCCGCCGCTTCTTCCTTTCGCAGCGACTTGGGCTGATAAACCGGAATACCGGCTTGTTCAGCGGCCGTTTTTACCGGCGACGGTCGCATTTTTTTGCCGCGTCCCGCCGGTCTATCCGGCTGGGTGACAACGCCCACGACTTCCTGGGTGTCAATAAGTTTGTTTAGACTGGGTACAGCAAACTCAGGCGTACCCATAAAGACGATTCTTGCCATAAAAACATTCTAACGCAGGATGAGTTGTTTGCAAACCATTGACGGACGGCACGCAGCCCTTTACAATGATGATGGTACGTATTTACTCCCATTTGTTTCTTAGGAGACCTCATGGACGGGAACCTCTCGCCATGAATGAAAACCGTAGCCCGATTTGGTAAATCGGGTATCGAATTACCAATTCGATTTACTTTAGGAGGTCACTGATGACTGATGATATGAACAATGAAGTTCCTATTTCGGAAGAACCCATGATGGATATGGGCGGCGTCACCGATGATGATAAGCTGTGGGCGCTTTTGGCCTATGTGTTTTCACCGTTGGTTCCTATTATTTTGATGTTGATGGAAGACAAGAAGGATCGGCCGTTTATTAAGGCGCACAATGGGCAGGCCCTGGTTTGGGGCGTGTTGAATGTTGTTGTGGGGACGGTTTTAAGTGTTTTCTTGTGCGGCATTCCCTCTTTGCTCATGTGGTTGGTGGCGATTTACTGGGGTTGGCAAGCCTACCAGGGGCAAGAAGTAACAATCCCTGTCATCACCGATTTTGTGAAAGGACAGGGTTGGGCATAAGGTTTATTATATGCTTACCCGGTTTTGTTGAGGCGTGTTTTTAAGCACGCCTTTTTCATTTCAGGAGGTTTTCAAATGGATGTTGCTAAAGCGTTTACGTTTGTAACGGAAGATGAACGATGGATGGGAAAATTGGGCATTGGCGCGGCCATTTCGTTCGTTTCGTTTTTGATTATTCCGATTCCGCTTTTGGTAGGATACCTGGTTGGTATTACGCGCAATGTGAAGGATGGCGTGGAACGGCCGTTACCCGAATGGGATGATTTTGGACAATTGTACATGGATGGGCTGTCTGTAATGATTGGTCAACTCGTTTACACGCTGCCTTTTTGGATAATCATGTGCATTGCCATTGTCGCCACAGTCGGTCTGGGCGGCGCATCCGATATGACATCCGCCAGTGAAGATTTACTTGCCGCCGGTTTCATGGCGACCTGGGGATTGGTCATGTGCCTTTCTTTATTGTTTGTGGTGGCGCTTTTTTTCCTCAGTCCGGCGATTGTAATTCAATATGTGCGTACCAATGAGTTGGCGTCCATGTTTCGTTTTGGCGAGGTGATCGCCATCGCCCGCGAGCATGTTGGCGATATTCTCATTGCCGCGCTGGCTTCGTTCGGCGTCAGCTTTGTACTAAGCACGGTTCTGGGGGCGGTAAATATCATCCCCTGCCTGGGCCAAATCATTAGCGTTTTAGTTGGTATTGCCGCTGGCCCCTATTTAACGGCCGTCTCAGGTCATCTTTATGGTCAAATTGCGGCCAAAGGCAACAGTAAGTTTGTCGAGTAGTCGGGTGGTCGGGTAGTCAGGTGGTCGAGTAGTCGAGTAGTCGGGTAGTCAGACCACAAGACCACAAGACTACAAGACCACAAGACTACAAGACCACATTGGGGGAGGAGGGTAGCTGTCAGTTAGCTGTCTTTCAAATCATCGGCATCTTCAACGGGAAGTGTGTCTAAAACGGCCGTTACCTTATCCGGGTCTGGGTTTACAGGCCGCTGGTCTACGTCATAACCGGCGTACAGAGGATACGGCCGTGTGCCAAGACGGGTCAACGCCGCCGCGCCCAAGCCCATCGAGCCGATAACAACAGTTATCACCCCTTCGCCAATCATGAAGGGCAGTGTCCCCAGCAGCCCTATGCCAAAAGTGAGTACGGCCGTTCCAAAAACGGCCGTCGTCCGTTGGCTGCGGTTCGATAAATTCAGTTTATCGGCCAACCAGCGGCCAACCATATCGCCTACTGCAATCCAACCCAGAACCATGCCGGCAACCAGCCCCACAGCCAGGAAGAAAATGACGGGGATACCCAGAATCCCAATACAGACGAATATCAAAATAGCAGTGGCAATTGCCAGAAATAGGATGAGCGAGGGAACGGCAACGGCCGTTAGCAATCCCACAATGCCGCTAGACACCGGTTTACGCTGTACAGCGTTTTCCATCCGGGTTAAGTGCGTCGGTAGCAGCGCCGCAGCGCCAAACGCCAACAATGCCATGACCAGAGTCTGTCCCGCAGTCTCAGCTAAACCGCCAGGGAATTGGCGTCCTGCCGACGGATGTGACATGTGCCGACCCGGAGCATCAAACCGGGACGCAAACCGTGCAATGGGCGCGGCAAAATTAGGGCCAAAGGCCACATTCGTACAACTGGTTCCCAACTCCGTTTGATCATCCAGCTCGCCGCCCAGCAACGCACAGTCACCTTCGAAAACGGCCGTGTCGGCAATCGTCAGGTTGCCGCCAAACAACGCCACATCGCCTTTAACCGTTCCGGCTATCAACGCATCGCCGCCAAAAATAGCAATATCGCCTTCCACAACTGCCCCTTCTTGGATTTCCAAACCCTGACCAAACAGAGCAATGTCATTTTTGATTATTTCACCGCTTTCGATAACATCATCATCAGGCGATTCTTGGGCCAACGCAAGGCTTGTTGTAAACAATAACAGCATCACACTGAATAAAATTGCAAATCGTCTTCGTTTCATCGTTTCTTCTCCAGGCAATAGATTGGTCCAATCTTGAAGATTGGACCAATCTCAGTCAAGCCATCAGGCATGGCTGCTAATCCGCCGTGGTTGGATAACCAACTGCCGGAACATGCCACCCCAAAGTGAAACAAGACCAACCAGAACCAGTAACCAACCGACAATAGACGGGTGCAGTATCACAAATCCGGCCGCGCCATTTAGCAAAGCGCCTAAAATCGTACCGGCAACCTGAACCGTTTGGCTAATCCCCTGCCATAAGGTGCGCCACAATGTAGGTTCAGCCAACACCGTGCCCCACTTACTGTATACCCAATACCCAAGCAGCATAGGCAGCGCGCCGCCAACCAATAACAGCGCATACATCACGCCAAGCAGCCATACCCGATACCGGCGATTGGGTAAACGCGCCAAAGTGCGCTGGGCAAAATCAGCCGCCGGCGCCAATGCCGGTGTCTGGCGAAACAACGTATCTATTGCCAGCAGCGCCTGCCATTCACGCGCACAAGTTGGACACGCGCGCAGGTGAACCTCCAGTTCGGATTTACGGCCGTCTGCAAGCTCACCATCGAGCGCGTCCATCATCAACACGTAATAATCTTCATGTTCCATCATTATTACACCTCTGTAACCGTAGAACGATTTGGCAAATCG
>JANTHP010000014.1 GCA_024762395.1 Anaerolineae bacterium | reverse complement strand
AGACTGCCGATACTGGCAATTACGTTATTCATACGGCCGCTGCGCCGCAGGTAGGTGAGCGTATCAATGACGGCAAAGACATGCGTCCGCGAGGCTTGTTCTTCCAACAGGCTGAGGATTTCGGCCATGGACGCGCCGTGTGCGGCGGCTTCGGCTGCGGCTTGTACCATGAAGCCCATCCCCAGCGATAGTTGGCCGGAGTCGAGAACGGTGACGGGAACGGCCGTAGTCTCCTTAGCCGCCACTCTCGCAATATTCACCGTCGCGCTGAGTGATTCCGCAATGTGGATGGACAAAATTTCAGCCGCTCCCTCCGCGGCTAACTGCTCATAAGCTTGACGAAAAATATCGGGACCGGGCGCGGCCGTTGTTGGATGGGGCGAGAAGGTGGGCAGCCGCTCGTAAAACGCCTGCCGGCTCATATCCACGCCATCCAGATAAGCTTCTTTGCCGATATTGATGTAAAGTGGCAGCACGGTGACTTGCCAGCGTTCGACGATGGATGCTGGTAAATCGCAGGTGCTGTCCGTGACAATTCGTATCATAGTGGTATCCTAAAATGGTTAAATTTAGTTTGTCGGTTAAAAATGCCCATGTCAAGCAAAATAAATGAACTCTTGCAAGAATTACGCGATGTCGTCTTTGCCAGCCGCAGCGTGATTGACGTCGTTTTGCCGCCGCTTTTGTTTTTGGCGCTGGCCAGATGGGCCGGATTTTCCTACGCCATCTGGGGGGCGCTCGGTTTGGCAGTTTTATTGATGACCTGGCGTTTGGCGCGGAAACAGTCGGTGGTAACGGCCGTTGGCGGCGTCATCGGCGTCCTGCTCTCCATTGCTCTGGTACAAATCCTGAACCGGGAAGAAGGCTTCTTTCTGCCTGGCATCCTCACCGGATTCGGAACCGTCTTGGTGGCCGTTGGCAGCATTGTTGCCAAAAAACCGATGGTTACCTGGACGAGTCACCTGGCGCGGCGTTGGCCGTGGGGCTGGTATTGGCATCCCCAGGTGCGCCCCGCTTACACCGAAGTAACCTGGTTTTGGGCGATATTCTTTCTGTTAAGGGTCGTGTTACAGCTTAATTTGTTCCAGGCGCAGGCGGTTGATCAGTTGGCCGGACTGAATCTGCTGCTGGGCTGGCCGGCGACGCTGCTGCTGCTGATTTTTAGTTACCTGTACGGCACATGGCGGCTGCGGCGGTTGCAAGGGCCGAGCGTCGCTGAGTTCCAGCAAAATGTGCCGCCGCCCTGGCAGGGTCAGCAGCGCGGCTTTTAGGCTGCGCGATTTACCAAATTGCGCTGCGACATGTCTGCCAAAATAAGGTGATCGATCCACTAAATCAAAAAACAAAAATCGAAAGGAGCCAGGCCTGTACAGGCCTGGCTCTATTTCTTAAATCAGCTAAAAGATAGCCTTTTTTAGGGAATCAAAACTGTATCTATAACTTGAATGATGCCGTTGGAAGCCTGGATATCGGTGATGAGAAGTTTGGCGCCGTTGATGTCAATAATAGCGCTGCCATCCCGGTTGACGGTCAATGGACGGCCTTCCAGCGTGGTGATGTAATCATCGGTAGCAATTTGGTCACGGGAAAGCGAGTCGCCTACGACATGGTATAGAAGGATAGTGGTCAATTGACCTGTCGGGTCAGCCAGCAAGGCTTCTACTGTGCCGGCCGGCAGAGCGGCAAAAGCGTCATCGGTGGGGGCAAATACGGTGTAGTCACCCGGTTGCAGGAAGGTTTCGGCCAGGCCAGCCGCGGAAAGGGCAGCGACGAGGGTATCGAAACGGCCGTCGGCAATCGCAATCTCAGCAATCGTTGGTAATTCAGATTTGTCCATCATCTCAGCGGCGGCAGTATCCGGCAATGCAACCGGGGGAACCAGTACAGCGTCAATGACATGAATGATGCCATTCTTAGCGTGAATGTCGGTAATGATAATCTGGCTGTCGTTGACATACGGTTTGCCATCGCGCAAGCTAACCGTCAGATCGCTGCCTTGCAGCGTTTCTAATGAGGATGAGGCCAGTACAGCGCTGCTGTCAAAGCTGCCGGGAACCACATGATAAAGCAAAATCTGGGTCAATGCACCCGAGGGATCGGCCAGCAGCGCATCAATCAGTTCGGCGGGCAGGGCGGCGAAGGCATCGTCGGTAGGAGCGAAGACGGTAAGGTTACCGGGGGCGGCCAGGGCGTCGGCCAGATTGGCTGCTTTCACGGCCGCTTCCAGCGTATCGAAGCGATCATCGGCGGCGGCGATGTCCATGATGTTGGGGACAAACTCACCTGAATCAGCCAAATCGGCCGCACCAACTGACCCGACGGCCATGACGACGAGCATCACAACGGAAAATAAAATCAGCATACTTTTTTTCATAACACACTCTCCTAAAGTTTGTTTTGGGTTACTCAATTAAATATTTCACTCACAGGCATCATTATATATTTTGAACACCATTTGTCAATGTATTGCACGGATATTTAACTTTCCCCTTATGAAATGTGGACAAAACGGCATGGCTTGCATTTGCATCGTACGAAAAACTGCCTGTTTGTTGTGCGAACAGGCAGCCTGGATAGGAATTATTCTTTTGTTGTTGAGGTGATTACAGAAGGGTTTTTTGTACGTCCCGAATAATCAGTTTTGTTTAAATTGGCGTCTGATTGACTGTAATTTCAGAAACGGCCGTTTCTAGTTCCGCCCCTTTCTCATCCGTAAACGCGCCACGGCTGCGCCACAACACCTGTCCTTGCCGGTCAAGCAGCATCACTGTGATGTCATCCTCGTTGTCAATAGCCAACGCCTGGCGAAACGGCCGTTTCTTCAGATACAGCGTTACCGTCCGCCGCCGGGTGTCCGGGTTGGGAATCCCGGCGCGCATACCTTCGTTGATAAATGTGCGCCCAAACCAATTCATCCGGTAGATAGTGGGAAATTCATAAAAATCAAAGTCGGGGACGGCCGTTGCCAGCCGCGCCACAAACGGAACCCAGGAATCCACCTGCCGCTGCTGCCACTGTTGAAACGGGATAAATACCAGGTTCAGCGCCGTGCCAAAATCACGGGGAAAAACCATCTCTTGCCGCAGCAAATTTTTGCCGCTCACGGTTGGTAGTTGCATCATTATTTTTCCTTTACGCCATCTTGGGCGCGACTGTGCCATTTGGCTTGCGTGTACGGAAATAGCCTACAAAAGCCAGAACAACGATGAGCGCCGCCGCAACCATGGCTGCATTCACGACCGATGGTTCACCGGTCTGCGCCGCCTGGATGCCAAACAGCGCCCACACCAGTACCCCCGCATAGGCAAAATCGCGCCGGTTCCACAGCAGCAGCCCGGCGATGACCACCGCCGCCCCCATCATAATGGCCGCCCAAACGGCCGGCGCAATGCCGAAGCCGTCCCAGCCCAATGCCGGAGCGACGCTGGCGATGTTGGCAATCGTTGCCACTGTAATCCAGCCCAGGTAGAGACTGAACGGAAGATGGACAAAGAGCCATTCACGCCAGTTGGCCGCCTGCCCGGAACGGCCGATTTGCAAACGGCCGTAAATCGCTGCCAGTGAAACCAGAATGGCCGCCATGAACAGGATGGACAGGGCATAAAAGCCGTAGTGCCAGGCAAAAATCCAGCTCATGTTAGCGGCGCTGCTGGCTACAAACCACCAGCCGATTTTCTGCTGAAACGGCCGTTCGCGCTGTGCCGGTAACGCCTGGTAAATAATGAAGCCCATCACCGCCAGGTAAATCAGCCCCCAGATAGAAAAGGTGTAAGGGGCGGGGGTGAAGGCAGAAGGCAGGGTGTTAGAAATTTGTTCCGGGGTACGGCCGTTTAGCGGCAGCGAATTGGACAAAAAGTTCACCACAATTACCGCCACAAAAGCGATGATATTTATAAAAGGTAGATACGCTGCTGTTTTCTTCATTTTTTTCTCCGTTAATGACTGCAATCGGTTGACTACATGCTGTCAGGATACCGTGCTAAAGTCGAATTGTCAAGTATTTGCACAGATTTACTTGACAATTACCCAGAATTTGTTTACAATGCCGGTATAAAGTTGGACAAAACAAAAACAGCCAACTGATTGGAGTAAATTTATGTCAAATCGAGAAATTATTGTTGAAAATTTAGTAAAGAAGTATGGCAGTGAAGTAACGGCCGTTAACGACATCTCCCTCCACGTCCAAAGCGGCCAAATCTATGGCTTCCTCGGTCCAAACGGGGCCGGAAAAAGCACGACCATCAAAATCCTCACCACCCTGGGGCTGCCCACTTCCGGCACAGCGCGTGTCGGCGGCTACGATGTCATCACCCAATCCAACGACGTGCGCCGCATCGCCGGCGTTGCCTTGCAGGATATTGGCATTGACCCGTTGATGAAGCCGGGCGAACTGCTGGCGCTGCAAGCCCGTTTGTTCGGCGCCAACCGCAGCGACGCCAAAGCCCGCGCTAACTATCTGCTCCACCTCGTACAGCTCGCCGACGACGCCAACCGCCGCGTGGGAACCTACAGCGGCGGCATGAAGCGCCGCCTTGATTTAGCAATGGCCCTTGTACACGATCCCGACGTTCTCTTTCTGGACGAACCGACTACCGGCCTTGACCCGGCCAGCCGCCGCGATATCTGGCGCGAAGTGCGGCGGCTCAATCAGGAGATGGGCATGACCATCTTCCTGACAACCCAATATTTGGAAGAAGCCGATGAATTAGCCGACACCATCGGCATCATCGCCGACGGCAAAATCGTCACAACCGGCTCACCGGCGCAGCTTAAAGCGGCGGTAGGGAAAGAATCGCTCAATCTGGCTTTTGCCGAAAAAAGTTTGGCCGAGCGGGCCAGCCAACTGCTTGCCCCTGAGGTAGATCGGGCGCAAGTTGATCGGGACACGGTGCGGCTGTATATGCCGGAAGCGGCGCGGGCCATCCCCGGCGTCGTAGACCGATTGCAGCAGGCTAATTTGGAACCTATTTCATTAACATTGACCCAGCCGACGTTGGACGATGTTTTTTTACAAGTAACCGGGCAGGCATTAGAATCTAATGCGGCCCAGGCTTTCTAATTTGGAGATGAAAAATCATGACTGTACAAGCTGCACAATTACGGCAAGAGCTGCCTCGACCAATGGGACGCGCCTCGTTTTGGACGCAAATTGGCCTGATTACCTGGCAAAACCTAGTAACCATCTTCCGCCGCCCGGAAGCGGTGCTGCCCCCAATTGGCATCAGCCTCTTCTTCTTGCTCATTTATGATTCAACGCTGGGCGGCGCGGCCAGCTTTATCCCCAATTTGGGATCAAACAGTTATTTGGGTTTCATTTTGCCGCTTTCTATCGTCAGTTCGTCGCTGTCGGGCGCGGGCATTGCCGCCCAAAATCTGGTGCGCAATATCGAAGATGGCTATTTTGACAAACTGCTGCTGACACCGGTGTACCGGTCGGCGTTATTGACCGGCACTATCTTATCGGGCGGCTTCATTTTAGGGCTGCAAGCGACAGTGGTCGTTGGCGTAGCTTTGCTCATGGGCTTGCAAGTGGCGACGGGAGTCTTGGGCGTGTTAGCCGTCATCGGATTGGCTGTTTTGCTGGGATTGGGGTTTGCCGGATTTACAATGTCGGCGGCATTGGGCAGCGGCAATGCGGCTGTGGTGCAAAGCGCCAGTTTCATCTTTTTCCCCCTCACCTTCCTGGCGCCGACGTTTGTGCCGCTGGAACTGCTGGATGGCTGGCTGAAAACGGCCGCACAGATTAACCCCATCACCTACGTTTTGGAAGCAATGCGCGCTGTTCTCAACAGCGGTTGGGATGGCCCGGTTTTGCTGCGCGGCGTGGCTGCCTGCGTCATCCTGGGCAGTTTGATGTACATTTTAACGCTGCGCGCGCTGCGCATTCGCACAACCAGGAAATAAGCAATGAAGGTTCAACACCGCTTTACGGTTAACGCTCCGCGAACGGCCGTATCCGCCTTCCATCAAGACAGCCGCGCCCTACGCATCCTCACCCCGCCGCCAATTTGGGTGCAGTTCCATCAAGTAGACCCGTTGGCTGAAGGCTCGGTGGCCGATTTTACGATGTGGTTGGGGCCGCTGCCGGTAAGGTGGACGGCCGTTCACAGCCAGGTCTCGCCGCACGGCTTCACCGACACCCAGCAGCGCGGCCCCTTCAAGTCTTGGCGGCACCAGCACACTTTTCAGGAGCTTAACGCCCAGTCAACCGGCGTCATTGACGAAATTGAAGCCGAACCGGGCAATTTGATCAGCCGTTTTATGTGGTTGACCTTGCCGATGTTGTTTGCCTATCGCGCCTGGCGCACCAAACGCGCCCTGCAAAAAAGAGGGAATGATGCGGTTATCAAGCAAGCTTAAAACGTTTTTAGCCTTAATCGCGGTGGTCCTTGTCGTAGGCACGGCCGTTTTCCTGGTGTGGGCCGAAACGCCCTTAGGCCCGATGCCTGAAGCCGAAGCCGCTTTGCAAAGCAGCGACCAAATCGCTGTTGACATTGATCCCTGGATTACGTTTGAACCAATGGAAACGACAGCCACAACAGGCTTTATTTTGTATCCCGGCGGCCGCGTAGATGCCCGCTCTTACGCCCCGCCCGCCCACGCCATTGCCGAAGCAGGTTACCTGGTCATCATTCCCCCCATGCCGCTCAATTTAGCCGTCTTTAGCCCCAACGCGGCCGACGACATCATCGCCGCCCATGACGAAATTACATCCTGGGTGATTGGCGGCCACTCTCTGGGCGGCGCGATGGCGGCCAATTACGTTTTTAACCATCCCGACCAAGTGGACGGGTTGGTTCTGTGGGCTTCCTATCCCGCCGAAAATAACGATCTGGCGCTTTACGACCTGCCTGTGTTAAGCATTTACGGCACAGAAGATGGGCAGGCAGATGAGCTGTGGGCAGCGCGCGTTCGTCTGCCGCCGGAGACGCAGTGGCAGGTCATCGAAGGCGGTAATCACGCGCAATTTGGTTGGTACGGCCGTCAATCTGGCGACGGCGAAGCAGCCATAACGCGAGAACAGCAGCAAGAAGCATTTACCCAGGCCACAGCCAACTTCCTGGCCGCTGCATCCTCTAAAAATACTCAGTGAAATCAAGGTAATCAACGATGGAATTAAAAATCAACGGAAAAACAGTCACCGTCAACGCCAAACCAGAGGACATCTTGCTCTGGACGCTGCGAGACGATTTAGAGATGACCGGTACAAAATTTGGCTGCGGGGTAGGTATTTGCGGCTCATGCACGGTACACGTGGACGGCGAAGCCACCCGCGCCTGCATCACGCCATTGGCCAGCGTGCAGGGCAAAGAAATCCGCACCATCGAAGGGCTGGCCGAGGGGGAAAGCAAGTTGCATCCGGTGCAGGAAGCGTTCATTCAAGAACAGGTTCCCCAATGCGGTTGGTGCATGAGCGGTCAAATTATGACGGCCGTTTCCTTCCTGGACGCCAATCCTAATCCTAACGAAGAGGAAATTGTTGCAGCGATGGGGAACAACTACTGTCGCTGTGGCTGCTACACCCGCATCTACGATGCCGTTGCCAGCGTTGCTGGCCAGGGAGAAACGACATGAAATCAGCAAAACCAGAAACTCCGGCAACCAAACGTCGCTGGCGCATGTCGCGGCGCAAATTTTTGATTGGATTAGGCGCCACTGGCGGCGCTTTGGCGATTGGCGTAGCTGTTGGCTTGCCTTACGGCCGTCTCAAATTGGCCGAGATGATTGATTCTGGCGGCGGCGGCTTCTTCAGTATGCCTAACGATCCCTGGGCGTGGTTTGAAGTGGGGCAAGACGGCCGTTTCACCCTCTACATCAGCAAAGTCGAAATGGGGCAGGGCGTCCACACTGCCATCAAACAAGTTGCTGTAGACGAATTGGGTCTTTCCTGGGACGCGCTGACTGTGCGCCAGGGAACCACCAGCAAAGGGCCGCAAGACAGCAGCGGCACCAGCGGCAGCACCTCCGTCTCCTCCTCCTTCACCCCCGTGCGCGAAGCGGCGGCCACGTTGATACAGATGCTGCGGCAAGAAGCAGCGGTCCAAACTGGGCAGCCCGCCGCCAGCTTGCAGCTTCAGGATGATGGCTTTGCCGCCGACGACAGCGCCGTCATCACTTTTGCCGACATCATTGCCAACAAAGCCGGCGAGTGGGAAGTCCCCGAAGAACCGGCCCCGCTGAAGCCAATTGGCAGTTTGAAACTGGTCGGCCAGCCGCAGCCGCGGGTGGATATTCCCGACAAAGTAACAGGCAAAGCCGTCTACGGTTTCGATGCTAAACTGCCCGGAATGAAATTCGGGGCGGTTTTACGCCCGCCAACGCTGGAAGCGCGGCTCAAAAAGGTGAACACCGCCGCCGCCAGCGCCATGCCCGGCGTCGCTGCCATCATCGAAGAAGATGATTTTGTCGGCGTGGTAGCCGATTCGCGCCCCCAGGCGTGGGCGGCGCGGGACGCCCTGGAAGCGGAATGGCGAGAGGGCAAGCTGTGGCAGCAGGCTGAACTGGAAGAAATTGTGACCGTTGGCGGGCGCGGCGGCGTGGTTGTGCAAAAAGTGGGCGATGTGGATGAGGCGTTTGCTGAAACGGCCGTTACCGCCGATTATCGCACGCCCTTTGCCGTCCAGTCGCCGTTGGAAGCGCAGGCGGCGCTGGCCGATGTGACCGCCAGCGGGGCGCGGGTGTGGGCCTCGACCCAGGTACATACCTCGCTGCAAGGCCAGGTGGCCGACGCGATTGGTCTTGAGGCGGAAACGGTCGAAATCATTCCTACCTATTTGGGCGGCGGCTTTGGCCGCAAGCTGGGGGATGTGGCGATTGAAGCGGCGCGCTTGTCGCAGGGGGCGGGCGTTCCCGTTCATGTGGGCTGGACGCGGCGAGAAGAGTTGACGGCCGGATTTTTGCAGCCCTTGTCTCATCATCGGATGACGGGTGTGGTAGATGGCAGCGGTCGGATCACGGCTCTGGAGCATCAAATTGCCAGCGGCGACATCTTGTTTAGTTTTTTCCCCGATGCGATGGCCGCCGTTTTTGGCGCCGACATTGGCGTGACGCGCGGCGCGCATCTCATTTACAATGCCCCCAACCGCCGTGTGACGGTCTGGCGGCGCAAGCTCCCGGTCAAAACAGGTTCCTGGCGCGGGCTGGGTTTGCTGCCCAATATCTTCGCCATCGAAAGTTTTATGGATGAATTGGCGCACTCCGTTAGAATGGATCCGCTGCAATTTCGGCTGAACAATTTGGGCGATGATGAACGCAGCCGGCGGTATACGGCCGTTTTGCAAGCAGCAGCGGAAGCGGCGAAGTGGGGAACCACGCCGACAGGGCGCGCGCTGGGTTTGGCGGGCATTATGGATGGGAATACGGCCGTTGCTTCCATCGCCGACGTATCGGTGGATGAAAACGGCAAAATCCGCGTTCACAAAATCACCTCGGCCATGGACTGCGGGCTGGTCATTAACCCCGATGGGGCCAAAGCGCAGATGGAAGGCAACGCTATGTGGGGCGTCAGCGCGGCTTTGAAGGAAGAGGCGACGGTGCAAGACGGCCGTATCGCCCTCAACAACTTTGAAACCTATCCGCTGCTGACGATGAAGGAAGCGCCTAAAGTGGAAGCAATTTTAGTCGATTCAGGGCAAATGGAACCCTACGGTGTGGGTGAGCCGCCCATTGCGCCCATCGCGGCCGCCATCGGCAACGCCGTTTTTGCGCTGACGGGCAAGCGGCTGCGGCAAATGCCGTTTACACCGGAGCGGGTGTTGGCGGCGGAGGCGGCTTCATGAGTTCAACGGCCATCTGGTGGATTCGGCGGGATTTACGCCTGGCGGATAATCCGGCTTTACATGCGGCTTTAGCCGACGGCCGTGCCGTCATCCCGCTGTTTGTGCTGGATGACCGGCTGTTGATGAGCGACAAGGCCGCGCCGCAGCGCACCGCCTTTATGCTGGACGGGCTGCGGGCGCTGGACGCCGATTTACGGGCGCGGGGCGGCCAACTGGTTGTGCGTTACGGCCAACCGGAACAGGTTGTGCCCCAACTGGCAGCGATTTATGACGCGGACGTTTATGCTCAGGAAGATGTGTCGCCGTTTAGCCGCAAAAGGGATACGGCAGTTGCCCAAACCGCGCCGCTCCACCTTCTCCCCGGCCTCACCGTCCACCCGCCCGACCTGATTCGCAAGGCCGACGGGACGCCCTACGTTGTCTTCACGCCATTCAGCCGCGCCTGGAAAGCGCTGCCCCTTCCCGACCGCACCGATTTACTGCCTGTGTCCGACCGCATCCCCACGCCCGACGGCTTGCGAAGCGACCCCATTCCGATTGAACCCCGGCTAACGGCTCCTTTCCCACCAGGCGAAGCGGAAGCGCAGCGGCGGCTGGCTGATTTTGTTGTGGGTGGAATTGGGGCGTATGGAAACGGCCGTAACCAACTCGATCTAAACGGTACGTCCCAACTATCGCCCTACCTGCGCTTTGGCATGCTCTCGGCGCGGCAAGCCGTTGTCGCCGCTTTGGAAGCCCGCGCCGCCGCCTCCACGCCCACTGCCCAAAAGGGAGCCGATGCCTGGCTGAATGAACTAATCTGGCGTGAATTTTACAGCGCTGTCCTGTATCATTTTCCTCATGTGCTGGCACGCAGCTTCCGGCCCAAGTACGACGCCATCCCCTGGCGCAATGACCGTGTTGAGTTTGCCGCCTGGTGCGCCGGACAGACGGGCTATCCGGTGGTGGACGCGGCGATGCGCCAACTGTTGGCAATGGGTTGGATGCACAACCGGGCTCGGATGATTGCGGCATCATTTCTGGTCAAGGATTTGCTGATTGATTGGCGCTGGGGCGAAAAATGGCTCATGCAGCATTTGGTGGACGGCGATCCGGCGGCGAACAATGGCGGTTGGCAGTGGACGGCGGGCACAGGAACCGACGCGGCGCCGTATTTCCGCATTTTTAATCCTACGACGCAGGGGAAAAAGTTTGATCCCAACGGGCATTATATTCGCCGCTGGCTGCCGGAACTGGTATTGGTGCCAGACCGGTACATTCACGAGCCGCATAAAATGGAAACGGCCGTGCAGCAAACAGCCAACTGCCTTATTGGAAAAGATTATCCAGCGCCTATTGTAGACCATCGCGCTGCCCGTGAACGCACGCTGTCAGCTTACAAAGCTGTCTCAACTTAAACAAGAAGGTTTTTATGTCAAATAATCAATTTGAAAGTTAGCAATACATCAATTTAGAAACATTCAAGAAAAGCGGCCAGGGTGTCAAGACACCGGTCTGGTTTGTGATGGAAGATGGCGTTTTGTACACGCGCACACAGGCCGATTCATGGAAAGTTAAGCGGCTGAAGCGAAATTCCCGCATTAAGGCTGTCCCTTCAGATGCGCGGGGCGAACCGTTAGGCGAGTGGATGAACGGCAGCGCTTATGAAATCGTTGATTCGGCGCAGGCCAATCATGTAAATGAGTTGATGAACAAAAAATATGGTCTCTTGAAAAGAGGCTTTGATTGGATGGGAAAGTTACGCGGCCATGAATTAACGGCCGTTCGCATCGAACTGGATGTCCAAAGGAATCATGAATGAGCCCAAAAGCAAAACTCGACAAGCCAGCGCCCAACTTCACGCTGCTGGATTTTAATGGCAACGCGATCAGTTTAGCTGATTTTCACGGGCAAAAGAATGTCGTCCTAATCTTCAATCGCGGTTTTATGTGACCATTCTGCCGCGCGCATATGGCGCAGTTGCGCCGTGAATATGACCGTTTTGTCGAAAATGAGACGGAAATTGTCGTGCTTGGCCCGGAAAATGCCAAAGCATTTCGCCGTTATTGGACTGAAAATGATTTGCCATTCATCGGCTTGCCCGATCCCAACCATTCGGTTTTGAAGTTGTACGGGCAAGAAATCAAGCTGTTTAAATTTGGCCGGATGCCGGCGCAGGTGGTTGTGGATAAGGCCGGCATCGCCCGCTATGTCCATTATGGCAAATCCATGAGCGACATTCCCGGCAATGATGAGATTTTGGCGAGCTTAAATTGATGCCAAAGAACGGCCGTGTCGTCGTCATCGGCGCGGGCATAGGCGGGTTAACGGCCGCGTCTTTACTCCTCAAAGCCGGTCTGGATGTGACTGTGCTGGAAGCCCACGTTTATCCCGGCGGCAGCGCGGGGACATTTTTCCACAAAGGGTACCGCTTCGACGCCGGGGCGACGCTGGCGGGCGGCTTTGCCCCCGGTGGCCCGCATTTCCAACTGGCCGCAGCGCTGGGGCTGAAATGGCCAATCAAGCCGGTTGATCCGGCCTGGACGGTGCATCTGCCGGATAAAACCATCACCCAATGGGCCGACGCGGCACGATGGCGGGCCGAACGGCAGGATAAGCTGCCGGGAACGGAACCATTTTGGCAAAAACAAGAGCGGTTGGCGGCGATTGCCTGGGATGTGTCTTCACGGCCGTTTCCCTGGCCGCCGCAGTCATGGCATGATTGGCTGACGCTGGCGAAGGCGGTACGGCCGTCAATCTTACCCGCCATCCCCTATTTGACCCGAACAATCGGCGGGCTGGCTCCCACCGGCAGCCCCGATTTCCGCGCCTTTTTGGACGCCCAACTGCTCATCTCAGCCCAAACAACGGCCGACAAAGCGAATGCGTTGTACGGCAGCGCGGCGCTGGATTTGCCCCGGCGCAGCGTCAATCATGTATTGGGCGGCATTGGCAGTTTGGCTAAAGCATTAGCCGACTGGATTCAGGAAAATGGCGGGCAGGTGTTGTACCGTCAAGAAGTCACTGAGATTCTGGTAAAAAACGGCCGTGCCGCCGCCGTCAAAACTAACAAAGGATTGACGGTAGAAGCGGAATATCTGCTGGCAAATTTAACGCCCTGGGGGTTAGGCCGTTTGTTGGATGGCGCTGCTGCCAACGGATGGCGGCAGAAAATCGCCGCGATGCCCGCGACCTGGGGTGCGTTTACGCTGTATTTGGGATTAGAAGCCGCCCAATTGCCGGACGGTCTGCCTGATCATCATCAGGTTATTGTTGATCCGTCACTGCCTTTGGGCGAAGCGAATTCGGTTTTTATTTCGCTGTCTGATTTGGCCGACGACGGGCGCGCGCCGGCGGGGATGCGTGCGGCGACACTTTCGACGCATACGGCCGCTGCTCCTTGGCATCAATTGCAGCAAACCGACCGCGCTGCCTACGAGGAACGCCGCGGCCAATACGCCGCCCGGATGATTGCCGCCGCCGAAAAAGCCATTCCTGGCCTTCGCAGCGCCGTCCATTTTTGCTTGCCGGGAACGCCGGTGACGTTTCAGCGATTCACACGACGTCCGTTCGGCATGGTTGGCGGCTTTCCGCAAGAATCATTGTTTCGCGCGCGCGGGCCGGCAACGGGGATTCCCAATGTGTGGCTGGTGGGCGATTCGATTTTCCCCGGTCAATCCACCGCTGGGGTGACGATGGGCGGCATGCGGGTGGCGGCGGCGATTTTATCAAGATAGTTCGTTTAGAATTTCAACGATTGTCTGCAGATCATCAACATTGAACACCGTTAAATTGAGTGTTGTGACGGGGCTGCTTAACCAGCGCTGCAAATGCTCCTTGATGCGGCTGCGCGGACCGACCAGGGCGACTTCATCAATGAGCGCCGGGGGGACGGCCATCATAGCCGCGCCTTTGTCGCCAGCCAGGTACAAATTCTGAATTTCGTTGGCGGCGGCTTCGTAGCCGTAGCGACAGGCCAGATCGTGGTAGAAATTTTTACCTTTGGCTCCCATGCCGCCGATGTAGAGGGCGAGAAACGGCCGTAACATGTTGTAACAAATATCTAAATTGTCATTGACGACTACCGAAACGGTTGGCGCAATATCAAAATCGGCCATTGTTTTGCCCGCATTTGCCAGTCCGGCATCAATGTGGGGCTTGTACGTCTCCTCATATTTATCCGGCGAGAAGAAGATGGGCAGCCAGCCGTCGGCAATTTCGGCCGTAAGCGCCACATTTTGGGGGCCGATAGCGGCCAAATAGATGGGAATGTCGGGTGCGGCTTCCAGGGTGCTTTTGAGGGGTTTGCCTAATCCGGTGGCATCGCTGCCCCGGTAAGGGATTTGGTACACTTTCCCGTCCAGGCGCATTTTGTTCTCGCGGCGAAAGATTTGACGGACGATGTTGACGTATTCGCGGGTGCGGGTAAGCGGCCGTTTGTAACTGACGCCGTGCCAGCCTTCCACTACCTGCGGCCCGGAAAGACCTAACCCCATGAGGAAACGGCCGTTTGACAACTGGTTCAACGTCATTGCCGTCATAGCGGCATTGGCCGGCGTGCGTCCCGGCATTTGCATAATGGCTGTGCCCAGTTTAATGTTTTTTGTCTGCGCGCCCAGCCAGGCTAATGGTGTGACCGCATCGGAACCATACGCCTCGGCCGTCCAAACGGCGTATACGCCTAACCGATCAGCCTCCTTTACCAAGTCTACCGGCAGCTCTATCCGCCGTCCTGCGTAGCCTAACATAAGCCCTAGCCGCATGATGACCTCCGTTTGTTAATCATGAATGAAGGTAACTACTCAGGTAACAGTCGCTTTTTCAAGTGACTGTCACTCTGAGACTGAATAGTTACGAATGAAGTTTGACAATCTAATCGTAAATCATCTATCCTCAATCTCCAAACAAAAAAGCCCCGCCATGTTGGCGGAGCTTTTAATGCCCCCAAGGAGATTCGAACTCCTGTTTTAGGCTTGAAAGGCCTACGTCCTAGTCCCCTAGACGATGGGGGCGAGCGGAGGGGATTCTATCACTGGGGAGCGGATGGGTCAAGGTTTTTGGAGATATTCTGTTGTGGCAAAACGTTGCGTTTGGTTGAAACGTGTTAAACTTAAGGGATGATGGTTCGGCGTTCCCGGCCGGGAGATGCAAAGGCTTTAAGGGCGGTTCATGCTGTTGTTTACCCGGATGAGGCGTATACGGCCGTTTATCTTCAACAATTAGCCGCCAGACGATTGGTTTGGGTGGCGGAAGATGGGGGGAGTATGGTGGGCTATACGGCCGTTTCCCTCATTCCCGGTTTGAATGCTGTATACTCTTTAACCGGAGGGGTTCTGCCCGTATACCGGCGGCAAGGGGTAGGCAGTCAGTTGATGGCGAACATCCTCCGTGATGCGCCTTCCCTCGGCGTCCGGCAGCTATCTTGCCCGGTCACTAATTTGGACAGCGCCGCTGCTCGTTTTTTGTGTTATCACGGGTTTTATAATGAGCATGAGGAATGGTTCATGTCATTGTCAGGGTTAGAGGTTTTGCCAACGGCCGTTCCGCCCCCTACATGCCGCATAAAAACGTATAACACAACCATCCGGGCCGCACAGCTATTTCGCGCCCTGTACGACCGGAGTTTTGGCCCTTTTCCCTGGTACCAACCATACAGCATGGCTGAAATTGAGGCCGCGCTAATCGCTCCCACGGAACTTCTCTTTTTATTCAAAGCCGAAAAAGCCATCGGCTTCGCCTGGCTGCATACCGACAAGTCAGAAATCGAACCCATTGGCATTGTAAAGAGGGAGCAGGGGCAGGGATACGGCCGTTTCCTCCTTCTCGCCGCGCTCCATCACCTAAAACAGCAGGGATCTGACCAGGCCCAGATAGGCGTCTGGCGCAGCAACCACGCCGCCATCCAACTGTACCAAAGCCTCGGCTTCCAACATAACCATACAATCATTTACCTGGCTTTGGACTTGAAGACACCCTGAAAATTGGCCGTCCGCAACTTGCGCACGCGCTGCTTGTTATTATAGGTACGACATATCAACCACCATCATGAATGAAAAGCGGGGATTTAGAGATTTTCCCCATATCAATCCCTTAATGCGCAACCCCCCGCCAACTTTAGAGGAAAAATATGCCTTTCATACCTGACTATCCAGTTCCTGAAGAACGTAAACCATACACGTTAATTGCCGAACCAACGAAAGACAAAGGCCGTATCGGCTGTTTGATGCTGCATGGATTCATGGGCAGCCCTTACAGCTCGCGCCCAATGGCCGAATACCTCCACTCACAAGGCATCACCATGCACTGCCATCTCCTGTCGGGGCATGGACATTGGCCGGATAAACTATACAAGGTTTCCCACCGCCGCTGGCTGGAAGAGGCTGAGGAGGGGTTGGCGCGCATTCGGGAGTTGGCCGACCAGGTATTTCTCATCGGGCATTCCATGGGCACAATCATGGGAGCGCATCTGGCCGTGAAATATGACGATATTCGCGGCATGGTCATGCTGACGCCGTTGTATGACATCCCTGACAAACGGTTGAGCATTATGCCTTATTTACAGTATGTGATGCCCTGGTTTTATCCGCACATGTTCCGCAGCATGCATGATTTGATGAAGCAGCGCGTGTTGGATTTTGACCCCGCGTTGGATTTAGATGATCCGGTTGTAAAAGCAAAGCTGCCGCAAATGACGCGCGTGCCCACATCGGGGTTAGCGGAGATGGTGAAAATGGTGAAATACGGCCGTCAATTCTGGCCCCAACTCACATTACCCATTCTCATCTTTCAGGGCGGCAACGATCCGGCCGTGCCGCCGGCGACGATGGAAAAAATTTACAATATGCTGCCCAGCAAACATAAAGAGTTGAAAACATTTCCCGATGCGGGGCATGAGTTGATGCGGCCGTTTGAACCTGCCCACAAGCAAGTGTGGCAGCTTATCCTTGACTTTTTCAATAGGTATTCTCAGCCTGCTTCGTAACGGCCGTTACAAAACTTCCTGCTTTGATCATCTGATTGGGGTGTAACGACTAAGGCGACAGTCACAGGCCGGTGGTGATAATAACGGCTCGTCCCATTCAGTCCTTGAAGTGCTCCGGACTTTTAAGATTCAGCCTGTTGGATTTAACGAGCAAGCTGGTATAATTTGACCCGATGATTAAATGTGGATTTGAATGGTTTTTATAAAAAACCAGATCCACAATCAAATAAAAGAGCTTGCTAATTTTCATTATGGAGGAAAAGATATGCTTGCAAAACGCTCATATTTAGTAATTTTGTTAATGTTGCTTCTGGGGATGGCCCTCGTCGCCTGCAGCGGTGGAGCAGCCGAACCGGCAGCCGAAGAATCAGCTGCGGAAGAACCAATGGCCGAAGAACCGGCTGCCGAAGAACCGGCTGCTGAAGAACCGGCTGCTGAAGAAGCCGATTGTGCCAGCGAAGAACTTCTCTGCGTTGGTCTGGTAACAGATGTCGGCGAAATTGACGACAAATCCTTTAACCAATCCGCCTGGGAAGGCGTTAAACGCGCTGAAGCAGAACTAGGCGCTAAAGTAGACTTCATCGAGACCAAAGACGCGAAAGATTACGCGGCTAACATCGCCTTATTCGCCAATAATGATTATGACATCATCGTCACAGTCGGTTTTGCCATGGGCGAAGCGACGGCCGTTGCCGCAGGTGAATACCCAGATATTGACTTCATTGGCGTAGACCAATTCCAGGCCTGGATGTTCGACGACGACACCAGCAACGACTTCACCAACCTGGCCGGTTTGATCTTCCCCGAGGATAAATCAGGCTTCATGGCTGGCGCATTGGCCGGTATGTTGACCAAATCAAATACTATTGCTGCCGTTTTGGGCACCGACCTGGTACCCCCGGTTGTCGCCTTCAAAGAAGGCTACGAAGCGGGCGCCGCTTACGTCAATCCTGACATCAACTTCATCTCCACCTACCATCCGGGCGGCCTGGATGTGGCCTTTGTTGACCCTGAATGGGGCGCCAGCACGGCCAAACAAGCCATTGACCAGGGTGCGGACGTCGTCTTTGGCGCCGGCGGTAAAACTGGCAACGGCGCATTGATCGAAGTCGCCAGCCACGAAGGCGTTTTCTGCATTGGCGTTGACACTGACCAATGGGAAACCGTTCCTGAAGCGCATCCGTGTCTGGTCTCCAGCGCGATGAAGCTCATCACTCCTGGTGTTTTTGACCTGATCAAAGCATCCCAGGACGGCGAATTCCCAGCCGGTAACTTCGTTGGCGAAGTTGGGTTGGCACCTTTCCATGACCTGGACAGCATGGTTTCTGACGACATCAAAGCCAAACTGGAAGAAATTGACGCCGGTTTGCGTGATGGGTCCATCGAGACGGGTTACAATCCGGGATAAGTTTCCGCTTTTAATGAATTGGTAAAAAAGGAAATGTGCGGCGTGCTAATTGGCATGGCGCACATTTCTTGTTTTTAGGATAATGGGTAAAAAGGGTTGGGGAAGGAGTTACAGCTAAAAAAGGAGAGGCTTATGAGTGAGCAATCTGTGGAAGAGGGTAACGGCCGTTCATCAAGCTGGTTGCGGCGCATTTGGAACACAACCAGCGTGCCGGTGGGGGCTGTGTTGTTGGCGGCCTTAATCGGGGCTGCCATTTTGGCCATATCCGGGGCCAATCCCCTGGACGCCTACGCCGCATTGATAAAAGGCTCGTTTGGCGATTCAGCCGCTGTCGGCCGTACCTTAGAAAAGGCGACACCGCTCATTTTTAGTGGGTTGGCTGTCGCTTTTGCCTTTAAGGCCGGTTTATTCAACATTGGCGCGCAAGGGCAGCTTCTGGTTGGCGCCATTGTTGCCGCGTATGTTGGGTTTAGCATTGAAGGACTGCCGGCCATCATTCATGCGCCGCTGGCCCTCATTGCCGGTGCGGCTGCCGGCGCGATCTACGGCGCATTCCCCGGTGCATTGAAAACTTACACGGGCGCCAACGAGGTGATCACCACAATTATGCTCAACTATGTGGCTATCAATCTCACCGACTATTTGGCCGATGGCCCCTGGAAAGATACAACGCCGGGGAATGTAGTGGCCCGGACGCCGAAAATTTTCGACTCGGCCGCCATTCCCTTTGTAGGCGATATTCCGATCGGCTTTTTTATTGCCCTGCTCATGGCGGTGATTACCTGGTGGCTGCTGTACAAAACGACGATTGGTTTTGAGATTCGCACGGTGGGGCTGAACCCGCATGCGGCGAAGTACGCGGGTATCAAGGTCGCTTTTACGGTCATTTTGACAATGACGTTGAGCGGTTTATTGGCTGGCATGGGCGGCTCGATTGAAACGCAGGGCATTGTCGGCCGTTACCAGCCTGGTTTTAATGCCAATCTCGGTTTTGACGGCATTACGGTGGCTTTGCTGGGTAAGACGCACCCCTTTGGCGTTATTCCCGCCGCCCTGTTGATTGGGGCGATGAAAGCCGGTTCCAGCCAGATGCAGTTTAGCGCCGACGTGGCTAAAGAAATCACTGATGTTATCATGGCTTTCATCCTTTTCTTTGTCGCCGCCGATATGATTATTCGCTGGATTTTGCGGACGCGCGCCGCCGAGGGCGAAAAGATTACGCTCAGCACAGGCTGGGGAAAATAAGGAGCGCTCAATATGGAAACAACGACTTCTATCCCCATTTGGAAACGGATTTGGGATCGCCTGGGTATTCTGGGTGCGATTATTATCCTGGTTTTGATTGGTATTGTGGTTTCTTTCATTCAAAATCAGCAGGTGACAACGGCCGTTCTTAGTTCCACCATCCGGCAATCTACCCCCCTGGTCTTGGGTGCGTTGTGCGGTTTGATTGGCGAACGTACAGGCATCATCAATATCGGCATCGAAGGGCAAATGCTGATGGCCGCCTTTATCGGATATTTGGCCAATGTTTATATCGGGCAGTTGGGCGTCTTTTCTGTGGGCATGACGCTGTTTCTGGCTGCGTTAATTGGCATTGCCACCGGTGCACTGCTGGGTTTATTGCTGGCTTTCATGTCTGTCACCTTAAAGATGGACCAGATTATTGGCGGCACGGTTATCAATATCCTGGCTATCGGCATAACCGGCTATTTTTACCAGGTGGGTTTAACGACGCAGGGTAAATTACAGCCTATCGCCTTGGGGCGGTTAGCCGATATTCCGCTTGTTGGCCCGGTTCTGTTTGATAATCCGCCTATCACGTACATTACATTGATTTTGGTGGTGGTTGTGCATTATATGCTTTTTTATACCCGTTGGGGCTTGCGGTCGCGGGCGGTGGGGGAGTACCCCAGCGCGGCCGATACGGTGGGTATCAACGTTTATTTGATGCGCTATGTAAATACGACGATTGCCGGTGGTTTTGCCGGGTTGGCGGGTGTGTTTCTCACGTTGGAAGCGGTTGGTTCGTTTGAGAGGTTGATGACGAACGGCCGTGGCTTCGTGGCGCTGGCGGTTATGATTTTTGGCAAATGGACGCCGTTTGGCGCCTGGGGCGCGGCGCTGCTGTTTGGCTTTGCTACAGCGATGCAAACCCAGTTCCAATTCATGGGTAATTTGACAATTCCGCATCAATTTATCGGTATGCTGCCTTATCTGCTGACCATTGTGGTTTTGGCCGGGTTTGTGGGGCGTTCGCGCCCGCCGGCAGCGGAAGGTATCCCCTACGAGAAAGAGTAAGAGGTGGTTGAATTATGATTATTAAAGATGCACCGATTGTTCTGGAAACGAAGGGGATGACGAAACGGTTCCCTGGCGTACTGGCTAATGATCATGTAGATTTGAAGCTGCACAAGGGTGAGATTCTAGCCTTGTTGGGCGAAAATGGCGCCGGTAAAAGCACGTTGATGAATATGATTTACGGCCTTTACCACCCGGATGAAGGGGAAATCTGGATTAAGGGGGAGAAGGTGCGCTTGAACGACCCCGGTGACGCGATTGCGCGGGGCGTGGGTATGGTGCACCAGCATTTCCAACTGGTTCCAGTGATGACGGTGGCCGAGAATGTAATGCTGGGGGCGGAGATTACGCGCGGGCTTTATTTGGATCAACGCACGGCCGTTACTAAGGTGCATGAACTTTCTATGCAGTACGGGCTGGAAGTGGATCCAACGGCCGTTATTGAAGACCTCCCCGTTGGGACACAGCAGCGGGTGGAAATCATCAAAGCCCTGTATCGCAATGCCGATATTTTGATTTTGGATGAGCCGACGGCCGTTCTTACCCCGCAAGAAGCCCATGAACTGTTCCGCATCATGAACGATTTGACGGAACAAGGCGTTTCCATCATCTTCATCACGCATAAATTAAAAGAAGTACTGGCCGTTGCCGACCGTGTGGGCGTTTTGCGCGGCGGCAAATATGTGGGCACGGCCGATCCTAAAACCGCTACCGAAGCCAGCCTGGCCGAGTTGATGGTAGGGCGCAAAGTCATCTTGCAAGTAGATAAAGCCAAAGCGCAGCCCGGCGAACCGGTCTTGAAGGTTTCCGATCTGGTTGTAAAAGATGATCGCGATCAGATTGCGGTAGATGGGTTGAGCCTGGAAGTCCATGCCGGTGAGATTTTGGGCGTGGCCGGCGTGCAGGGCAATGGTCAGCGTGAGTTTGTGGAAGCGTTGACGGGGCTGCGGCCAGTTGTTAGCGGCAAAGCCGTCATCGCCGGACAAGACATCACCCATGCCCCGCCGCGCACCATCACTGAATTGGGCGTCGCCCACATCCCCGAAGACCGCGAAAAACACGGCCTGGTCATGCCCTATACGCTGGCCGACAACATGGTGTTGAACCGCTATTACCAAAAGCCGTATGCCAACGGCATCATCCTGAATCAAGAAAAAATCGATCAGGATGGGGCGGCGCTGGTGGAAAAATATGATGTGCGGACACCCAGCGTTTACACACCGGCCAGCAGTTTGTCCGGCGGCAACAAGCAAAAGGTGATTGTGGCCCGCGAGTTTTCGCGCGAGATGAAGCTGCTCATCGCCAACCAGCCTACGCGAGGCATTGATGTAGGTTCGATTGAGTTTATTCACAATCAAATTGTGGCTCAACGGGATGAAGGCGTGGCTGTGCTGCTGGTGTCGGCGGAACTGGATGAGGTGCTGGGGTTGGCGGATCGGGTGGCGGTGATTTTTGACGGCCGTATCGTCAAAACCCTGTCCATTGCCGAAGCCACACGAGAGCGGGTTGGTCTCCTCATGGCCGGATCAGATGCCTAAAAAAGCTTCTTAAAAGATTGAAGATTGATGATTAAAGCGCAACAACCAATCATCAATCTTCAATCTTTACTTATTCCCCATTCCCATTTATGCCCTGGATTAAAACCTTTTCTTTGGAAGAAGCCACCGGTTTACTCAAACGTGAATACGACAAGGCCATGAAGCGGGCCGGCCGTATCTGGCACATCGTCAGCATCATGAGCCAAAATCCGCGCGTCATGAAGTCCTCGATGGATTTTTACGGCGCAATTTTGTTTGGTCAATCGCCGCTCAGCCGCAGCCAGCGGGAAATGCTGGCCGTTGTCGTTTCCGCTGCCAATCACTGCGTTTATTGAGTGCGTGCTCACGCTTACGACCTCCGGGCTGAGGTTGCTAACGATTGGGGACTGGCTGACGCTGAAGCGGCGGATGAGGTTGTTCATCTGATTGCGTCTGATTGGCGGCAAGCGCCGCTTGGTGCGGCGGATCGGGCGCTTTGCACTTATGCGGAAAAGTTAACGCTGACACCGGCCGAAATGACGGAATCTGACCTGGATGTGTTACGCCGATACGGTTTCGATGATCGCGCCATTCACGATGCGACTCAGGTGGTCGGCTATTTCAATTACATCAATCGTATTGCCGATGCGCTGCATGTGGAACAGGAGGATTTTATTCGCCCCTGGGAGAAGTCGGGTCAGACGGCAGCATGAGCAGGGCTAGTGAAGCCATTGCCGCATAACTCATCATGCCGATACGGCCGTCTAAAAGCGCATATTTCAACTCACGTCGAGATACCCATTTGAAGGCGCTTGTTTGACTGTAAGCAAATTGACGCGGCGGGGAGACTAATTTTACTTTGTGAGCGACAAAAAAATGACCATTGACATTGGGGCGGCTGGCGTTGAGCATGAAACTGCCCAGGTACAACCAATCGCCGCTAATATGCCCGGTCAATTCGAGCAATGTTTGTTTTACGGCCGTTAATGGATTCTCCCCCTCCTTTAGCAGCCCATTTATCAAATGCCAGCTCCCCCACGCCGTGATAGCCGTCAAATCTTCTATGATCATCACCGCGCCTGTTTCATTCACTGGCAGCACGTTAAAATAATCGCCGGACCCCGTATGAACAAGCCTGTAAGGGAAAATTTGAGACCTGGTAACACCCGCGTCAAACTCCTTTCCCCTTCCAAGCGGTTTTTCTACATCTAACATGACTCGCACTTCCTTGAATTCGACATTGTTTGATGAGCCATTGACTCCATTGGGCAACCCAAACGATCACACTAGCAAACCAGCGTTCGCGGATGCTGTGTTGCGGCAATGAACACACTATGTTTCTCTACACTGCGTTGCTAACGCATCCGGCACAAGGTCAAGTAAGAAATTCCACCCCGACAAAACCAGGATACGTTATGTTGAAAGTGATTCTCCTTAAATTATGGGCGGCAATTATTACGAATTGTCTTTCGGTTAGTCTGGTTGTCGGGGATGTTTTGAGATTGGTCCAATCTTGAAGATTGGACCAATCTGATAGAATGAGAAGCGTGAATTAAGCAATTTGGGGAAAGATGTGAGAAAATGATGAGGAAAACGGCCGTTTCCCTCAACAATTCCCCACTGAACCATGCGCGCTCGACATATTTTCTTCTCCCTGGTTTGGAACTCCAGATGGGCTGTGCTAGAATTTGCGGCGCTTTGGTGATTCACCTTTAGCGCGATTTATCGTTGGCATATGGGCGGCTAAAAATGGCCGCTTTTTACATATCCGGGTAAGTAACCATACAGTTACCGGAGGTGACAGTCACTTTTACCAGCGGCATTGAACGAAGCCGCGATGATTATAAGTGACTGTCACTTTTGAGACCTGGATAGTTACTCCAGGTAAATCACAAAACAAAAGGGATTAGGAAAAAGGGCAGTTCGCCCACAATTAAAGAAGGTTCATTTCCCAGCGGAGGGCCATTCGTTATGGACGAGGAACGTCCTGCTTATAAAAAGTACACGATGATTACGCCGCCAGAGAAGGGAAAGGGGCCATTCCCAACGGAGATTAAAATGGAAGAAAATGAAGAGATAACTACTGGCAAAAAACCCTCTGCATTTATTGTAGTAGGCGCTTTGTTAGTCGTCGTTCTAATCATAGCCGGCTTGTTTTTGCCCCCAATTTCATTGGGACAGCGTCTTGGATTTGGCGGGAACAGCGGAGAAGAAATGGCAGCGGAAACGGCCGTATCCGAACAACCCGCCATCGCCGGTGAAGCCGCCCTGACAGTAGACAGCGGAAACGCCGGCATCAGCGTCGCGGCCGACAGCGCCGCCGCCAGCGCGATTCCCGCCAACAACACCCTGAAAGGCAGCATCTACGCCATCAACTACGAAGGCGACGCCCCCTCCGGCAGCGTTGCCCTCACCATCCCTGCCGACGCCGGCCCAATTCAAACCCTCGACCTCTACGGGTGGGATGGCAGCGCCTGGCGCTTCATGCCCAGCCAGATTGACGCCGCTTCCCAGCAAATCGTATCCAACAAAGGGCCGCTGCCCCAAGCCGTTGCCATGATGCAGGCCGGAACCGTTGACACACCCGCCATCGGAGCCGAACTATTGCCAGCCCAGGAATTCCCGGTTGACATCCTGCCACAGCTTACCGAAGTAACCGCAGGCACACTCACACTAGTTGGCAGCGGTGAACTGTTGGGCGAAGCCGCTGCCGTTCCTACCGGCGCTTACGATCAACTCCTGCGCGTCACCAACACCGGCGCCGTCATTGACCAGGCCTCGCTGGCCGCCCTCCTAAGCGACGCCAATGCTCAGGCCGCTCACATTACCGCCTTAACCGAACGCGCCGCTAACTATGCAGGCATCAACCTGGATTACCAGGGCGTCATGGCCGACCAAAGCGCCGCCTTCACCGAATTCGTGACCAATCTGGCCAATGCTTTGCATGCCGAAGGGCGTACTTTGGCCGTTACATTGGGCGAACCTCAACGAGTCAACACCAGTTGGGATACAGCCGGACAAGATTGGGCGGCATTAGGCCAGGCTGCCGATTTGGTTTACTTGCAAATGCCGCTAAATCCGACCGTTTACGGCAGCAATGGCGTGGCCGACCAACTTGTTAACTTTGCCACACGCCAAATTGACCGCAATAAATTGACATTACTCATTAGCGCCAACGCCGTTGACAAAATCGGCGAATCCTTCCGCGAACTGCCCAATGCAGACGCCCTGGCGAACTTTGGCGAACTCCAATTTACGCAAGGCGGCGAAGAAATAGAACCCGGCAGCCCTGTAGAAGTGGCATTATCCGGCACAGCCAGCCCGCTGGAATGGGATGGCGCCAGCCTGGCTTATACATACAGCTACGAGCAATCAGGCCAAACGCACCATGTCTGGCTGGGGAATGAAGCGGCGCTGGCCCAGCGTTTAACGTTGGCAAAAACCCACAATCTGCGCGGCGCTGCTGTTCGCGGCCTGGGGAACATTGCCGAAGGCGCCGGTTACGCAGCCGCTTTCAACAGCTACCTGGGCCAGGGCGAAGCGCCGCAGCCAACGGGCGCAGCCATTGTTTGGCGCGTCCAGGGCGAAGGCGACAGCGTTTTAGCCAGCAGCAGCGGCGAAGCGCTTTCTTTTGCCTGGGAAGGTAGTGAAACGCCCGGAGATTACAAAATCAATGTGGAATTTGCATTGGGCGACAATGTCGCATCTCTGGGTTCACTGGATGTGGCCGTTATGGCGACGGCCGAACTGGAACCTGTTGTTGAAGAGGAAGCAGTTGCAGAGGAAACGGCCGAAACCCCTGAAACCCCCGATGCACCGGCAGCAGCCACACTCAATCCGGGCGAAGCCGCGGCCGTTGTCAACACGGGCGCTAACGTGCGCGTAGGCCCCGGCCTGGGCTACGGAACCATTGCCGGCGGCGCCAATCCCGGCGACGTTGTCCAACTTATCGGGCGCAGTTCCGACTCTTACTGGCTCAACATCATCATGCCCGACGGCGAAACGGAAGGCTGGATTTACGCGCCCCTGGTTGATGTTAATGATGGCGTAGATATTGCCGCGTTACCCGTACCGGATGTCGCGCCGCTGGTTGCCGGCAGCGATGACGGCGGCGGCGGTGGTACGGCTGCGCCCCCGCCGGTGGCTGCACCGCCTGTTACCAACGCCAGCTTTGAGCTGGGCGGTCAGGCATTCGGCGCGCCATACGGCATGATGAGCTATGCCGGTATGACCTGGGTTAAGCGTCAGCATAAATGGAGTCCCGGCCAAAGCGGCAGCGATGTGGCTGGCGTCATCACCGAAGCGCATAATGCCGGTTTCAAGATTTTATTGAGTATTCCCGGTTCGCCCTATCCCAGCAGCTTGCCTGATTTTGGCGCGTATACCGCTTTTCTGGGGCAAGTCGCCTCCCTGCCTGACCCGCCTGACGCTATTGAGGTTTGGAATGAGATGAATATTGACGCCGAGTGGCCGGCCGGGCAGATTGATCCGGCTTCTTATGTGAACAATATGCTGGCCCCGGCTTATAACGCCATCAAGTCGGCTAATGGCAACATTATGGTCATTAGCGGCGCACCCGCGCCGACCGGTTTCTTTGGCGGCGGCTGCGGCGGCGGCGGCTGCGACGATGCGCCCTATGTGGCGGGGATGACGGCCGCCGGAGCTACCAGTTACATGGATTGTGTGGGCGTTCACTATAATGAAGGCATCGTATCGCCTAATCAGGAAAGCGGCGACCCGCGCAGTGAACATTACACCCGTTATTTCTGGGGGATGGTTAACGCTTACTGGAATGCTGTTGGCGGCGCAAAACCGTTGTGTTTTACTGAGTTGGGCTTTTTGTCGCCGGAGGGTTACGGTGGTCTGCCCGGCAATTTTGCCTGGGCGGGTAATGTGACTGTCTCCCAGCAAGCCCAATGGTTGTCTGAAGCGGCCAGTCTTTCTGCCAGCAGCGGCAAGGTTCGTTTGATGATTGTTTGGAATGTGGATTCCACCACTTGGGGAACGGACCCGCAAGCAGGGTATGCCATTATTCGTCCCGGCGGCGGCTGCGCGGCTTGTGAAACGCTGCGCGCTGTAATGGGGCAGTAGAATAACTTTTAGCAGTTGGCGTTAATAAAGGACCTCGCAGGTTTATGCAGCCTGCGAGGTCTACGCTTTTATCGAGGTGTTTAACTTATGAAGAAATTAATTCCTTTGATGCTTGTGGTATTGCTGCTTGTTTTGGCGGCTTGTGGCGGTGGGGAAGCTGAACCGGTACCGGTTCCTGAACCGGCCGAGGTTCCGACGCTGCCGCCGGCGCCGGCGACGGCTACGCTGCTGCCACCGCCGGTGGTTAGTGAAGCAAATACGGACGCAGATGGGGGGGATACGGCCGTTTCCGCCCCACAATCTGAAGAATCTGCCGTACCGGCCGTCCTGCCGGCTTGGGCCGCATCCGATTTTGGCTATGGTATCCAGTCCCACGCTACTGTTGGCGATCCGGCTTTTGTGGCCGAGGTTGTCAAGGATCAGTTAGGCCTGAGTTGGCTTAAAGTGCAGCTAGAGTGGGATTTGGTTCAGCCTGAGCCGGATATTCATCAATGGTTTTTCTACGATGGCATTGTAGACGAGGCGGCCAAGCGCGGCCTTTACCTGATGTTTAGCGTGGTGGGCGCGCCGGAATGGACGCGCGCCGCCGGCGGTCATAATGGCCCGCCTGATGATTATAACCAGTACGCTCAATTTTTAACGGAGCTGCTGACTCGATATCCCAATAAAATCCACGCTATCGAGGTGTGGAATGAGCAAAACCTGGATCGGGAATGGACGACGGCAAATGGCATCAGCCCGGAAGATTATGTGGCTTTTTTGCAGATAGCGCATGATGCAATTAAAGCGGTTGACCCTAATATCATTGTCATTAGCGGCGCGTTGGCCCCAACTGGCAGCGGCGATTGGGTGCGTTGGGCTGATGATTTTGAGTATCTGGATCGCGCCCTGGCGGCGGGGATGTTGACCTATGCCGACTGTGTGGGCGCGCATCACAATGGGTACAATATCGGCCCGGATGTGGCATTTGATCAAACTGGGACGGTGGCGGAAGCGGGAACGGCCGTTTTCCGTGGCCCATTCGACAATCCCCATCACAGTTGGAGCTTCAAAACCACTCTGGATACCTACGCCGCCAAAGTGCAGGCCATTGACCCCGACAAAAAACTATGCGTTACCGAATTCGGCTGGGCCAGCAGCGACGGTTATGACGAATACCCGACCGGCTTTGAATTTGCCCAGGACAACACCCAGGATGAACAAGCCCAATACATCGTGCAAGCGTACCAACAGATGCGCGAATCGGGATACGTGTGGCTCTCCTTCCTCTTTAACTTTGATTTTGGCAATAAAGGCAACGGGCCAACAGACGATCCCGTTCCCTACAGCATTGTAGATACGCAAGGCATTCCGCGCGCCGCCTTTGGCGCAATTGCGGCGATGGAGAAACCACGTTAACTATGCGGCGATTTTTATTGTTGTTATGGGGGATTTTGTTGGCGGCTTGTCAGAATCCGGAGCCGCCAACGCCGCCTCCCATGCCTACGCCAACCCGGCCAACGGCGCTTATGGATGATGCGCCGGTGGATCAGCTTTTCAAATCCCCGGATTATGGTGTGCATGCTTCTCTTTGGTGGAAACCGGATATTGCCCAGAGGGATGTAGGCCTTGTTCGTGAAATGGGATTCAATTGGATTAAGCAGGAGTTTTCCTGGCGCGAGATTGAGGGAATCCAAAAAGATCGGCGTGATTGGTATCGTCCCGATTTGATTGTTGACCTGGCTGAAGATGCCGGCTTGAATTTGATTATTCGACTGGATCGGCAGCCGTTTTGGTCTCAAGTAGACCCATCTGTGCCCAAAGATAATGAACCGCCGGCCAATTTGCAGGATTTTGGCGATTTTTGCGGCGCAATGGCGGGCCGGTTTCAGGGGCGGATTGCGGCTTACCAGGTGTGGAATGAGCCTAATTTGAGCCGGGAATGGGGCGGCCGGCCGCCTGACCCGGCTGAGTACACGGAATTGTTGAAGGTGTGCTATGAAGCGATAAAAGCGGCTGACCCGCAGGCGATTGTCGTTTCGGCCGGATTGGCTCCGACGGGGACGAATGATGCAACGGCCGTTCCCGATACCGATTTCTTGCAAGGGATGTACGAAGCCGGAGCCGCCGCTTACTTTGACGTTCTAGGCGTTCATGCACCCGGCTACAAAGCGCCGCCGGAGCTGGATCCGGCCGAAGCGGAGGCTAACGCCGAGGCCTATGGCGGCGGCCGCTGGTTCGCATTTCGTCATGTGGAGGATATGCGGGCCATCATGGTTGCCAACGGCGATGGGCATAAACAGGTAGCTGTTCTGGAAATGGGGTGGACGTTGGATGAAGTGCATTCCGATTATGCCTGGTTTGCTGTAGATGAGGAAACCCAGGCTGATTATTTGGTGCGAGCTTATCAATATGCCGCTGAAAATTGGCGGCCCTGGATTGGCCTGATGACGACGATTTATCTTGCCGACTATTATTGGACGCCGGAAAATGAGCAGTGGTGGTGGTCAATCACGCTGCCGGATGGCAGTCCCCGACCGGCGTATGAAGCGCTGCGCGACATGGAGAAGTAACGGCCGTTGGGGGATCAATTTGGACGCGGAGATGCGCGAAGAGCGGAAGAAGAGAAGAAACTGTTCTCCGCGCAATGATTTTTATGGCTTTTTGGATTTTAGTTTTTTCTTACTGGCTGCATTTGTTATCAACTGTTGTTTTATTGGGCGGGCTGGCGTTGATGGCGGTGGCTGCCTGGCCGGCGCTGCGGCGGGGGGCGCTGGAGTCGAATCATTGGGTTGCGCTGCAAAAGCGGCTGCTGCCCTGGGCCAATGGCAGTTTGGTCATCCTGCTCGTTACGGGCTTTATCCAAATGACGAACGATCCGAATTACAATGGGTTTCTGGCGGTTGATAGTTTGTGGGCGGTGGCGATTTTGGTGAAGCATGTCGCGTTTGGGGGGATGGTTCTTATTGGCGTTTATGTGCAATGGTCGCTTTATCCGGCGATGGATCGGGCTGTGTTGTTAACGAAGAAACGGCCGTCTCTCGCCCAATCTGAACAGCACACACTCGTGCAGCGTGAAATGCGCTTATTGCGGCTGAATCTTTTCTGTGCGGCTGTTGTTTTATTTTTGACGGCGGTGGCAACGGCCGTTTAACCGCACAATCTCCTGTAAAAATGTAGGTCAAGTTTGCAAACTTGACTTACGACGGCACGCCATTTTCATTCATAGTGGTCGGCGCAGCCGGTGAAGTCTCCTCTGCAACGTAGAACGATTTGGTAAAGGGTGCATTTCAAATGAGTTGAGAAAAGTGCGTGTTTCGGGAATTGGAATTCCCGAAACGTTGAGCCAAGTATCGGGAA
>JANTHP010000013.1 GCA_024762395.1 Anaerolineae bacterium | reverse complement strand
GAATGATGAATGATGAATGATGAATGATGAATGATGAATGATGAATGATGAATGATGAATGATGAATGATGAATGATGAATGATGAATGATGAATGAGGAGTTGGCATTATGGGAATTCAATTTGCGACCGATGAATGGATTAAAGCGTTAATGGCTGAACTAAACGCCAGCGACAACTATGCCAAAGCGGCTCAAAAATGGGAAGGCGATTTCTATTTTGTCGTTGACGCCGGCGGTGGACTGGCTGAACCCGTGTACATGTACATGGATTTATGGCATGGTCAATGCCGCGATGCGTACAAGGTAGACGATCCCGGTGAAAAATCGCCCGAATTTGTGATGAGCGCCCCTGTATCGGTATGGCGCAGCGTTTTTGAAAAGAAAATGGATCCCATTCGCGGCATGATGTCGGGTAAGCTCAAGCTGAAAGGAAATAAAATGAAGGTGCTGAAAGCGCCTAAAGCCGCTATCGCCATGGTGGAATGCTGTACGCAGATTGATACGGTTTATCCAGGATAGCGGCGGGCAGCCAACGACCAGTAACCAATGACCAAGAACGGCCGTCCACAAATCGGTCTCGCGTTAGGCGGCGGCGTAGCGCGGGGAGCCGCCCACATTGGCGTCTTGTCCGTGCTGATAGAAGCCGGCGTTCCCATTGACTGCGTTGCCGGAACCAGCGCCGGTTCCGTCGTCGGCGCCGCCTACTGCGCTGGGTTGGATGCGGCCAAAATGCGGGAGATGGCGTCCCAAATGGGATGGGGGCATATTGCATCCCCGGTTTGGCCGCAGCGTGGCCTGGTAAGTTTTGAGCGCATGGAACCCTGGCTGGAAAGTTTTGTGGGCGAGTTGGACATTAGCGATTTGGCGCTGCCGTTTGCCGCTGTCACAACCGATGTTTACACGGGCAAAAGCGTGACGCATACACGGGGACGGCTGGCAACGGCCGTCCGCGCCAGCAGTTCTGTTCCCGGTGTGGTAGAGCCGGTGGAGATAAACGGCAGTCTCTTTTGCGACGGCGGCATATCGGACAACCTGCCTGTAGACGCGGCCCGTGAATTAGGCGCCGATTACGTGATTGGTGTAGACTTGTTTGCTCCCGAATATGACGGCCGTTGGGGACCGTTAGGTCTCCTCTTCTCAGCCGCCGAAACGCTCATTCGCCATGCCGGCGGCGGTGTATCAGACGCCGATTGCCTCATCGTGCCTCCCATTGATGATTACAGCTTCCTGAATTTCAATAAGAGCGAAACCTTCATCGCCCTCGGCGAACAGGCCGCCCGGCAAAAACTCCCCCAAATCATTGCCGATTTAGGCTTATGCTGACCAAGTCGCTCAATAGTTAGATTAGCCGTAACCACTCAGGTGACAGTCACTTTCCAACATCATGGCTTCGGCTGATACTTCTGGAAGAAGTGACTGTCACCTGTATAGATACTCACGGTAAACCCCATAAGGCACCAAAGACCCAAGAGGAAGTATGCTGCACGGAAAGAAAGTGATTTTACGGCCGTTCCGCCGCGAAGATTTGGAACGAGCTACCGAATTTGAAAACGATGTCGAACTACGTTTGCTGGCCCAGATTGACCCGCCGCTCCCCTGGTCGTTGGAACGGATGGAGAAGGATTTTGAGCGAAGGCTAAAAGAAGAGCCGACGGCCTGGTTCGCCATTGAAGCCGATGGCAAATACATCGGCAAATGCGGCTTGCATAATTTTCGCCAGGCCGACCAGACCTGCGAATTGGGCATCGAAATTGGGGATAAGGATTATTGGGGAAAAGGATACGGCCGTGACGCCGTTCAACTCCTCCTCGATTACGCCTTCCGCCTGCGCAATGTGCGCAAAGTGACCTTGACCACCAGCAGCCATAACGAACGGGCTATCCGCGCTTATCTGGGCATTGGTTTCAAAGAGGAAGGGCGATTCTTGCGGCAGCAGTGGTGCAACGGCCGTTACGTAGACTGGGTGTTCATGGGCATCTTCCGCGAGGATTGGGAGCGTCAATCAGATCCGGTAGAAAAACCCGCCGACCTGCTGGCCTTCAACCGTGACCGTTGGAACGCGCTGGCCGAAGCGGGCGTCCCTTACGCCCAACCACTGCTCGATTTGACCCCGGAAACGGCCCGTGAATGGCTCAACAGCCAGGTTGGAACGCTGCCCGGCGGCGGTTCGAGCGATTGGGCCGGCAAGGATGTGTTGTGTTTGGCAAGCGGCGGGGGGCAGCAAACGGCCGTTTTCGGACTGCTGGGCGCCAACGTTTCCATCCTCGATTTATCCGACGCGCAGTTGGAACGTGACCGGCAAGCCGCCGCGCATTACCAATACCCCATCCGCATCGAGCAGGGCAGCATGGACGACCTGGGCGCTTTTGAGGACGACAGCTTTGATTTAGTCTGGCATCCCTACGCCATCAACTTTTTCCCCGACTTCACCCCCGTTTTTGACGAGGTGCGCCGCGTGTTGAGACCCGGCGGCCTGTACCGCTTGCAGTTCAACAACCCCTTCCGCGCCGGTTTAACCGACGAGGATTGGCATGGCAGCGGTTATCTCATCAAAAAACCTTATGTGGAAGGCGCAGAGATGTGGCCGGATGGCGATGTCTGGACCGTTGAAGGGGATGACGGCCGTATCCAGCGCATCGTCGGCCCCAAAGAGTTTAATCATACGCTGGGCGGCATCATCAACGGTTTGATTGGACGCGGTTTTGTGCTGCGCGGATTGTGGGAGGATTACGGCCGTACCGCTCCTGACATTCACGCCGAACCCGGTTCCTGGGCGCACTTCATCGCCGTTGCGCCGCCGTACATGGCCGTGTGGGCGCAGCTCAAAGGAGAGAAGTGAAAGCAAAAGAAATTCTAAAATTATACGACCGGGAACAACGCATCGAAGTCCAATATCCTGATTTGCGTAAAGAAAACGCGGGCGAAGTCATCCGCTTCATCGGCCAGCCGCGCCCCAACCACAACTTCATTCTGTACAGCAGCCTCAATGATGAAAACGCCGACGCCATCATCGAACGGGAAATCGCCTATTTTGACGGTATCGGCCACCCATTTGAGTGGAAGGTTTACGAACACGACTCGCCATCCGATTTGCGGCAGCGGCTGGCCAATTGCGACTTCAACGTCCGCGAACGAGACGCCGTCATGGTTCTGGATTTGCAAGAAGCGCCCGATCTTCTGCTTCAACCCGATCCGGCAGTGGATTTGCGTCGCCTGACGCAGCCGGAGCAGCTTGACGACATTATCACCGTCCTGTCCCAGGTGTGGCCCGATGACGAGCATGAGTGGGTTCTGGCAGTGCTGGGCGATGATTTGCGTCTACGCCCCGAATTTGCCACTGTTTTTGTCGCCTATGCGGACAATCAACCAGCCAGCGCTGGCTGGATCTATTTTCACGAAGACAGCCAGTTTGCCAGTTTATGGGGCGGATCGACAATTCCAAAGTACAGGAAGATGCGGTTGTATACGGCCGTGATGGCCGCCCGCGTCCAGGCCGCCATCCAGCGCGGATACCGCTTTCTCACCATTGATGCCAGCCCCATGAATACACCGATTGCCGCCAGCCGCGGCTTTCAGTTGTTGACCTATGCCCATGCCTGTACGTGGGGGTATTGACCCACTCATGAGCAATCGTGTACCATGTAAACAATGTTGCCCACATCGCTCCCCTTTTTATCCACAAATCCATCTAACAAGGTATCCGTTCAGATGGAACACAGAGTTACACAGAGGTTGCACAGAGTCACACTGAGAAAAGGGCGTTTTTCTCTTTTTTCTCTGTGAATTTCCGTGATTCTCTGTGAAGCTCTGTGTAACTGAATGCTTACCTAAAAAGGAGAGAAAATTATGAGCGTTTACAAAGTTGTCGAACTAATAGGAACCAGTCAGGAATCGTGGGAAGATGCCGCCAGACAGGCCGTCGAAAAAGCCGATGAAACCCTTCGCGGCCTACGCATTGCCGAAATCAAAGAGCTGGACATCAAACTGGAAGACGGTAAATTTGTCGCCTACCGAGCCAGAGTAGCTCTATCATTCAAATACGAATAACCCTCTCAATAAAACACTCCCCCTGTTGGTTTTACCACAGGGGGAGTAAACTCGGGGAAAACGAGTCCAAAAAACAAAAATGGTCGTGGCGCCGCAAGTTTTTCTCGATTGAGCCATTTTCACCGGCCTTGGTGATTGCGACGCCACATCTTCTTGCATCCTAACAAACTACCATTACAAAACACATTACAATTTTTTCCACCTATCTTTGCGTCACAGATGCTAAGACCTATAAAGCCTTTGCCAAAGTGAAGTAGGCGTTTACGCGCCACTAGCGCCAAACATAAAAACCTATTCAAGCGCAGCTGGAATGGCCTCTCAAGTTGATGATTAGCTCGTCTTGCCGTATCATCCCCACCATCAACCCCCTGTGTATGATACTGGGGAACAAAATATCAAATTCGTAAGTAACTATACAGCTACCAGAGATGACAGTCATTTACTCAATATTGTGGAAAATGACTGTCACCTGAATAGTTACATTCGTAAAAGGTCAGACTTGGAAGTATGACACAACGCAAGCCTTTTACATCGTTGACTGCATTACGAACCGCACATAAAAAATTGCTTGAACGGCGCAGCGATGGCAGCGAAACAACCGAATATCTAGCTGAAGTTACCGCATTCATTGAAAAAGGGCGTTTAACCGGCACACTCCTGGATGCACGCAGTGACCGCTGGCAGGCGCAAAACCTGCTCAACTATTGGGCCAATGAGTTGTACCATGCTCGCCTGGATGCCCCGGACTTCACATTAGTTGACTACGACTCTCACTCCGCTCCTGTACTCGATGACAATCTCCGGCCTTACCTGGGACTGGAAACATTTGGCATCAACAAGCATTCCTTTTTCTTTGGGCGCAGTTTGCTCATCGACTCAATGGTCGAAAAGCTCAAATATAATCGCTTTTTGGCAATTGCCGGCCCTTCCGGCAGCGGTAAGTCATCTGCTGCGCTGGCCGGTCTCCTGCCTCAATTACAAAAAGGGGCGCTGCACGGGAGTCGGCATTGGCGCTATTATCAACCAATGGTGCCAGGAGCTGACCCACAGGCAAATTTGGCTCGTATCATCAATCCCGAGAAAGCGGCTGACGTTGGTTGGGTTCAGCGTATGGCTGAACGAAGTCGTCACGATCCAACTTATTTAGCCAGCCTTATCAATGAAGCGGGTGACCAACCTGCGGTTTTGATTGTTGATCAGTTTGAAGAGATATTCACTTTTTGTCGTGACGATGATATGCGGCGCGGGTTCATTAACACCTTACTTGAACTCATCCAGATGCCTGGCGAACGACATACTGTCATCATTACCATGCGCACTGATCTGGAAAGTAATGTTGTGCAATGGCCGATTCTGCAATCTTTTTATGAACAATCTCAAGTACGGATGACGGCCATGAAAGCGTCTGAACTACGCGAGGCGATTGAAAAACCGGCCGATTTAGTTGGCCTGAAGTTTGAAGAGAATCTGGTTGATGAGCTTATTCGAGAAGTGCTTGGTAAACCGGCTGCGCTGCCACTGCTTCAGTTTACGCTGCTGAAGTTATGGGAAAAACGGGATCGCAATCGGGTTACGTGGGAGGCGTATCGTCAACTGGGGGGCGGGCGGCAAGCCCTGGCCAATTCTGCCGATGCTTTTTACAACAGCTTAACGCCTGAAGACAAAATTTCGGTTCGACGTATTTTCTTGCGGATTATTCGGCCCAGCGCTGAATTAGATATTACGCGGGATCGGGTTGTACGGCCGATGTTGTATGATATTGGTCTGGCTCGTGAATGGGTCGATCGTATTCTTGATCGGCTAATTGAGGCGGGGCTTATGCGTCTCATTCGGGGAACGACGCCCCAAGATGATATGGTGGGGTTGGCGCATGAATCGCTCATTCGCATTTGGCCCCGGCTGGCTGGCTGGTTGGAGGAAGAACGGGTTACGCAGCGGCGACGGTTACGGTTGACTACGACGACTGAGCAATGGCTGTCGTCGGGACGTGATGACAGCGCTTTGCTGCGCGGGCTGTTGTTGGAAGAGGCGTTGCGTTATGAAGACCTCAGTGAAAATGAGGCTGCTTTTGTTGAAGCCAGTCTGGATGCTGCTCACCAGGAAGAACGACAGCGAGAGGCGGAGCAGAAACGCCAATTGGAACAAGCTCAAGCATTGGCTGAGGCGCAGCGGCGGCGAGCGCAGGAAAGCGCTCGTTTTGCCCAACGTTTGAGTTGGTTGGTAGCGACGTTGGCGGTTGTTTTTGTTTTGGCTGTGGTCGCAGCATTGACAGCGGCCCGTAATGGTAGTATTGCTAAAGCCAATGCAGAAACGGCGATGGAGAACCAGGCGGCAGCTGAACAACTTCGTGTTACGGCCGAATCGAGTGCGGCTACGGCCGTTTTCGCCCAAAATGCCGCTCTGGCCGATGCGAATGCCCGCGCTACAGCCGAAGCCGTTGCTGTGCAGCAGCGAGCCGTCGCTGAACAAAATGCCATTGAAGCCGATAATGCCCGGGCAACGGCCGTTGCCAGCGCTGCCGAAGCCGCCGCCGCCCAAGCCATTGCCGAAGCCAACGCCCGCGAAGCCGAAGCGCAAAACCGGCTCGCCACAGCCCGCGAATTAGCCGCCGCCGCCATTGAACAATTAAGCAGCGATCCCCAATTAAGCCTGCTTTTAGCCCTGGAAGCCGTTAACAAAACCTATGCCGTTGACCAAACCGCCTCCGCCGAGGCCGAAGATGCGCTTTACCGCGCGCTGCAAGCCTCTCAATTACAGCTAACATTATCAGGCCATACCGATTGGGTCAGCGATATTGCGTTTAGTCCTAATGGCGCCAAATTAGCGACAGCCAGCCTGGATAACACCGTAAAAGTATGGGACGCCCAATCCGGTCAGGTACTGCTTACGCTTTCGGATCACAGCCGCGGCGTAAAAGCTGTTGCCTTTAGTCCCGATGGCGCGCGTCTGGCAACGGCCGGCAACGATGGATTCATCATTATTTGGAACAGCGAAACCGGAACCCGCCTGGCTGTTTTTAATGATGATAACGGCATTGTTGAGGGGTTGGCTTTCAGCCCCGACAACATCCATCTGGCCGCCGCTAATGAAGATTTGACGGTGCGAATTTGGAATACGACCACGCGCCGATCGTTGTACCGGCTGTTTGGGCACGAAGCCGCTTTAACCGATGTCGCTTTTAGTCCTGATGGCGCTTATTTTGCCAGTTCGTCTGAAGACGGCCGTGTCATTGTCTGGGATATGGAAACCGGTTCCCCACTTTACCCGCTTAACCCGGATGACAACGATCCTGTTGTCGTCAACGGCATCGCCTTCAGCTCCGACGGCGAACGCATCATCACTGCCAACGACGATGGCACAGCCAAAATGTGGGATTATAAGAGCGGCGAGCTGCTGCTGACACTTTTTGGCCACGCCAGTCGCGTGCTGGATGTCGCTTTTAGCCCCGATGGCAGCCGCCTGGCAACAGCCAGCAGTGATGGCACGGCCAAAGTATGGGATGCGGCGACAGGTCAAGCAATCTACACCCTGTCCGGTCACAGCGGGGGCGTCAATGCCATCACATTCAGCCCGGACAGCCGGCGCATTGGCACTGCCAGTCAAGACGGGACGGCCAAGGTGTGGAATGCCACGCCGGGTCTGGATGCGCTCATTTTATCCGGACACAGCGCCCCCGTCCGCGCCATCGTTTTTAATGCCGATGGGTCGCTGGCAGCATCCGCCAGTGAGGATACAACGGCGGCGATATGGGATACGGCAACGGGCCAAAGGCTCATGACGTTTGCCGACCATAATGCGACGGTTAATGATGTGGCTTTTAGCCCGGATGGGGTGCATGTGATTACGGCCAGTGATGACTACAATGCCCGCATTTGGGATATGACGACGGGGACGGTACAAATTCCGCTGCTGGTTCACCCGGAACCTGTGAACAGCGTCGCGTTGAATTCGGATGGGTCGCTGTTGGTAACGGCTTGCGCTGACGGGGACGCGCGCATTTGGCGTGTAGCGGACAGCCAACTTTTGCTGCGATTGGAGCATGATACGGCCGTTAACGATGCTGTTTTTAGTCCTGATGGGTTAAGCGTGGCAACGGCCGTTAACAACGGGCAAATCATCATCTGGGACAGCGTTACCGGCGCTCCCCTGCTCACCTTAACCGGGCACGAAGGGCCGGTCAACGACATCGCCTTCAGCGCCGACGGTACGCGCCTCATTTCCGCCGGCGGCGACGGAACCGCCAAAATGTGGGACAGCGCCACCGGCGAGACCCTACGAACCTTTGCCGGACATACCGGCGCTGTTTTAAGCGTCGCCCTTAGTCCCGATGGCGCCCGATTGGCAACCGCCAGCGTGGACAAAACAGCCAAAATATGGAACGCCGAAACCGGTCAGGCGCTGCGGACATTGCTGGGACACACCTCCACCGTCAACAGCGTCACCTTCAGCCCTGGCGGCACTCGATTGGCAACGGCCAGCGTAGACAAAACAGCGCACATCATTGAGCTAACGCCGATTGGCGACCTGTTTACGCGTGGTTTGGAGCGGATGACGCGAACGTTGACGCCGGAGGAATGTGAACAATATCTCCGCGGTGAGCCTTGTTTGACTGGAAATTGAAGCGGGGATGGGCAATATCTTTTCCCTCTCCGCCAATCTCCGTTTTCAAGTTGCCAATCAAGTCCAGCAAGGCTATAATTTGCGTCCTTGCGGGCCATTAGCTCAGTTGGCAGAGCAGGTGACTTTTAATCACTTGGTCGGGGGTTCGAGTCCCTCATGGCCCACTTTTTAGTTCTGAGTGATGAGGACTGAGGACTGAGTTGCCCACTCAGTCCTCAGTCCTTTTTTCTTTTTGCAGGGTTTTTATGAAACGACACATTTATTTGGAAGATATTCCCCTTGATGAGGCGCAGGCAGCGCTAACGGCCGTTCTCCAATCCCACAACCTTTGGCAGCCGTTGGAGATGGAGATGGTTCCGGTGACGGCAGCGAACGGCCGTGTCACTGCCGAGGCCATTTTTGCCAACATATCCTCCCCCCATTACCATGCCGGCGCAATGGACGGCTATGCCGTGCGCGCCCAGGATACGCATGGAGCCACCGAAACCAATCCGCTGCGACTGCCGCTGGTTGAAGGAACGGCGCGCGCCATCAACACCGGCCATGCCCTGCCGCCCTGGGCCAATGCTGTCATCATGATCGAACATACACAGTTGGTTGAGGTAGAAGGCGCGCCCGCCATTGAGATTCGCGCCTCTGTGCCGCCCTGGCATCACGTGCGGCCTATGGGCGAGGATATGGTGGCGACGGAACTGGTTTTACCCGCCAATCACAAGCTGCGCCCGGTGGATTTGGGTGCGTTGGCCGGTTCCGGTCATGCAGTCATCCCCGTTTACCGCCGGCCGCGCGTCGCCATTATCCCCACCGGTTCGGAGTTGGTCGCAGCGGAAACGGCCTGCCCTGAGCCTGTCGAAGGGGGCGTTACCAATGGCATCTCTCCCGGTCAAATCATCGAATACAACAGCATCGTTTTAGCCGCGCAAATTGAAAACTGGGGCGGTATTCCTACCCGCTGGCCCATTGTACCGGATGATTTTGAGGCGATAAAGACGGCCGTTTCCCAGGCCGCCCAAAATCATGACCTCATCCTCATCAACGCCGGTTCCTCCGCCGGCAGCGAAGATTACACCGCCCACGTCGTCAAAGCGTTAGGACAGCTTATCGTTCACGGCGTCGCCGTCCGCCCCGGTCACCCCGTCATCATGGGCATGATAGAGATTGGAGATTCGAGATTGGAGACTGATGAGCAATCTCCAGTCTCCAATCTCCAGTCTCCAGTTCCTATTATTGGCGTACCCGGCTATCCCGTTAGCGCCGCCCTGACCGGCGAAATTTTCGTCGAGCCGCTGCTGGCCCGCTGGCAAGGCCAACCGGCTTACGAGCCGCCCACGCTGGAAGCGACCCTCACCCGTAAACTCGCCTCCCCCACCGGCGATGACGATTTTGTGCGCGTCGCCGTCGGCAAAGTCGGCGGCAATGTGATGGCGACGCCCCTTAGCCGAGGCGCGGGCGTCATTACCTCGCTGGTGCGCGCCGACGGCATTGTCCGCATTCCCCGCTTCAGCGAAGGCGCCGACGCGGGCAGCCCCGTTACCGTTCACCTGTACCGCACTCCCCGCGAAATTGAAAAAACCATTGTCGTCATCGGCAGCCACGACCTGACTTTAGATTTGTTGGCGCAATTTTTGGCCGAAAAAGAGGGCGCGTGGCGGCTGGCATCGGCCAATGTGGGCAGTCTGGGCGGGTTGGTAGCTTTGCGGCGCGGCGAAGCGCATCTGGGCGGGTCGCATTTGCTTGACCCGGAAACCGGCGTCTACAATGAAAGTTATATCCGCCGTTATTTACCTAATCAGGAAATTGCGCTGGTTACGCTGGTGGGACGGGAACAAGGTTGGATTGTGTCGCCGGGCAACCCAAAGAATTTGGCAGATTGGGCGGATGCAGCTAATCCGGATGTGCAGATTGTCAACCGGCAGCGGGGCGCGGGGACGCGGGTTTTGTTTGATTATGAGCTATCTCAACGCGGCATCGCGCCGGAGCAGGTGCGGGGGTACGAACGGGAGGAGTACACGCATCTGGCAGTGGCGGCGGCGGTGGCTTCGGGTGTGGCTGACGCCGGAGTGGGTATTCGAGCCGCCGCGCGCGCGTTGGCGCTGGATTTTGTGCCTCTGGCGCATGAGCAGTACCAGCTTGTGATCCCTAAAGCCTATTTTGAGAGTGAATTGTTACGGCCGTTGCTCGATTTACTGCATGATGATGGGTTCAAGACGGCCGTTTCCGCCCTCCCTGGTTATGATGTACACCCAATGGGCCAGGTCACATTCCTCACTACTTGATTTTCCCTACAACAACTGCCAGAAACGGCAAAAACAGCCAATAATTAATCATTTCAGATTGATTATTGGCTGTTTTTCATTCCAAAATGCTTGCGCTAGTACCATGTCGCTATGACCCATGCGTCATGTACGTGAATGGCTCGTGAAAATATAATGCAACTAGCATTGTAAATCATTTTGCTTGCCTCATGTGAAGTAGAAAACAAAATAACCATTACCGCATCAGTGCAAGTTATTTAAGGGAAAACTAGTCGGGTAATATCCATGAATACATCAAATTTGGGCAACTCAATCATAAACAACGTTTTAACAAAGCGCATGATAGCTGCTATGTTTGCCATTTTTACTTTGAGCATTCTGGCCGCAAGCAGTCAGGCGTCCACTTTATCCATCGTATCCAAAACCAATAACACGGCCGGTTCTGCCGATAACAGCGCACTCACGCGCGATGTGACATTTACCACGAGCGATTTTGCGACAGGCTCAGTGATCAGCGATGTCAATCTCTCCGTCTCATTTGAAAAAATAAGCGGAACCTGCCCCACGCATGACGGCGGTTGGCCGTTTAACCGGGAAATTTACGCCTTTCTCACCAGCCCTGCCGGTACGCAAGTGGCTTTAATTGAAGACAGTGGCAACAACAGCGGCAGCGGGACCGGCTACACATACACCAGCAGTGAGGTTTATGGAGGCAGCGCGACGGTACTCTTTGACGATACGGCGGCGACAGTTGTTGGCGGCCCGGCTCCGGCCAGCGGCACATTTCGCCCGATACAGCCGCTTTCGGCTTACAATGGCGAAGACCCTTTGGGTATATGGACGCTGACAATGGGCGACAGCGGCGCTGGCGACCCGCTTTGTTTTGGCGAATACACCTTGATAATTGAGGCTGATCAGCCGCCCACGGTAGATGATCAAACCTTCAGTGTGAGTGAAAACAGCCCTAATGGCACAGTGGTAGGCACAATTGTCGCCACAGACCCCGATGCAGGCGATAAATTAAATTATGTTTTTACCGCAGGCAATGAAGCCGGTATTTTTGCGCTTGACGCACTGAGCGGTGAAATAACTGTTGCCGACGGCTCGCAGTTGGATTATGAAACAACGCCCAGCTACAGTTTGACGGTTGAAGTGACGGATAGTTCGTTTATGACGGATACGGCGGCGATTACGATCAATGTTACAAATGCCAATGAGCCGCCTACAGATATTGCACTGGATAACAACGATGTGAATGAGAATCAACCAATTGGCACAGTCGTTGGCAATTTTAGCACAACCGACCCGGATGTGGGCGACACGCACACGTATACGCTGGTTGCTGGCGCTGGCGATTCGGGTAATGGTTCTTTTGGTACGAATGGCGATCAGTTGGTAACGGCCGTTTCTCTCGACTACGAAACCCAATCCAGTTACAGCATCCGCGTCCAAACAGATGATGGTAACGGCGGCACATACGAAGAAGTGTTTACCATCACCGTAAACGACATCAATGATGCGCCAACCGACATCGCCCTGGACAATAGCACTGTTCTTGAGCATCAGCCGCAAGAAACGTTGGTTGGCAATTTCAGCGCCAGCGACCAGGACTCTGGGGACATCCACACTTATTTGCTGGTTCCAGGCACGGGCGATACGGGCAACGGTTCCTTTGATATTGAAGATAATCAACTGCTGACAGCCGAAGAGTTTGATTTTGAAACGCAAAACAGCTACAGCATTCGCGTCCAGGTAAGTGATGGCAATGGCGGCGTCTATGCAGAGGTGTTCACCATCTCCGTTCTTGATGGCAACGACCCGCCAACCGACATTGCCCTGGATAACGACATCATTGCCGAAAATATGCCGGCGGGAACGGCCGTTGGCAATTTCACTGCCACTGACCCCAATATCGGTGACAGCCACACCTTCACCCTGGTTCAAGGAACCGGTGACGCCGACAACGCTTCCTTTACCATTAGCGGCGGCGAGCTGCAAACAAACGTTGTCTTCGATTTTGAAGGTCAAAACAGCTACAGCATCCGCGTTCAAGCCGATGACGGCAGCGGCGGCACATTTGAAAAACCCTTCACCATCACCGTTACTGACGCCAACGACGCGCCCACCAACATTTCCATTGATAGCAACAGCGTCCCCGAAAATATGCCCATTGGCACATTGGTCGGCACGTTCACCACTTCCGATCAGGATGCTGGCGACAGTCACACCTACGCGCTCGTGGCCGGAACAGGCGATGATAATAATAGTTCCTTCACCATCAACGGCGACCAACTGGAAACGGCCGAAATCTTCGATTATGAGACCCAGAACAGCTACAGCATTCGCGTCCAAACGGATGACGGTAATGGCGGTACATTCGAGAAACAATTCACCATTTTGATAACGGCCGATAATGACGCTCCCACCAACATCATACTAGACAACAGCAGCGTCGCCGAAAATCAGCCCGCCGGGGCCTTCGTCGGCAATTTCACCACGACTGACCCGGACGTGGGCGATAGTCACACCTACGCGCTGGTGGCCGGAACAGGCGACAACGATAATGGTTCCTTCACTATCAGCGGTGACCAACTGTTGACGGGCGAGATGTTTAACTTTGAAACCCAAAATATCTACCACATCCGCATCGAAACCAGCGACAATGGCGGTCTGACGTACCAAAAACCGTTTACCATCACCGTAACCAATGTGAATGATGCCCCCATCGCCATTGACGATATTGGCGCAACGGATGAGGATACTGTTTTGACAGTACCCGCCGCCGGGGTGTTGAGCAATGATTCGGATGAGGATGCGGGCGATACGGTTACGGTCTCTGGCAGTGATGCGGCCAGCGCGTATGGCGCGGTTGTGAATGTGGCGGCTGATGGCGGTTATTCGTATGACCCAACGGCCGTTACTGCCCTGCAAGCGTTAAGCGTTGGGGCAATAGTCACAGACACGTTCACTTACACAATGACAGATGGGCTGCTCACGGATACGGCCGTTGTCAGTATTGCTGTTACCGGCGTGAATGACAACCCGACTGCCAATGATGATACAACGACGACGTTGGAAGGAACGGCCGTTACCATCCCCGTACTCGATAACGACGACGACCCGGACACCGCCGACATCCTGACCGTCTCCAATATCACCCAAGGGGCCAACGGCGCTGTGGTCAACAATGGCGACGGCACACTCACCTACACCCCCGACGCCGGCTTTTCCGGCAGCGACGCCTTCACATATACCATTGCCGACGGCGCCGGCGGCAGCGACACCGCCACAGTCAACGTAACCGTCAACCCAGGAAGCTACGCCATATTCTTGCCGGTCATGCTAAACAACTACACCCCCGCCCCCGATTTGGTCGTCAACAGCGTTACCGCGTCCAGCGACGCCGTCGAAGTCGTCATCCAAAATCAAGGCAGCGCCAGCACAGACAGCGGATTCTGGGTAGACTTTTACATTGATCCCAACCCCGTCCCCACCGCAGCCAACCAGGAATGGCCTGAATTATCCAGCGAAGGCATCGCCTGGGGCATTACCGTGCCGCTGGCCGCCGGAGAACAGTTGACCTTAACTTACAGCACAGTCCCCGGCGCGCCCAATCTATACTTTTCACCGGAAAACAGCCTCTTTTCCGGGTCGTTGTCGGCCGGTACCCCCATTTATGCCCAGGTGGACTCTGCCCGTGCCGGTTCGGATTATGGCGCTATTTTAGAAACGCATGAAATATACGGCACATCTTATAACAACGTTAGCGCACCAGCTACCGCCGACTAACTCTAACAAGTCTGGATGATGAACATGATGTGACGAGGTGAAGAAATGATGAATAAACAACATATTTACCACTACTTTTTAATTGCTTTGGTTGGCCTGGGAATACTCATGGTACTTTCCATCGTCAGCACATCACTGGCTGATTACGGCCTCCCTCCGAGAGGAACTTCGCCAGGAGACACACCAGGAGCGGCGCCTGCGCCAGTCGTCCCGGTCGGCGGTCGGCTGCAACTGCACGCACAATTCAGCGCCGACTGGCCCTGGGAAAAGATGAAGTGGCAGGATGTCTGGGTCTCTGTGCAATGGGCCGATGATAAAGGCAACTGGTTTGATGTGACCGGGTGGCAGGGAACGCTCGATTCAATTTCCGAAACAGAATCTGGCTGGGTCGGCGTTAAGGAATGGTGGGCCGGTGAAGAGGATTTGGGTACAGGCCCGTTCCGCTGGCTGGTCTACCAGAAGCAAGGCGGACCGCTGCTAACAGTTAGCGACCCATTCTATTTGCCCACAATTCCTGGCAGTGTGGTGACTATTGAGCAACCATTGCACCAATAAACTCTGCTCGCCTCACAAAATTAATAATTTTTAGCGGATTGGCCGTTTGTTTCCCCTGTCTAATCCTGTTATAGTGGCTGCTGCTGTCAAAGGTAGCAGCCTTTTTTTGTTTACGGCCGTAACCCCAAACGACAGATTCCCAGGCAAAAATGGTAAACGGTAAAACCAACTTACGAAGGATGAAATATGACACTCAACTTTATAGCTGATTTACATAATCACACCAACGCCTCTGATGGCGAATATACCCCCACCGAATTGGTTCTGGCCGCCCGCGATTTGGGGCTGCAAGCCATCGGCGTCACCGACCACGACACATTGAACGGCCTGGACGAAGCGCTGGCCGCCGGTAAAGAAGCCGGCATCCGCGTCGTCCCCGGCGTGGAAGTATCGCTGCGCTTCCGCCGCGACTACTTCACCGGCACGCTGCACTACCTGCTCTACATCCCCTACGCCCTGCTGGACGACGCCGAATTCCGCGAGATGGCGATGGGTATCTTCGGTCAGGGGCGCGGCGCCGGGCTGGTACGCGCCCGCGTCACCGCCATCAACGAAGAATTCGGCCCCAATGGCAAAACCCCCCTGCTCAAACAAGAGCTGACCGCCGCAGAAATCGAGAGTTTGTCCCCCAACGTCACCCGCCGCCATTTTGCCATGGCGCTAAAAGAAAATCACGGCCTGGATCGGGGCCAAATCAATGAGTTGATCGGCAACGACAGCCGTTCCTACGTCCCATCAGGTATTGACATGACGCAGTTGACGCCGCTGTTGAAGAAATATCCCCAATTAGTGCGCGTTTTTGCCCATCCCGCCGCCGGTTCATTCCCCGGCGAGAGTTTGTACAACGAAGTGCTGCCCCCAATCGAGATTGTGGACAGGCTCATGCCGGAATATCTGGACGAGAATATTCTGGGATTAGACGGCCTGGAAGTGCATTACCCCGGCCACGCCCCGGAACATGAAGCGTTGATGGCCGAATGGGCGCAAAAGTACGGCTTGATGATGACTGGCGGGTCGGACTGCCATGATCGGGTGGAACGGCCGTTAGGCGTGACCGGTGTTTCGCAAGATGAGTTGGATGCGTTGTTAGAAAAACTAGAAATTTGAATTTCACCCTCCCGGAGGCTCCAAGCCTCCGGGAGGATTGTCCCAATTACAGCCTGACTACTCTTCTACAAACATAAAACCTGTAATGTAGGAATATGTCCCCGACCCATCCGAAGCAAACGCCATTGAGCCATCGGGCAAAACGGCCACACCTTCTGGCGTACTAAAGCCGCCGCCCGACCAGTCACGCTCCCCTGGTTCTACCTCTACGCCAAACCGTGCCACCAGATTGCCTGCCGGGTCTAATTTCACCACACCAGCTTCAGTCCAAATGCTTACAAACATATTTCCATCAGCATCCAATGCCACATGCTGCGGGCCAGCAAAATCCAGCGCATCCTCACCCAGGCGTTCCAGCACATTCCCGTCGCTATCCATCTTCATAATGTAACCACCGACAAATCCGGCAACATACAAGTTGCCATCCGGACCAACATCCATACCAGAGGCGGCGAAAAAGTCCTCCTCAATGGGGAACCAACTGACAAACGCGCCGTTTGATGTGAATTTTTGCACGCGCGTATAATTTTCGCCCGCATCATCCTCATTCTCATCAAGCACATAAACCATGCCGTCCGGCCCAACCGCCAGCGCCGACGGGCTAAACGTACCAAACTGTCCATCCCCGGTGCCTTCTTCGCCAAATTGGGTAATCAAAGCGCCATCTGGCGAGAACACAAATACCTGATCTGCTCCCCAGGACGCTACATACAGATTGCCATCCGGGCCAACTTTTACATCAGTGGGATTGTTCAACTCATTATGGTCAATAACGCCTACCTGATTACCATCTGTGTCATAAACCCAAATGCCATTGATATTATCCGTTATGTAAACCAGTCCATCGGCTGAGGCATCCATGCCGCCCAGAAAAGCGAAATCGTCCTTGCCGCCATCCCGCCAGAGGAACCCGGCCGGTGGATCGAAGGTAATCGGCGGCGCTATTGGAGGAGCTGGGCGAACGGATTCGCCTTCGCCTGCAACGCCCACTAATTCAACGGCATCAATTTCATTCCGGGATTTCAGAAAGGATTGATCAACGGTAATTCGCACACCTTGCACCAGAAAATCTGTCTGATCCACATCTATCGTCAGAACATAAGGACACTCGTCTGTTATGCCGGACGGTTCTTGTGTGTACGCGGGAATGATTTCCCCGCTCAAATCAATCATATCCACCTGCACAACCTGATCGGGATTATAACTTTGGTAAATGTTGATGGCGGTGGCATGAACGGGCGTCTCGTAGTACACATCCAGTAAGTCTATGTTTGAACGGGTTCGAGAGGCCCAAGCTGTTCCTAAATCGTTGCATTCAGATGTGTTTGGCTGACCTGTCGCTTGTTGAGCAGTCCAATCGTCGCTTCCGTATTCGGAGCTGGCAACGGCGTCAATGGCCCATTGTTGCAGCAGTTCTACCGGCGTTGGCGATGGTTCTGGTGTATCGGTAGGAACAACTAGCGCTTCTGTAGCCGGAATAGGAACATCGGTGGGAGCAACGGCCGTATCGGTTAGTGGTGTTGGCGTTGGCTCTAATTCTGGTTCGGGGCTGCTACATGCGGTAACGGCCGTTGCCAATGCCAACAGTATAATCATCAAAAAAAAGTGTCGTTTCATTACAATTTCACCTCACAAAAAAGAAAAATCAAGAAGCATAAAGCTAAAATCAGGGCGTAACAGCCCACACAATGGCAAATCCTGGTTTTGTGTCAACATAAGTTGTATTCGGACTGAGGAACTCATCGCCGCCAGTGTGAAGCCCGCGCTTTGCCTGCTGCTGTGCTCGCCAGCGTTCCTGCGCCGTGATGCGGGTAACAACGGCATCATCCTGAAGCCCCACCGCCAACTGGGAACCATCCGGTGAGAGCGCAATACCTAACAGCTTTTGCGGATGCTCAAACTGCTGCAGCAAAGCGTCGTCGGCAACCGACCAAATCTCAACAAATCCATCCGCATAACCGACTGCCAGACGGGAACCATCAGCCGAGAGTGAGATCGCGCTGACGGTAAACTCAGGATTCAGCGCCGATGCAATCAGGTCGCCATTTTCTGTGTTCCAAACAAATGCACCCGCATCATTAAATGCAGCTGCCAACGCACCATCTGCACTTAGCTGCAAACTTTTGGCGGCGGCAACTTCGTTGATGGTGATGGACGCGGCGATGTTTTCCAGCGGCCAGATATGCACGGTTTCATTCTCAGCGTTCCAGGCGGCCAGGTAACGGCCGTCAGCCGAAGCAGTGATATTACTCATCCCGGCCGACTCCGGCAGTTGGGTAAACTGCATCCCATCCGACATCCGGTACAAGTTAATGCCGTCTGCCTGCGCCAGAGCAAATCCCTCAACAGTAGGCAGCGCGGCAAACTCGCCGGTTTTTTCGCCGGGGTCGGCTTGCCATGTGCGCAGCAGCTCGCCATCAAGGTCGAAAAACGCGATGCTTTCTTTGCCCACGGCGGCAATTTCAGGCGCGCTGCCGGTAAACTCGGCCGAGAACGGCTCAAACGTCGGATCGAGCTTTTTGATGCGCTCGCCGCTGGCTGCGTCGTGAATCAGCGTATCGCCGCCGCCGGCTCGTGTCATTAGCCGGGAACCATCTGCCGAAAAGCCGATGACGCGCACGCTGTTGCTGCCGTTAACGGCCGTATACAAACAGCCCGATTCAGTTAAACACGTCCCCAGCGCCGCCGTTCGTGGCTGAATGACGCCTTTGAAGATGGTAAAACCGATAAAACCGACGATTAGTACGCCAAAAATCCCTACAACACCTTTCCCCCATACCTTAAAAACAGTTTTGAAAATTTCCATTAATAATCCTTAACCTCTTGGGGATTTCAATCTTCGCAATCACAGCGTGATGCGTAATACGTGATATGTAACCAGAGGTTCATCACGCATTACGCATTACACCAAATCCCATGAAGTCCGAAAGGCCCTCTAATTTTTTATCATGATGGGTATATACACTTTATTCGGGAACGCTTCTTCAACAATCAGTACGGCCGTATCACTGCCACTAACCCCGCTGCTTGTCGAACTAACCACCGCTTCAATCGTGTACGTGCCATCGCTGGGAACCGTCACCCCCACCAAAACCCGGCCTGAGCTGTGCACCGGCAGGAGCAGACTGTTAAGCCCTAACGTGTTCACCGCGCCGCCGGGCGCAGACACATCCAGTTGATACTCCGTCGGGATGTTGCCCGTGTTAGTGAAAACCAATGTGAACTGCGCCGTCAACGAGTCCGTTATCGTCTGGGTGGGCGGCTGCCAGGCCACTTCCACCGCTTCGTATTCGATGAACGTCACATCGGTCATATCCTGATGCTGGATTTGCGGGTTGCCCTGCGATGCGGCGGCGGCGATGACGGGATAGGTCTGCGGCAAAACAAAGTCCAGATTATCGGCCGTTAACTGCACCGTTTGCGATTGGCCGGGATTAAGCGAGACGGAATCGGCCGAGAACTGCCCGGCGGCAGCGATTAAGCCGGCCGCCTGTAAGTCGAACGTGTCGGCCGCGCTGCCGGTGTTGGTAATGCGCACATCCCACACGCCAACGTCGCGCGGATCCAGCGTCGTCGGCCCGGAGATGATGGACACCTGCACGCCATGACCGCCAATCTGCACGGTTCCGGTGACAACGGCCGTAACGGCGGGATCCGTTTGCGAAACGGCCGTTACCTCCACCTCGTAATCCCCCATTGCCGCGCCCGCATCCGGCGTAACCAGCAGCAGCAGCTCATTGGAATTGAACAGGTTGGGCGGTAGGTTGACCTGAGAAACGGCCGCGCCATTTTGCTGCAATTCAGCCGTCCAGCCCGCCGGAGCCGTCACGCTCAAGTTAAAACTGTCCGCCAGACTGCCCAGATTAGTTACTGTGGCGGTGAGAACGGCCGTACTGCCCGGCCCCGCCACAATTGGATCAGGCTCTAACGTCAAAGCCACGTCCGCTGCATCAGACAAATCCAACACAGCATCCACGCTGGTTTCGGCGCCATTGTCGCCCACAACAATAATCGTGAACGGCTGCGGCCCCGGATTGCCCGACGAGACGACGATTTCAATCGTCACCACGCCGCCCGGCCCTACGACGACGGTGGGCGGCAGGGTCACATCGGCCAGGCCGGTCGCCGTCAGCGTGAAGGTTTGCCCAATGCTCTCGTAGTTGGTGATGGTAAGGGTGTAGGTGACGGGCTGGTTGGGAACGGCCGTTTGCGTTTCCGGCGTAATCGCAGCCTCTACCCCGGCAATAATCGTCAGCGAAGCCATCGTCTGGTCAGTTCCGCTGGCGGCGTTCGTCACATCCACAATCAGCGGCAGCGTATCCGCCGCCGCGCCCGCCGGGATGGCGACGCTCAACGTGACGGTAGCCGTCTCGCCCGCCGCCAGATTGACCGACGCCGGGTAACTGGCCCAGCCGTCGGGGATGCCGCTGACAGCCAGCGCGTACACATCCCCGCTGGTTGGGCTGGGATTGAAGAGGGCGATGTCGAAAACGGCCGTGCTGCCCGCCGCCGCCGTCGCTTCCGCCGGACTCATCGTGACGATGCGTGGCGCAGCCACATACATCGGCGGCAGCGTCAGGTAGTTAATGCCGCTGGGCAGTTCATACCCGATTTGCGTCCCTTGCGACACCATCCGCACCTCGCCCGGCTGCATGTCGGTCAGCAGCGAGTCGAAAGTGGTTGTGATCACCGGGTTGTACCATTCTTGACTGTACGACCAGGTGTAAGTTGGCGGCGTCGCCGTCAACGGCATGGAAGCCGTATCCGTCAACACCGTCACGTTGTTGATGCCTGCCGTGTACGTGATAGACACCTGGTAAACGGGCGTCGGGTTACGATCCGGCGTTTGGGTGCGGTAGGTGTTGTGGATTTCCCACGCATTCGGTTCGTTGATGGGGACGCTCCAATCGTCGTTGATGTTGGTGACGTGATAGTTGTGTTGGTTCCATAACGGCCGTGAATCCCCCCACACCGCGTCATACCCAATCACAAACATCCCGTTCATCCCACTGGCAACAACCTCGGCATACCCGTCGCCGTCCACATCACCCAGTGTCGGATAATCCACAACCGTCCCCGATTCGGTGAACGTTTCGTTGAATACCTTCTCACCCGTCGGGCCGTCCATAATGGTGAACCCTTCCACGAACCCGTTCCAAAGCACCTCCCACACGCCATCGCCGTCCAAATCCTGCGTTGCCACGCCGGAGGCCGAGGCGGTCGTGTCGCCCATCTCCTGGCTCCACAACAGCGAGCCGTCAGCGTTGAGCGCTGCCAGCAGGTGATGAAGGACCAGGAAACCGGATTGGAAAGCGGAGGCGGTCAAGATTTCAATCTCATTATCGCCATCCACATCGGCTACGGTGACGGGGCTGGGGCGGCGATAGTTGTCGTCGCCCAGGTAATAATTCCACAAGAACGTGCCGTCGGCGTCCAACACATCCACATAATGCCCCCAGTTGATGACAATTTCGGGGCCATCGTCGCCGCCGGGCTGCTTGCCATCCACATCCACAACGGCGGGCGAACCAAATGCCTGCCCATAAAAGCCTGGATACGTGTGGGTGTACGACCAGATGATGTTGAAGCCGTTGAAAGCGTCAAACGCGGTGATGGTGTGGTCTTGGGCAAAGATGATGTCCAGGATGCCGTCGCCGGTTACGTCGGCCAGCGTTGGTATAGCTGGCAGATCGCCCGTTGGTTCGCTGAACAACACCGTACCGTCATGGTCCAGCACGTACATGGCGTCATTTATCGCCGCCAGAACAATTTCCGGCCCCGGCTCCAGGTCGAGGTTGCCCACGGAAGAACCGGCCCAGCCCACATTTTCAACTTCTGATTTGATGGCGTCGGTGAACCAGTAAACGGAACCATCGGCGTGGAAAGCGGCCGTGCCTTCTGTGCCCATGACGATGATTTCGGCGCTGCCGTCGCCGTCCAGGTCTACCAGCGTCGGCTCGGCGCCGGCGCCCACCAAATCGCTTTGCCAGAGAATGGGATCGCCATCCCCCGTGTCCTGCCCGTCGCCGCGGTAGACGTACAGTTGCCCGTTAGCGGCGGGGAGGACGATCTCCACCAGCCCATCGCCTTCCAAATCGCCGATAGCGGCAGAGGAAACGACGCCGCCGGAGGGGTAGGTGTCGGTGTAGATGTCGGTGGGGGCGGGACTCATCCATTCCACCTGCGGCGTGTAGGGCAAGAGGTCGGGCGGATTGACCTGGAAGGCGTCAATGTAGGGGCCGTCTACGGCGTTGACGCGGACAACGTGGGGGCCGTTCCCCAGGTTGGTGTAGTAGTAGGCGAAGGGTTGTTCGGAGTATTCGGCCGTCAGGTCAATCACGCCTTGACTCACGCCGTCAATAAACAGTTCCACCGTATCGCCTGCCTTTTGCACAGGCAAAAATTCCAGGTCATTACCCGTGAAGGCAAACCACATGTGGGTGTTGTAGCTAATCGTCGCCCGGCTGACCACATCCTTCTCGCGGGCGAAGGCGATTCGTTCGTGGAAGGTGGCCGGTTCTTGCGTGTACCAGGAATCGAGGGCGGTGTAGTAGTAGGGGCCGTCGTGTTCGTTCAGGTTGGCGTCAAACCAGCCGTCGTCCATTGGCGTGCCATCCCACACATCGAAGAAGTCGAGGTAGAGATTGCCTGACAATGATGTGACCGAGATGGTGTGCGTGCCGGTGATCAAATCGCCGTAGTAGACGCTTTTCACGTCTTGGCCGACGGAAAGGTCTACCGTGCCTTGCGATACGCCATCAATGAACACCTCGGCGATGCCGCCGGAACCGCCGACGCCAAAGCCGACGCCGGCCCAACTGCCGAAGAATTCCAATTCTACCCAGTCGCCCGGTTGGCGCGATTCAGCTACATAAGCGTCGCTGGAGCTGCGCCACCAGGACATAAACCAACAATTCAGGAAGCAGTATTCGGTTTGCTCAAAGGGGTAGCCATTGTAGAGCAGCGCCGGATTGTCTTCTTCGTAGCGGATGATGCCGGTGGGGGCGGGGGGCGGCGTGTAGAAGGGGGCTGTGCCGGGCGTGGCGAAGTTGTCCAGGGTGAGATCGGCCCGGTAGCTGTTGATTTCCATGATGTGCGGCCCTGCGCCCAAGCCGTCGAAGGAGAAGGTGCGGGTTACGGGTACGTCGGCGAAGATGTCGAAACGGCCGTAACTGACCCCGTCTATCTTGATTTCCATTTCGTGCGTATCCCGCCGCGCCCAGGCCTGGAAGCTGACGGAATCGCCGGTGAAAGGGAACCAGGCGGTGTTGTCGCTGCTGAGACTGGTGTCGGCGTAGCCGCCGCCGCTGGCCGCCGCTTCGCTGTTGTATGTCCAGCCGAGGCTGTAGAAGATGCGGCTGCGGTCGGTTTCTTCAAAAACGCCATCCGCTTCCGCTGTACCGTCCCACACGTCGAAGTAATCAACGGCGATTCTGGTGTCGGTGGCGTTGGGGTGGCTGCTGCCGCTGACGGTGACGCTGATGGTGTGCGTACCGGCCGTCAACCCGTCGTAGTAGACGCTTTTACTGTCTTCGCTGTGGGTGAAAAGGTCTACGTTGTCAATCAGAACGCCGTCCAGGTACACATCGGCGATGCCGCGCGTGCGCCAGGTGAGAAAGCCGATGCCGACCCAGGTTCCGTCGAAGGTCAGGCTTACGTTGTCGCCAGGATTACTGGAGCGGGCGTAGTAGCCGTCGCTGGCGTACAGTTCGGCATAGCTGCCGCCCCAACTGCTGACGGTTTGGGTGAGGGGGACGCCGTTGTAGCGCAGCGCCGGATCATCTTCTTCGTAGCGAATGACGCCGGTGGGCGCGGGGGGATTGTAGAAGGGGGCGCTGCCGGGCGTGGCGAAATCTTCCAGGGTGACGTTGCCGTGATGCTGTTCCAGGCGCAGCAGGTGGACGCCGGCGCCTAAACCGGCTGGAGCTAGGGAGAAGGTGCGGCTGATGTCTGTACTGTTGAAAAGGTCTAAGGTACCGATGAACTGGTCGTCGAGGTAGAGACGGCCGTCATCCGCCCCGCTGTAGGCGAAGGCGCGGTAGCTGACGCTGTCGCCGGTGAAGGGGAACCAGACGGTTCCGCTGTTGGCGCGCAGGTAGCTGCCGTTCACGGCGTCGGCGTCGGTGATGCGGCTCCAGGGGGTGTTTAAGTAGAAACGGCCGGGGAAATCTTCAAAAGTCCCGTCGGGCAGCGTTGTACCGTCCCACACATCGGCGTAATCAATCCAGACACGGCCGTCGCCGACAACGGTGACGCTGATGGTATGGTTCCCGGCGCTGAGGGCGGGGAAGAATTCGCTGGTTACGCTGTCGCTGTTGCGGTAGAGGTTGACGGTACGCTGGTAGACGCCGTCCAGGTAGATGTCGGCGCTGCCGCTGCTGCTGTCGCCCGCGAAGCCGAGCGCGATCCATTGGCCGTTGACGGTGATAACGGCCGTATCCCCGGCCGTGCTGCTGCGAACAGCCTGCCCGTCGCTGGACAAGGCGGCGGCGGAGAAGTTGTAACGCACCCAGCTTGTCGCTGTCTGGGTGAACGGGACGCCGTTGTAAAGCCAGGCGGGGTTGTCTTCTTCGTAGCGGGTGTAGCTGCCGACCGGGTTGGGGTCGGTGAAGGGGGCGGTTCCGGGCGTCGTTACGGCGTCGAAGTTGGTATCGTTCCGGTAGGCGTTGATTTGCAGGATGTGGGGACCGCTGCCGAAGCCGTTGAAGGAATAGGTGTTGGTGATGGTATCGTAGTTGAAGGTGCTGAGGTCGGTGAGAAATTGGCCGTCTACGTAAAGGCGGGTGTGTTGAACGCCGCCGCTGCGGTTGATGGCCTGGTAGTTGAAGCTGTCGCCGCTGAAGGGGAACCAGGCGGTTCCGCTGCTGCTGCGGATGTAGCTGCCGCCGCTGGCGATGGCGTCGGTGTGGGTGAACCAGCCGCCGCTGCGGATGACGCGGGCGTCGTTTTGCTCGAAGGTTCCGTCGGGCAGGGCGCTGCCATCCCAGGCGTCGAAGTAGTCTAGCTGGACGTAATCGTTGCTGGAATTGGGGTTGCTTGTGTCCAAAGCGGCAACGGTGACGGTGTGGGGGGCGTTGGTCAGGCCGTCGTAGAGATAGCTGACGGCCGTTTCATCCCGGCGGTACAAGTCAACTGTGCCCTGGCTGACGCCGTCAATGAAGATTTCGGCGTAGCCGCCGAAGCTGCTGCCGATGAAGCCGATGTTGAGCCAACTGCCGGTGAAACTGAGTTCGGCCGTTTCGCCGGCTGTGTCGGCGCGGAGGTAGCTGCCGCCGCTGGCTTTGTTGACATTGACATTGCTCCAGGTTCCGGCGTAGACGACGGCCGTATCATCCTGTTCGGTGCGGGTGAAGACGGAATTAATTGTGAGTTGTGGATTGTGAATTGTGACTTGTGAAGCGGGTTCGGCGACGGCCGTTTCCGTTGTTTCTGTGATGGGCGGCGCGTAGACAGGGGTTAACGGATGGGAATTGTGAGTTGTGAATTGTGAATTGTGAATTGTGAATTGTTGTTCCCATTCCGCGTACAACTCCGCTAATGGCAGGCCGTTTAACAGGCTGTCGCTGTCAACGGCGGGCAGCGTCGCTAAAAACGCCGCCGGATAAACCGGCTCACTGTTCACTGATAACTGATCACTGTTCACTGGCCCTAACGGATCGGGCGGCAATGAAACCTGCGTCAATTCGGTTGTGATGATCGTTGTGACGGTGATGTCGCCGGGAGCGACGATAGCGGGCGTGACAGCTTGACTGGCAACCAGCCCTTGCCCGACGTTGAAGTAGCCATAGCCGCTGCCGTCGGGGATGAGCGCGCCGGTTCCATCGAGAAAGTTTACGGTGACGGTGTAGGTTCCTTCGGCCCATCCGGAGGTGTCTACCGTCGCCAGATCGTACCAGCGGGGGTTGCCCGCCAGCGCGGTGAGGGGGATGTCCTGCGTCCATTCGGTACTGCCATCGGGGGCGAGAACGGCCGTGCGTGCATTCCCATCCTGCGCCACGCCGGAGATGTTGGCGATTTCGACGCTCAAGTCGGTGGAACTGACGCCGGTTTCGACAAAATCGGGAGTGGCGCGTACCTGGGTGATTTGGACGAATTTGTCTACGACGTTGAGCCGGGCAACGGCCGTATCCGTCAAATCGGCATAGGTCACAGCGGCCTCAACATCGAACGCGCCCATGGCGGCGGGCGTGTCGTTGACGGGTAGATTCAGCGTTGCGCCGGGGGCGATGGTTTCGTTGAAGAACTGGCTGCCGCCGGGCAAGCCGGTTACGGTGATGGCGTAGGTGGTGGCGATTGTGCCTTCGTTGGTCACGTCCAGGCTGAAGCCGACGCTGTCGCCCAGCAGGATGGCGTCCACGTAGGGGGTGAATTTGGCCGACGGGGCGTGTTCTTCGATGACGCACAGTTCGGCGCTGAGGACGGTAACGGCCGTACTCATTGCTGTCAAATCGGCCATGATGTCGGCATCGTCCGTGTGTCCGGCCAAATCGGCGGCGATGGTTTCCAGATTGGCGTATTCGCTGACGAAGGGGGAGGCGAGGCGGGCGTAGTTGGCGGCGTTGTTGGCGGCGGTTACGGCCGTGTCGCGTAAATCCAGGTTGCAGCTTCCGGCGTTGCAGCTATTTTCCAAATCGCTGACGGCAAAGGCGAGCGATTCAAAGGCGGCTGAAAGCGCGTCGCTGCCCACCGTGCAGCTTTCGGATGCGCCGAAGATAGGGCCGGTGAGGGGGGAGACGACGACGGCCGTTGCCAATTCGTACTGGGTGTAGCTGCCGGGCGCGGAGCTGGCAAACACCAACGGATATTCGCGTCCCAATGTGCCGCCGACGATGTTTAGCGTTCCTGTCGCGCTGCTCGATTCATCCACCGCCAATGTCATGTCGGCGGGCAAACCGCTCACATTCCAGGTGGAAATGGGTACAGTGGCGGTGATGGGGAACGAACCGGACGCATTGCCGACATTGGTCATGGATAGATCGAATTCGACATTGCCGTCTACGGCGACGTACATTGTTTGCGGTTCAATTTGCAAGAAGTTGTGCGCCTGCCCCGGCATTGTCCAGGAAATAGACACGCTGTCGGACAAACTGCCGCCGTCGTCGGCGACCACGTCCATCGTGAAGCTGGTTCCGGGCGCGGGAAACGTATCCGGCTTGACATAAAGCCCAGCACGGGTGCGGCTGAATGGAGCGAGTGTGACGCTGGTCGTTGTTTGTTCCGCGCCGTCCAGCACAACCCATCCCGCGGGCGCGCCGCTCACGGACAGGGTGATGGTTTTGGTGATGGCGCTGAAATTGGCCACCCGCAGCTTAAAGGCTGAATCGGGAATCTCCGCCTCGCCGTCGTTGGTTTGGTTGGAGACGGCATCGTAGGCCGGCGCGCCTAAATTGACGGTGATGTTTGGCTCTGTTTCATAAGCCAGTACGATTGATTCTTGTGTCGGGACGGTAACGATATGCTCGGCGGTGGCGATGAGCGTGCGATTATCGCTGGATTGGCCGGTTACGAGGATGGTATAGCTGCCGGCGGGGGTGTTTTCCGGGGCGACGATTTGCACTTGTGTTTGGGTATCATCCACAAAACCGACGCTCCACCCATCCGGGGCATACGTCCATACTTCTAAATCGCCGTCAAAATTGGCTGAAGCGGCAATGTCCAGGCCGTATGTTTGCAGCGGGGTGATGGTTCCGGCGCCGGATGGGGTTAAAGTGAAGTCCGGATCGCCCCCGCCGCCGTTATCCGTTACAGAAATAAGCTGCCCGATATACGCTTGGGCCGGTAATTGATCGTCCGCATACTGGAAGATGGTTTCCGGCAGCGGCATGTTGGCATGGTCGTACCCATCTAGCAAGAATTGTTCCAGGCCGCAGTTATCGGTGGGGCATAAATGGTCGGGCAGGTAGTACCAGGGGGTGGAGGGAGCCAGCGGCGCACGCAGCGGCCCACCGCTGGGCGGTTTCCAGTTATCCAAACAGGCTCCGCCCGATCCGGCGGGGCCTCCTTGCAATGCAGGCACAACATTATCCACAAGGCAGTCGTTCCAGAGTTGGTCTACAGATTTGCCGAAATTTTTCCAGGTTTTTTTCAGCTTGCCGACGATTTTCTTGATCATGGTGGCGTATTCCATTAACGCGCCATGCAGCCCATTGTCGAGGACGGAAACGGCCGTGCCCGTTTCCGGATCAATTGCCCACCAGCCCAGACGGTACTCACCGTCAATCAACACCGGCTCAGTGGGAATCAATACCTCCTGCCCGGCAATCAACGCGGCGGCGGCGTGGCCGTAGGCGTCGGGGTCGGGCAGGTACAAATCGAGCAAATCAAGCTGATCGGGCGTGACGTAGACAAAGTCAATGCCCTGCGCCTGCGCTTCTTCAAAAATACGGGCGGTGGTGATGGGTTCGAGGCCGCTGGCATCGCGCAGCGCATCCCCTTCAAAGTAGGATTCGGCCACCGCTTTGACCCATTGGGCTGTGCGAACGGCCGTTTCCGCCTGTCCGGGGGCGGCAATCGCCCGGGCGTCTGTGTTGCGTAGGTCAACGGTACGCACTGCGCTGTCTTCCACGCTGGCTCCGTGCATGACGATGACGCGCGACTTGTCATAAAACAGATTCACGCGCAGATTTTCAGCCAGCGTGTCGGTGAGGCTGTCGGCGCGGAAGGCAAAGTCAAGCCCGGACAGGCTGTACAGCAGGGCGCGGGCAATTTCGCCGCGGTAGCGTGCTTCGCCGGCCTGCTCTTCTGCTTCCGGCGTGGTTAAATCATCTTTGGGCAGGGCTTCTGTTTCTTGCGCCAGTTCCAGCACATCATATTGCAATTCAGCTTCGTGGCGGGCGGCGTAATCGGTGTTACGCACTAAATTGGGCAGAAAATCGGCCACGAACGCATCTTCCGAACTGATGAAGGGGGCGTTATCGGCCGGGGAAGTGATGTCGAGTACGCCGCCCAATAAGCGGGTGGCGATGCCAATCGTATCTTTGACTTCGCGGGTGAAGGTTTGGCTGTCGCCGTCGGCGTCGGTGAGTTCAAAATGTATCCAGGCGGCGGTGGTGAAGTGGGAAGCCAGCGGGAAGGAGGTCATCAAGTCGCTAAATGGCTGGCCCAATTCGACGTATTGGTCGCCGTTGATGCCGAAGTAGGGGGTGTAGGTGTGTTCGACGCTGGTGAAGACTAATCCGCCGGGGTCGTCGGTTTCGAGCAGGTGGCCGAGGATGACGGCTTTGCTGGCAACCTGGGCGGCGGCGAAGGTGGCGGTGAGGGGAATGGAGGTGGAGAGGTTGGTTCCGCCGATGGGGAAACTGTTGTACTGTTCGATTTCCAGTTCCATGTGGACTTTGTGACGCAGGGTGTCGGGTATTTCGGCGATTTGGTCGTTGGTTCCGGGGGTGGCGATGATGTCGCCAACGGCCGTTCCCGGAAATGTCGGGTCTAAATCAGTCCAGCCGATGCCGGGCAGGTACGCCTCTACCCACCAATGGTCTTGGGCCAGGGCGATGAGGGCGGGGTCGTTAAGCGGGTCGGCGAGAACGGCGTCGGCAGGCAGGTAGCCCGCGACGCCTTGAGGGGCGTCAAACATGCTGGCGAGCAGGGTTTGGGCGTCGGCAATGTCCAGCGTGCCGTGCCGGTAGCGGGCAGGCACGCCGGCGGCGCGGAGCATGGCGATGAGGGCGCTGGATTGGTCCAGGCTGTTGCCGGCTTCGCCCCACAGTGTGCCGCGTGTGCCGCGCAGTGAGCCTTTGTACGGGTCAAAGGCGAAATTTTGCACCATGGCAAAGGCGGCGAGGGGGTCTTGGGTGAAGGCGGATGCGGCCCAGAGCATGTCTTCGTCGGCGCTGTCGGCGTCTACGGTTGCGGCGACGAAGGTCGGGTCAACGGCATCGGGGATGACAAGGGCGGGGCGGGCGGTTGTGGCGATGGGATTGTTCCAGAGAACGGCCGTTGCCTGCGCCCCGTCATCTAATTCGACAAAATCGGGGGCGGCGGCGGGCGCAGCTACCGTCATGGTAATCAGTTTGCTTTCCATCGGTAAAATATCGCCCAGCGTCCAGGTTAATGTATTGCCGTTTTGGCTGGCGCCGTTGGCGTCAACCAGTGTCCCGTTGGTCAATGTCATGACCAGTTCGCTGTCATGCAAGGTGTTCATGTCCTCAGCCGGGTCTAACACAGACAGGATGGCAACTGTATCGGTGATGGTTGTCCCCTCCGGTATGGCGGTATCCAAAGTTGGCGGCTGGTTATTGGTGACGATGTAGGAGACAACAATGGTTTCGTCGGATGACGCGCCGGATTGGGTACGCGCCAGGGAGATAGGGGCGTTGTTCATTATGAGCGGCGAATTGGGCGTGGCGGATTGTGGATTGGCTGGCGGGGCGGCTTGTACGGCCGTTGCCGGCGGCATAATCGCCGCTGGCACAATCGTTATTGGTACAAATAATTGCAATAACATTGTTATTGCAACAAGGGTTGATGTCAATCGGTAAAATTTGCTATTGTGTCTCATTGTGTCTCCTATGAAAATTATGAATTATGAAGGATGAATTATGAAAAACCGGTCTGTTTTTATTCTCTTTGCTGGTGGCGGCGCAGGCGTAGGCCGACGACTAAGAGCGCCAACCCGATAAGGAGGGCGACTGAACTTATCGCTAACCCCAGCCAGGAATTTGCAGGCCCGCAGTAACCGCAAATCTCCAGGTAGGCGCTGGCGTTAATGTATTTAGCTAGCCGGACTTCGTTTGTTAATGCTTGCCGCTGTCCGGCGCTCATCCGGGTCAAGTATCCTTTGAGGGGGGCGTTTTGGATTTCTTGGCATGATTGGCGGCCAGACAATGTAACAAACAGGACGATTTCGCCTGTTTCATCTGTACGGAATATCTCTGTGTTGCGTATTTCTCTGACTTGGGGATTGGTGGCTGAACGGCCGTACACATAAGTGATACTGTCACAGTCGTAAACGCCATCTTCTATAGCCACCCATATTTGCTCATCGGCGGCTTCACTGGCGGCGTCGCTCAATGTCATGGATTTTGGCGGGCGTGCGTTTTGAATGACATCGGCCAACAAAAAGGCCATGATGTAACCAAAAAAAAGAATGATGGCCAGGCCGCCAATGATGATGGCTTTGGGATTGGCGCCTGCGGCAGGCGGTTTCGGGGTTTGATCGTTCATATGTGATACCTTTCGCCTTGCTAAAGGCGTTCTCTTAGATTTGTCAAATTTAGCCTGGCAAACGCCCGATCGTGCTAAAAAAATTTAACAAATTTTCTCGACAGCGTTGTATAGACACTCTCGATTAACATCCGTTAAGGCAAATCGTTAACTCTATGCATTATGTTGGCGAAAACGCCCTGGTTTCCAATACAATTGGGAGCGCGAACGATTACCTATTCCAACACATCGAAAACAGTGTAAAAAACAAACGATCGAAAAACGATCAAAAGATTACAATATGGCGGAGCAGTTAAAAATTTCTTTATTGGGGGGCGTGACCATAACGCGCGGGGACAAGCCGGTGACGGGGCTGGGGACGCGCAAGGCGGAGGCTTTGTTGGCGTATCTGGTTATGCAGCAACGGCCGTTTCCCCGTGAAGTTCTGGCCGATTTACTGTGGGACGACCGCCCGCAGGAGCAGGCTTTAGCCAACCTGCGCTCCCTCCTCTCCGGCTTGCGGCGCAAACTCAAGCCTTACCTCATCGTCACCCGGCAAACCATCGCCTTCAACCATGAGAGCGATTACTGGCTGGATGTGGCGGCATTTGAGGAGGGATTAGAGATTGAAGATCAGAAATTAACCGCGAATCTCCAATCTCAAATCTCCAATCTCAGCGAAGT
>JANTHP010000012.1 GCA_024762395.1 Anaerolineae bacterium | reverse complement strand
AAGCGTTTACCAGACTAAATTTGACAAATCTAAGGGTACACCTGTATAGATACAAATCGAATAAGCAAAATTGTTTCGTGATTTGAGACGATGTGGGGGGATGTTTCTTACGTGGTGGCGGGTGGCGGGTGGCAGGTGGCGGGTAGCGGGTGGCGGGTGGCGGGTAGCGGGTGGCGGGTGGCAGGTGGCGGGTAGCGGGTGGCAGGTGGCGGGTGGCGGGTAGAAAATCCACTCGCAAACTCGCCACTCGCAAACTTGCCACTCGCAAACTCGCCACTCGCAAACTTGCCACTCGCAAACTCGCCACTCGCAAACTCGCCACTTGCAAACTTGCCACTCGCAAACTCGCCACTCGCAAACTTGCCACTCGCAAACTCGCCACTCGCAAACTCGCTGTTTTTTGCAACTTTTCTCGCCGTCTCCTGTATTACCATGTAGGATTACGTCAATGGTACAGGCAGATGAGCGAGAATGGCTGGTACGAGCGCAGCAGGGCGACGCAGCGGCATTTGCCGCATTGGTTGAACGCTATCAAACGGCCGTTTTCAATGTCGCTTACCGGTTTATGGGCAGCCGGCAGGATGCGGAGGATGCGGCGCAGGAGGCGTTTGTGCGGGCCTTCCGGGCGTTGGATACGTTTGATGTGGAACGGCCGTTTGCCCCCTGGATCAAGCGCATCGCCGCCAACCACTGCCTGAACCGGCTGGAAGCAGCCAAAATACGGCCCGCCATCGCCGCCGCCGACCTGTCAATGCCGGGAGAAGAGGCCGTTACGATGGACAAATGGGCGCATCACAGTCCCGGCCCGGAGCAAACGTTGTTGGCGCAGGAGCAGGTCGGGCGCGTTCGGGCGGCCATCGCCGTCTTGCCGCCCCGTTATCGGGCAGTGATTGAACTGCGGCATTTCCAGCAAATGGCCTATGATGAGATTGCGGCGGCGATGGAACGGCCGTTATCCGGCGTCAAGAGCGACCTGTTTCGGGCGCGGAGGATGCTGGCGGAGAAGTTAAAGGAGATGGGAAACTAGAGATTTGAGATTGACGACTGGCACAGGTCTCCAGTCTCCAATCTCCAGTTGTAAGAAATGGTGCATTTAACCGAATTTCAACTAAACGAATACCTGGACGGAGCGTTGAACGAGGCGGAACGGCAGGCGGTCGAAGCTCATTTGGCGGCTTGTGGCGGCTGCCGGGAAGCGTTGGCTGATTTGCAGGCTGTCTTTTTTGCCCTGGATGAGGTGGCCGAGGTTGAATTGACGGCCGATTTATCAGCGCGAGTGCTGGCTGATTTACAGGTACAACCGGATGCATCCCCCTGGCTGCGGCCTTTGCTGCTTATCCAGGCCGCCGTTGTTTTGGGCATGGCTGTTTGGTTGTGGCCGACGCTGCGAGATTGGGCGCTGACAATGGAGACGGCCGTGCGCCTTCTCCAAACCAATTTTACCCTGTCCTTACCTGCTTTATGGGAGCAAATTGGTGAGTGGGTAACGGCCGTTACCCAACAAATTCAATCCGTCCGCCCCGCTATTCCTCTGGCCAACGCTCAATGGACATGGCTCATCATCCTGGCATTGGTCCTCTGGCTCGCTGGCAACCAACTCTTATTAAATGATGAATGATAAATGCGGAATGATGCATTTCACGCATCACGTTTCACGGAGATTTTCATGACTGAACTAATCGGCATAATTGCATTAACCCTGGCTGGCTTTGCGACGTTAACGGCCGTACTCACCACCCTGGTCTACCTCATCCCCGTCCGCGCCGAACGCGCCCGGCACATTAGTGTAAACCGGCCCGGTCGAACCTTTATCATCGGGCTGGTAAACGCTCTCTTCTTTGGCATTGTGGCGCTGTTCTTCAGCCAGGGCGGCGATGCGGGCGGTTTGTTGGCGCTGCTCATCCTGCTGGTTTTGCTGGGCATCGCCTTCATTGGCTTAACAGGGCTGGTTTTACTGTTGCGCCAACGCTTTTACCCGCCGCATGAAGAGAGTGGGCACACGTTGTTGGCGGCTACTTCGCGCACAGCGGCCGTTTTAGTCGCCGCCCTACTCGCGCCCGTCATCGGCTGGTTCATTTTGGCTCCCATCCTGCTCATTTTGGGATTGGGCGCGGGCCTTATCATTCTAACTAGCAGGCTGTCGGAAAAGTCTTGAGAACCTTGACAGAACACGGATTAACACAGATAGGCACGGATTTTCAGGCTAAAAACATTAAAAAATCTGTGTTTATCCGTAAAATCCGTGTCCCATTATTCTTTCTCCGACAAGCTGCTAGGAGAAATTTTTAGCGCCAATCAACCCCCAAAGCGAAGCATAGTGCGCTCTCGACTTCTTTCATCTTTTTTGGCGATAATACTGTAATCAGTCCGCCAATTTTTGCTTTGGGCATCGTTTGTATATTGTCCAGGTTAACTACGCTCAATCGCGGCAAACCATCCTCCTGCGTGAGTGTGACTTCTGATGGCGTATGACGAATCGTTGTTGTGACAGGGGCAATTGTTAGATTGTGCATGTAATTTATAACCGCATCGCGGGTTAGTATCACAACGGGGCGACGCTTATCTGGATATTTGAATGTGTACCAGCGTACTTCACCACGTCTCATCATCCCACACCTGCTCTGTCAACCAGATTTCTGCCTCTTCGGGTTTTTGGGGAATGCGTGCATATCCTTCCCGATGCTGTTTTTCTAGTTGGGCGATTTTGTATTTTTGCAGCGCCGCTTCCAGCGCTTCGCGTATAAATGCAGAACGATTTATCTTTTCTGCTTTTACAACTTCATCAACTTGAAGCAACAAAGATTCGTTTATGGTCATTTGGATGGTTTTCATAGCAGGTAGAGGATGAGCGAGAGTTGAAAATTGACTTTACCGAAAAAAGGATGCGGATTAATGTTGATTCCCAGAGAGAAAAATCTGCGTCATCGGCGAAATCTGCGGTTTTTTCGGAAGACTCAAAAGCGCGTTTCAACAACCGCCCAATACATATATGTGGATAATTATCCATATATTACCCCACACAATCACCAATTGTCAATTGAGATTGGTCCAATCTTCAAGATTGGACCAATCTAATCTGAAATGATGAGTTCAGCAAAATCGGCGGCGGGGGTATGTAAGCGCTGTCCGGTAGTTGGGTCGTAGAGGCCGACGTGCAGGGTGAGCGGGCCGTTGGGGAGTGGGGCGGGGGTGAGGGTGTGGGGGTCGAGGATGTATTCGCCAATGGCCCAGCCGGTGGTGGGGCGCGTCCAATTGGCCGGTTCGCCATCGCTTTGGGCAATTATCCCGCCGGTTTCATCCACTAGATGAACGAAGACGCGATAGCTGATGGGGGTTTCAGCGGCAGCTTGCCAGAGAAGGGTGATTGGTTGTTGGTTGTTGGCTGCTGGCTGTCGGTTGTAGCCGATGAGTGTGGCCAGGTGGATGCCGTCAGCATTGTGGAAGGAGACGTTAACGGTATTTTCGATGGGGGGCTGTTCAAATAGGCGGTCGGGGGCGTGGATGGTTATTTCACCGAGTGGGACCCCATTCAAATCGAACTGATACTTGCCGCTGTCCAAATAGGCGGGCAGGCGCAGGACGTGTTGACCGCGCAGATGTTCGCCGGGCTGCCAATCGCTGGGCGGATAGTCGGCGTTGACCGGGTTGATTGACCAGATTTGTACCATGACGTTTTCTTCGTTAAGCAATCTGAGTTGGAAAATAGAAGAAACGCCGGGTGGGGGCGGCGGCTTTTCCCAAAAGAGGGTGAGTAAAACGGGGTCGCCGGGGGCGGCTTCGGCCCGGTCCTGGTTGTAACCGAGGAGTGTGAGGTCGGCAACGGCCGTTTCCAGTGGGAATTGAGGGGTAAATTGGGCCGGTTGGTCGGGGCGGGTGACGGTTATTTGGCCGATAACGGCCGTTGGCCCCACCGCTGCCCCATTCTCATCCAGCAGTGTCAACGGTTGGAGCGTTGCCTTGTCGAACAAAACCAGAACAATGTCATATTGGCCGGGCGGCGTCCCGTCAAATACCCGTACCTCCCGGCTGTCCCAGGCCCATTGGCCGGGCAGCCACTGGCGGGTAGGCGGCGCATCTTCATAGAGACGAGGGCGTTCGGTCCCTTTTTCGCTCCAAACCAGCCCGTCCGGCCCGGCCAGCCAGATATTGGATTGGTAGTCGGCGGTGGGGGGAGAGACGGCCGTCCAGGCCATGTCAATATCAAAGGTTGCGCCGGATGGGACGGTGGTCTGGCTCAAATTGTAGCCATCAAAGCGCAGTTCGGCGGCTTGCAGGGCGGCAGGATGGGCGACAGATGGCGTTTCGGCCCGGCGCAGCGGCGTTTCTACGCGATCCACAATGAAAAACTTACCGGCGAGCAGGAGCAAGCCGAGGGCGAACAAGGCTGGAAGGTTCAAGCGTGCTGCGCGCCTGCCCTGGGCATTGTCGAAGGGATGTGTGATGTGTGACCCGTTGGCATTGCTGCGGCCTTGTTTTTCTGCCAGAATAACGGCCGTTACCAATACGCCCGCCATCGCCATTATGCTAAACCCCAACAGGGCCGTCCGCAGCGGGGTGGAGCGCCAACGGACGACGATGCTGTGTTCGCCGGCCGGAACGGGGAACGTGATGAGTCCGTCGGGGCTGCTGGGAGTGATGGGGATGGAACGGCCGTCTACCTCAACTGTCCAGCCGGGAAAAGCAAAGCTGAAATAGCGGGCGGTGAAAGGCGCGGGAGTGGTGAGATGGATGGTGGCGGAAAGACGGCCGTACTCTTCAGCCATCGTCACCGCCCCATCCGGCAAAGCCGCTTCATCAAACCGCTGCGGCGTGCGCCCCGCCTGATAATCTGCCTCCAAAACCGATTCTTTGGGACGACGCGCCACCGTTTTGGGGAAATAACTGCCCTCCGGGTCAACGCCCACCAGCCCCGTCACATGTTCGTAAGTGTGAACCGTCCGGATTGTCGGAAAAGGGTCTTCTTTGCAGGCAGTCGGGTAGAGCATGGGGATGGCTTCGAGGATGAGGAGGGTGAGAGCGGCGTAAAACGTGAAACGTGATGCGTGAAACGTGAAACGTGAATACTTGCCAGGCAGCCTTTGGCTGCCTGGCGCGCGCCATGCGCCGCTTGCGAAGGGTACACCTGCCAAAAACGCTATTGGCAGCGCGGCCCGCCCCACCATACGCCAGGGGAATTGGAGAAAATCTATCAGCGGCACATTTTCCCAGATGGGTAGGGTGATGGGCAGGGCGAGGAGGAGGAAAACGGCCGTTGCCGCCGCCATCATAATGATGTGCCAGCGTTGTTCCCGATTAGAGATTGGAGATTGAAGATTTGAGCCTGGAGGAAGATCGTTAGTCTCAAATCTCAAATCTCCAGCCTCCTTTTTCCTCCACAACGCCAATCCCAAAACTGCCAACACTGCCGGAACCCAGCCTATCCGAAATTTCAGCGGTGGATTGAGCAGCGTGGGGTCTTCGGACGCGACGGGGGCAAAAATTTCGCCCAGGCTGGCAAAATTGTAATGAAAATCATTGTTGCGCGTAGTCGTGGATTGTTGCAGCGTTACCTGATCCATTTCCAGCAGCGCGCCGCCGGAATAAAAGGCCGTCATCCCCAGCCCCAGACCAAAGAGCAGCGCCAACCGCCCCGCAATCTGCCGCCAATCCAGCTTATGCAGCCAGCCAACGAGCAGCAGGTAAACGCCCAATGTGGGCGTAAACAGCAGCAGGGAAATGTTGTGGCTGAGGGAGAGGAAGGCCAGGCTGAAAACGGCAAGCAGGAAATAACGGGCTGTGCCGGTTAGCAGCCAGCGCCGCCCCAGCCAAAGCAGCAGCGGAAACAGGGGCAGGGCTACCGATTCGGGGGAATTGCCGCGAATGAGGGCATCAATCAAAATGTAGGGGGCGGCCATGTAGGCGACGGCCGACACCAGCCCCGCCCGTGCCCCCAAAATATCGCGCACCCACAAATACATGAACCAGCCCCCGGCCAAAATCGCCAAAATGTAGATGAGGTTTTCGGCGGCGGGCAGCGGCAGGCCCAGCAAATGGGGGAAGAAGGCGGCGTAAAGCGGGATTGGTTCGCGGTAGACGAAGAAGGGGTAGCCGTAGCCGAAGGCTAAATCGGGCAGCCAGCGGGTGAAATGGAGGCCGTTCTCCCAGGCGTAGCGCATGGCGGCGATGCGGTGGTAGTGGAGATGGCCGTCGTGGGTGCAGGGAACGGCCGTCATCCGCAGCAGCGGCGACACCAGCGGCAAACCAAAGAGGGCAATGAGAAATAGATGCCAAATGGTTTGGAAGCGGGATTTATTCACAACAAATAATGGTCAGCCGTCAACTATCAACTGCCAACTATCAACTAACTATTTCACGGACATGGTAGACGGGTTTATTTTGGCTTTCGTAATAAGTGCGCACATTCATTTCGGCCAGCAGCCCCATGACCAGGAATTGGACGCCCAAAATCATGAGGAGAACGGATAGGAGGAGTAACGGCCGTTCCCCAATCTGAGTTTCATGAAACGCATCCATGCCGCCCGTAATGCCCGCCCAAAGCTTCGTTCCCGTCAGCCAGCCGCCCAGCAGGACGCCCAGCGCGCCGGAAGCGATACCCAGTTGACCAAAAATGTGCATGGGCCGGTCGCCATAGCGGCGCAAAAACAGCACCGTCATCAAATCCAAAACAACGCGGAAGGTGCGCGAGAGGCCATATTTGGAATCGCCAGCCACGCGCGGACGGTGGTTGACCGGCACTTCCGCCATGCTGAATCCGGCAAAATGCACCATTTCGGGGATAAAGCGGTGCATTTCGCCGTACAAATGGAATTCATGCACGACCTCATTGCGAAAAGCGCGTAACGAGCAGCCCCGGTCATGCAGGCCGACGCCGGTGCTTCGGGCAATTAAGCCGTTGGCGATTTTGGAAGGGACTTTCCTAAACAAAAAGGGGTCTTGCCGGTTCACGCGCCAACCGTTTACGACATCAAAAGGGCCATCTTCCAATTTGGCGAGTAAGGCAGGAATGTCGGCGGGGTCGTTTTGCCGGTCGGCGTCCAGGGTGACGATGATGCGCCCTTTGGCGTGGTCGAATCCGGCGGCGAAGGCGGCTGTTTGCCCAAAGTTGCGACGGAAGCGGATGGCGGTGATACGGCCGTTTTCCTCATGCAACTGCCGGACCAACTCAAAACTGCCGTCGCTGCTGCCATCATCTACAAAAATGATTTCGTAATCCAGCCCTTGATTGGCCAGGGCGGCGGTGATTTCTTCGGTTAACGGCCGTAAATTTTCAACTTCATTGTAAACGGGAACAACGACACTCAGCTCTTTTGTTAGCATACTTATTTCCAAGTCAGCCCTAAGCGACATACCCCATGCCGCGCAATTTTTCCAACACCAGCGCTTCCTCGTCCGGCCCATAGACTGAATCGTCGCTGCCGCCGCCGGTTAGATCGCTTTTGACGAATTGAACCGGATTAGCCGCATTAAATTCATCGGTAAAAGCGTTTGTCAACACTTTGCCATCCATGTGGTCGGGAACTGGCAGGCCCATATAGTGCAAAATAGTCGGGGCCAAATCCATCAGACTGGCCTCCGGTAATGTGGTTTGTTTGATGTCCGGCCCGCGCAAGCCCAGAACGCCGACCATGTGGTGATGGCCGGTTTGGCCGGTACTGGGTTCAATAATTTTGTTGGAGCCAAAATCGGCGTGACCGAAGGAGACGAATTTGGCGCGGTCGGTGTGCAGTACCAGGTCGGGCAGCCGTTCGGCGCTGACACCGTGGAAGACTTCTTCTCGTTTGTATACCTGGTTGACGACACGGCCGTCTACCGGATCGCGTAGTTCCAATGCTTTTTTGCTGATTTCATCGCGCAATGAGTCGTATTCGGCGGGGCTAACGGGGCCGGACGGCCGTTTCCCCTGCACATTCAAATACACCTGCCCGAAATTCCCCACCGAAAACGCCTTCGTCCGCGTCCAATCCACATCATGGAAAGAAAGGAACAAGCGGCGTAACATGCCGCCGCCGCGCCCGCGCTTTACATTTTTACGCAAGCCGCTCATGCGGAACCGCGTCACCCATTTCAGGGCGTTGATGGGGGTGACGCCCAGTTTGAAGGCCAGCCGTTTGAGTAAACTCAACGGCGTTCGTTTGAATTTGAGCCAGCCATTGGCCGCCAGCCAGTTGTTGATGTGGAAAAATTTATGGAAGGGGCCAAATCCATGATCGGAAAGGACGGCTACCAACGCATCGTCGGGAACAAGAGCCAGCATCTCGCCCAGCAGCTTGTCAACCGTTTCGTAGTAATCCAGAATGACCGGCAAGACCTCTGCCGCCTGCCGGGCATCGTGCATGGGGTGGCTTTCGTCGAGCAAATGCCACACTTCATGCTGTAAGTTGTCGGTGGTCTCGATGACGTAGATGAATAAATCCCAGGGTTTGTTTTGCAGCATGTATTTGACGGCGCGGGCGCGGTCTATTTCCATTTGTTTACAGGCGCGGACAAATTTGGCCGGGTCGCTGCCGCGCCCTTTTTCGGACATGTGCAATGGAAAGGCGCCTGCCGCGGCGGTGATTTCTTCTTGTAATTCGTTGGGGTAGGTGTAGCGGCTGTCGGCGCTGGGGGTAAGGAAGGAGCAGAGCATGAAGCCGTCGAGGGGCTGTGGCGGATAGGTCATGGGCAGGCTGACGACGCCGGTTTGGCCGCCGGCCTGGCCCACAATTTCCCACAGGGCGGGGGCGGAACGGGTACGGCCGTTGCTCACCTGAACGCCATAGCCATTTGCTTCCGGGTAGGTGAAATCTACCAGGCCGTGCTGCCCCGGATTGCTGCCGGTGGAGAAGGAGGCCCAGGCGGAGGCGGAAACGGGGGGGATGGTGGAGCGCAGACGGGCATCGGCCCCTTCTGCCAATAATTTCGCCAGATTGGGCATTCGGCCTTCATCCAGCCAGGGTTGTAGTAAATCAAATGTAATACCATCGAGGCCGAAAACGGCCGTTTTTCGTTTAATTGAATGTTCTGATTTCATTATTTTGTACCAGATTCAACTGGCGTTTGAGATTGTATGTCAGTTTGTAAATCGGGCTGCATGGTAGGGGCGAGGTTTAATATGCTCTGGAGGGCGTACATCACGCCCCCAATCAAGCCCGTGGTAAACCGTAGAAGATAAAAAGCCAGCGACATCGCAATCGCGGTGGCATTGGGTACGCCAATGGGGACGAACAAAAATTGATACACGCCTTCACGCACGCCCAATCCGTTAAATGACAATGGCAGCAGGTTGATGATTGAAATGACGGGAACGAACAAGGCAAAGGTGAAAATTGAGAGATGAACGTCCAGAGCGCGGGCAATGCTGTATTGCAATATGATCAAACTTACTGTAAATGGCAGACTGGTCAATAATGATTGTGTCAAGGCGGAGATGGGATACCGGTTGACGGTATCTACCAACTGCTCGAATTTGTCATATTTTGGTAGGCGTTGAAGGGCCGGCAGCCGTTTGGCAATGATGTGGGATGGATTGGTCCAACGAAGGATTAAAAAACTAATGGGGATGCCGCCGCTGATGACGGCAATAGCGGCCCACAATGCGCCGGGGAGGGAAACGGCCGTTACATGTCCCAGGCTGTTACCGATTAAAGCGATCAGGGCGATGAGCGCAGAACCAAGCAGGCCTGTCAATCGGTCCATCATAACCGAACTCAACGCCTCCGCCCCTCGGCCATACGCCTGGCGCAGCCCCATCACCTTGATGACATCGCCGCCAAAACCGGACGGAATGAAGTTGTTGGCAAAAAAGCCCACAAAATATAGATAAACCAGATGCCGGAAAGAGGGGCGATCATTCAACGAATGCAGCAAAACATACCAGCGGTAAGCGCGAATGACGACATTGAGCAAAAAAAGGGAAAAGGCAAGCGCGTACCAGTTCCACCGAATGGTGGATAGAGTGTCCAAAACTTCCTTTAAGCCCGCCCGCTGAATTAACCAGGCTAACAGGGCCAGACTCAAAAGTATTTGCAGGATGCCGCGTACCTTTTTGTTCTTTAGCATAAGCGGGAAATTATAACATATTGGGCGGCGCGTCGGTATTTTCTGACGCTGCGAGCAGCAATTCTAATTCTGGGATCGGTATCAGACATCGTTTAGAATTGGAGTTGCTGCAATCTCATGAAATCCGTAGCTTATTAAATGATACGGGGTTATAGTGCAAAGATATGCTTACTTCTGTGATTGTCACTGTTATGAATGAAGGGGAGGCGATACGGCCGTTACTCGATTCCCTTATCCAACAAACCCGGCTGCCCGACGAGGTTGTTATTTGCGATGGCGGTTCGACTGATAACACGCTGGATGTGTTGGCGGAATACACCCAATGGCTGCCGTTAAAAATCATCGTCGCCCCCGGCGCTAACATCAGCCAGGGGCGTAACCGGGCCATCGCCGCCGCATCCGGCCCCATCATCGCCGCTACGGATGCAGGGGTGATTTTGTCGCCGTACTGGCTGGAGGATTTGGTCAGGCCGATTGAAGCGGGAGAAACGGCCGTTGCCAGCGGCTGGTTTGAGTCTGACCCCTACACTGACTTCGAAGTCGTTATGGGTTCCACCGTTCTCCCCGCCCGACAGGATATTGACCCGGAAAAATTCCTGCCCTCCAGCCGCTCTGTCGCCTTTCTCAAAAGCGCCTGGGAAGCGGTTGGCGGCTACCCGGAATGGCTCGATTACAGCGAAGATTTGATATTTGACCTGGCCCTACGGGAAAAATATGGCAAATTCGCCTTTGTGGATACGGCCGTTGCCTACTTTCGGCCACGCGGCAGCCTGCGCGCCTTCTTCCGCCAATACTACCTCTACGCCCGCGGCGACGGCAAAGCCGACCTCTGGCGCAAACGACACGCCATCCGCTTCATCACTTACTTTCTCGGCTTACCGGTTATTTTGCGGCTCATTTGGCGCGAGAAAATCTGGGGATGGCTGCTGCTTGCGCTGGGCATTGGCGCTTACAGCCGCCGCCCCGCCCAGCGCGTTTGGAATAACACCTGGGGCTGGCGTCCCCCCGCCCGCGCCCGCGCCCTCGCCCTCATCCCCATCATCCGCCTCGTTGGCGATGTTGCCAAAATGCTCGGCTACCCCGTCGGCCTTTGGCAGCGGCGGAAAAGAAGGCTGAAAGCTGAAAGCTGAAATCATTCTTCTTCATCCTTCATCCTTCATCCTTTCGCCTTTAGTATTCACTCCATCTCATCAATTACTGTTTGGTACAACGTATCGGCGCGTAAATCGGCCAGCGAATGGCAGGGGGCGTCCAGGTTATCGGCCAGGAGCTGCGCTAACCCTTGATCGAAGGCGGCGTGTTCCATGTTGATGACCACCGAGCGCACATTTTCATCGCGGATGAGTTGGGCGATGCGATGCGCTTCTTGCTGGGGCGGCAAATCTGATAAACTCACATTGCCTGCGCCGTCGGTCAGCAAAATCATCATCGGAATCACATCGGGATGGGTGTAGGATTCTTTGCGGAATACGTCATAGGCCATCATCAATCCGGCCGAAAGGGGCGTTTTGCCGCCTACAGCCACATCCACCAGCGCATCTTTTGCCAACTGAACCGAATTGGTCGGCGGTAGAACCAGTTTAGCGTCATTTTTGTTAAACACAATCAAGCCCACCCGGTCGCGCCGTTGGTACGCATCTGTCAGCAGGGACATGATGGCGCCCTTTGTCGCTTCCATGCGTTCGGCGACGGCCATGCTCCAACTGGCATCTACGACAAATAAAATGAGGTTGGCGGAGCGGCGGACGCGCACTTTTTCGCGCAAATCTTGCTTTTTGAGGGAGAGCGCCAGTTGGGAGCGGTCGCGCTGTTTTTGGTAGGGGGCGGCGGCGCGCAGGGTGGCGTCGAAGGCTAAATCGGTGATTTTGTCTTTTTGGGGGATGCGGGCGCGGATGTAATGGCCGCGTTTACGCTCTGTTTTGGTTTGGGAGCGGCGGCCGGCTTGTTTGCGGGTAAGTTTGTCTAGCTGGGTGTCCAGGCGGCGGGCGGTAAATTCCTGGGTGGATTGGACTTTTTGCCCGCCTTCCCACCAATGCCCTTCTTGGGGGGTGTGGGGGATGGTTTGGGGGCCGGCTTCGGTTTGGGCCGTTTCGGCCCCCTCGCTGGATTCAGAATCTAGGGCTTTTTTTTTACGTTTTCGGCGTCCATTTGCTCGTCGGTGGATTCGCCTTCTTCGCCGATGCCCATTTCTTGCTGCACGTCTTGGAGTTGTTCTTCCAGTTCGTAGGCGCTGACGCTGGCGTCTTGGAACGGCCGTCCCTTTACCCGATGAGGCAGCGCCAACTCAGCCGCCAGAATAATGTCTTGATCGTTGATGTATTCACGGCCGTCCAGCGCTGCTAACGCCTGCGCTCCGCGTAAAATCACCAAATCGGCGCGATGGCCGTCTACATTCATTGAAGAGGTTAAACCGGCGATTGAAATAAGGTCGCGGCGGGTGTATCGAACCCGATTCAAGATTTTACGTGCATTGTAAATCTGGTCGGAAAGCTGCTTTTCCTGGTCGGCCCACTGCTCGCGGAAACCATCAGGGTCCATTTCAAAAGCGATGCGGCGTTCCATGATTTGGACGCGCTGCTGTGTATCGGCCAACCCGGTGATATGGGCTGAAAAGGCAAAACGATCTAAAAGCTGCGGTCGAATGTCCCCTTCTTCCGGGTTCATTGTGCCCACCAGGATGAATTTGGCCGGGTGGGTGAAGCTGATTCCTTCGCGTTCTACCACATTCACGCCCATCGCCGCCGAATCCAACAGCAAATCTACTACGTGGTCGTCGAGGAGGTTTACTTCATCTACGTATAACAAACCGCGATTCGCCGAGGCCAATACGCCCGGTTCAAAATGTTTTTCCCCTTTTTGAATGGCCTGTTCAATGTCTAATGTACCGACTACCCGGTCTTCGGTAGCGCTGACGGGTAAGTCTACAAATGGTGTGCGGCGGGTGGCGACTTCAAATTTGCCGTCGCTGTGCAGGCGGCGGCAGTCGTCGCACCATTCGTTGGGGCGGCTGGGGGCGCAGCCGAAACGGCAGCCGGCGATGACTTCGATGTCTGGCAGCAGGGCGGCCAGGGCGCGGGCGGCGGTGGATTTGGCTGTGCCGCGTTCGCCGCGAATGAGTACGCCGCCGATTTGCGGGCTGACGGCGTTTAGTACCAACGCTCGTTTCATGCGCTCTTGTCCTACGATTGCTGTGAAGGGAAATACTGCTCGACGTGCCATAGTTTTCTCCGAAAATTGGTAGTTAGTTGTTGGCGGTTAGTTGTTGATTCTTAGCGACCAGCCGCCAGTTACCAGCAACTAAATTATACTGCATGGTAAAGCGCTGGCAACCGGCCCCGTTTTTGCATCTCAGGCGGTTTGGTATAATGACGGCCGTTCAAAACCAATCACAAGAAGGGTGCGATGGAAAACCAAGAGTGGCCTATTGAAATTATCCGCAGCGCGCGGCGGCGTAAAACGGTGAGCGCTGAATTGAAAAATGGCACGTTTGTTGTTCGCGCGCCGGCCCAGATGAGTGATGAGGCATTGGCTCCCATCATTGAAAAGCTGAAAAAACGGCTGCAGCGGCGGACGCGGCCCATCCCGCAAACGGATGATGACCTGGAGAAAGCGGCGCGGCGCTTAAATGAACGGCATTTTGGCGGTAAGCTGCGGTGGCAGTCCATCCGGTATGTTAAAAATCAAACAAAACGGTTTGGAAGCTGTACGCCGTCTCAGGGAACGATTCGCATCAGCGACCGGCTGGCGGCGATGCCTAAGTGGGTGCGGGATTATGTGATTGTGCATGAATTGGCCCATTTGAAGGAGGCGAATCATGGGCCGCGTTTTTGGAAGTTGGTCAATCGCTACCCGTTAACGGAGCGGGCGCGGGGGTATTTGATGGCGGTGGGCTTGGAGGAGGAGGAACAACTTATTTAAGCTGCCTGTAGCCTCGATTCCAGTAGATGAGGGGCTTTTCGTCGGGGCGGGGGACGCCGCTGGCTTGTATTTTGCCAATGTAGATGGTGTTGGTTCCGGCTTCGTACCGTTCATGGATGGTGCAATCGAGCCAGGCCAGGGCGTTTTTTAGGATGGGGGCGCCGGTTACGGCCGTTCCCCAATCCCCTTCTGCAAATCTATCCTCATCCTTTACCCAGGCAAACCGATTGGACAATGCTTCCTGGTCGTGGGCCAAAAAGTTAACGGTAAACGTCGCGCCTTCTTGTTGCAGCAGCGTATGGGCATAGTTGCGATGGTCAATTGTGACCATGACCAACGGCGGATTAGGCGAAATGGAGGAGAAGGCGGAAACGGTCAGCCCATGCGGTTCTGGTTCGTTGGGCGTTTTTACGGTTACAATCGTCACCCCGGCGGGAAAATGGCGGAGGGCGTCGCGGAAATTTTCGGTGTCAATGTTCATTGTTTACCTCGTGTGTGGTTTGTCATTTGTCATGCGTGATGGTGTAAGCTTAAGCGATTCTTTTTTGTCGGGCAAGTTTGTGGTTTGAAATTATACACCGTTGTCGAAAAGATTTGTCAAATTTCTTGGCATGACCAGGCGTTTGACGGGCTAAATTTGACAAATCTAAGGGAACCTCAGGTGATTTTTTACAATGGGGGCGATGTCGGTCAGGGTTTGGATGCGCGATGCGTATTGGGCATGTCCCTGGCCGATGAGGATGGTGGGAACCGGATTGCGCGTATGTTGGCGTTGGGATTTGTCTTCGATGTTGCCATGATCGCTGGTGATGATGAGTAAGCCGTGTTTGTCGTCCCAGGCGTCAAGCAGGCCGCCAATGGCGGCGTCGAGCATTTCCAGGTGGCTGACGGCTTGCGCTAGTGAGCCGCGATGGCCGCTGCGGTCGCTGGGCCAATGTTCAAAGAAGCTGAAATGGTAGGTTTGGGCGATGGCGGCGATGCGCTGTCCGGCTTCGGGTAGGGTAAGGAGGGGGATGTCGGTGTAACCCAGATGATCATGCCAGCCTTGCCCGGTAAAGCCGGGGCTGACGGCACGGCCGTTGCGCAAATCATCCGTCGTCATCAAGGATAATCCGGCGCTGACCGCCGCCAGGGGGACGCTGGAATAGAGGCGTTTGCCGCTGTGGATGGCGTCAAAATAGGGCTGTGGGTATGGGGTGATGAGGGCGGCCTGTCCACCGGCGGCGGTTACAGCGTGGAAAAGTGTGCCTTCGCGGATGATGTTGGCAACGGCCGTATTCGGTTTTGGCCCGTAATGTTCGCCCACGAGCTGGGGGACGTTGCGTCCGGTAAGAATAGCGGCCTGCCCGGTGGCGCTTTGGGGGCGGCCCGGCATGCCTAAATTGGCATCGGTGGGGATGAGGCTGGCGCGGTGGGTGGTGATACGGCCGTCTAAATACCAATTCTCGCCCAGCAAACCGGTTAAATTGGGGAGAACGGCCGTGACAAACGGATTCACCGCCGGATCAGAACCGCCCAGCCCTACGCCATCCATAAAAAAGAGGTGGACATGGCGCGCGGTTGGCGATTGGAGATTGGAGACTGAAGATTCAGACATGCCGGTTATGGCTGTGCGGAAACCGCTTGTTTCACTGCATCTGGGTCCAGCGAACCAACACTGCGCCAAACCTCGCTGCCGTCACTCAGCAAAACAAACGTGGGCGTAAATCGGAAATTGAGCTGCTGCAAAAGCGGTTCAACCCCAGCGCCATGCACATTTAGCCGCATAACCTGTACTTCCTCGCCCCATTCTGCTTCCAGCCCATCCACGATGGGCCGCGCCTGCAGGCAGGCCACTCAATAATCAGAATACAATTCGATGAAAACAGGCTGGCCGGGCGGCGTGTCCAACAGGGCAAGGGCCTGGTCCGGCGCGGTGTTGTTGGCTTCGGGTTGTAATAGAAAGTAGCCGATGCCAATTAGCAGCAGCAGCCCTATGATGAGCGCGGTTCGGCTGAGGAACGGCCGTTTCCGCCATGCGATGCTTATGCCTAACAGCGCCAATGGAAAAATCAGCGCAAAAACGGCTGAATACTGGTTGATTGTTTCCATAACCGCCAGTGTAACGGATTCACAGTCGGGGGACAAACCGGTTTAGGACTTTTACTCTATTGAGTTCTGCCCACGTTCCCAGTACATTATAAATCAGAAGCGAATGGAACCGGTTTCAGCTGGTTGCAGCCGGTAAAACAACCAAAATCTCATTGCAGGAAGTATCAAATGCACGCCAATACACTATTCACAAAATTTGTTCTATTCATCTGGATGTTTGTTGTTAGTATGCTCATTCCCATCATGACGCCGCAGACTATGTTGGGAGTGGATGAAGGGCCGGCGGCGGCAACGGCCGTTTCCCACCCATTATTGGCAGCGACTGGGAGCAGTTGGCTGCTTTTGGGGCTGGTAGTCATCGGCATGACGCTTGTGATGGCAAGTATGGCGCTCCAACGCCGGGAACGATTAATCGGTAACGGCCGTTGATTTTGTACCATATCTACTAATTGCGGAGGCGCAGACTTTATCGTCTGCGCCTTTTTGTTGTTTGGGAGTAACTACTAAGTCTCAGAGGTGACAGTCACTTAATATAGCGATTTGTTATGACTATTGCCTCTGGAGAAAGTGACTGTCACCTTAGTAGTTACGTTTGGGAAAGCAGTTTCCAACCAGATCGTTACTTTTTACCCCCTTAAAGCGACTAAACAAAAAGTGCGCCCGGAATGGGCCATTGTTGCATGGATTCAGACCATCGGAAAGGCAGGAAAATGACGCGATCCTTATTCTCAAACCGCCCCGAATTCAAGCCGGCTGCCATCGGCGCGAAAAAACCCTATGAATTGGAAATAAGTTTTTTTGTACTCTTTGTCCTCAGTGGTGTTTACATCGCTTATGAACTGCTGGCCGAACCGCGCGGCGGCCACCCGTTTGGACATTGGTTGGGCATTATCGGCATGCTCCTCATGGTTATGACGGAGGTGTTGTACAGTTTGCGTAAACGTACCCGCCTGCTGAGTTGGGCGGGACCGGTGCGCTATTGGCTTTCATTTCACATTGTTACGGGAATTGTGGGGCCGTTTATGGTGTTGATGCACACGGGGCTGCAGTTTCGGGGGCTGGCCGGGGTGAGTATGTTGTTGACGGTGATTGTGGCGGGCAGTGGATTTGTGGGGCGGTATTTGTACACGGCGCTGCCGCGTTCGTTGACGGGGGTGGCGGCTTCGCGCAGCCAGATTGCAGCGGAGGCAGGGAAATTGCAAACGGCCGTTTCCCAATTCCAGGCTCATAAATCGGCCCAAGTTCAACAAACCATTGCCGAACTAAGCCGGCGTAACGACCGGCGTAATCCGCTTTTGACCGTATTCGGTCGTTCCTATTACCAATGGCGTTACCGGCGGCGGCTAAACCGGGCCATACGGCAATTAGACCAGATAGAAGAATCGCAGCGACGCCAATTGAGTCAACTCCTCAGCCAAAAACGAGAACTGGATCGTCAAGCGGAAATGCTGGACGCCGCCCGACGGCTGCTTCGTTACTGGCATATTTTGCATGTACCGGTGGGCTTGACGCTTTTCTTTTCCGCGACCATTCATGTTGTGGCTACGTTTTACTTTCGGGCGGGGCTTTTTCAATGAGACAACACACGCTTGTTGAACGACAGCATCCAATTTTTTCGCCAGTGGCGATTATTTCCACTTTGATTTTGGCAGGCGTTTTGGCCGTCGTTGTCTATTTAACAGGCGGGCGGGCGTTTAGTCCGGGTGATTTATCGGCGGTTAATCACAGCGGTCAGCCGGCGGGCGGTTTTTTCGATCATGCTGAATTTGGCGGTGATTGCAGTTATTGTCACACGCCGTTCAAAGGGGTTGAGGCGGCGCGCTGCGAGGTATGTCATGAATCTGTGAAGCAGGAAAGGCAGATGGGGGAGGGGGTACACGGCCGTTTACAGGCCGCCGACATGTGCGCCGAATGTCATCTTGACCACCAGGGCCGCGATTTTAACTTGCTAACCATCGCCCTGGATGGTTTCAACCACGATCTAACACACTTCAGCCTGGCCAAACATACACGTAATTACGATGGATTGACCCTCAATTGTACCGAATGCCACGTCAGCGACACCGATTTTACCGTCGCCCCGGCCGCCTGCGCCGACTGCCACCAAACGGCCGATCAACCCTTCATGAGCCGTCACCGCGCAGCTTATGGCGACGATTGTTTGGCTTGCCATGACGGTTTAGACACAATGGCCCAGTTTACCCCGGCTGATCATGAGCAAATTTTTGCCCTCACCGGCGTCCACCAACAAACAGCGTGCGAAAGCTGTCATATGGATGGAACATTTGAAGGAACGCCTCAGGAATGTGTTGGCTGTCATCAAGAGCCGGAAGCCCATCAAGGATTATTTACGACCAACTGCGCGGAATGCCATACGCCTGACGGCTGGCTGCCGGCCATGATGGACGGTCAACCGTTTGATCATGCCATCACGACCAATTTTAGTTTGGTTAAACACACAACCAACTTTGATAACACACCTTTTACTTGCCAGACATGTCATCATGGCGGCGAACAGTTTGAGCATACCAACGCCCAGTGCGCCGATTGTCATGCCCAGGCTGACGCCCAATTTGTTGCCAATCACTCGGCTCAATTCGGCGATGATTGTATGGGCTGCCATGATGGAACGGGCGCGATGGCTAATTTTGATCACGCGGTTGTATGGCCGTTGGCCGGGCGGCACGCCGCCATTGAATGCACGGCGTGCCACGTTGATCGGGTGTTTGCCGGTACATCGGGTGAATGCGCCGCTTGTCATGATGAACCGGCGATTCATGCCGGATTGTTTGGCCTGACGTGTGAAAATTGTCATACGGCCGTTGCCTGGCAGCCGGCTCAACTTACCTACCACAGCTTCCCACTTGATCATGGTGAACAGGGCGAATTGGCTTGCGAAACCTGCCACACAGCCACGTATACCCAGTACACCTGCTACGGCTGCCACGAACATGATCCGGCTGAAACAGAACGTAAACATTTGGAAGAAAGTATCAGCTTGGAGGAACTTGCCGATTGCGCTGCTTGTCATCCTACCGGTCAAGAGGGCGATTGATGACAACTATTGGTTCTTTACAAATTTTTGAACGCGAATGCCTCAAGTGGTCGAATAAAGCGAATTATTTATCGAGAAATTCGCGCTATTCGCTTATTCACGGTATTCGTGATTTGTAAAGATACGCTGTTCAAGAACTGAACCATGCTCGTTTTTAGTAAAACTAGGAGAAAAAATGAAGCACAATTTATTTGCTCAATGGACGAAGCGGTACCCTGTACTTGTTTTTGCGTTTGTAGGGATTATCGTTCTTGGTTTATTTAGCATCGTTAAAGCCGCTTCGCCGGGGGACCTCGACACGACATTCAGTGGCGATGGTGTGACTTACACTGATTTTAGCGTCACAAACGATATGGCTTTTGGCGTTGCTGTTCAATCCGATGGTAAAGTCGTGTCAGTTGGCGAAAGTGAAAATAATTTTGGCGTTGTCCGGTATAATGGCGATGGCAGTTTGGATGTTTCATTCAGCGGGGATGGAATCGCAGTAACGGCCGTTAGCGCCAATCGTGACAGAGCGCAAGCCGTTGCCATTGAACCGGACGGGCAAATTGTAGTGGTGGGATTTAGGGAAAATGGGGCCGGTTTACCCGTTGCCTTTGTTGCCGTTCGTTATAATGCCGATGGCTCGTTGGACACAAATTTTGGATCGGGTGGTATTTTTTCTCATAATTTAGGCGGAACAGAAGCAGAAGCAACGGCCGTTGCCATCCAGAATGACGGTAAAATCATTATAGCTGGAACGGTTGATAAAGATTTTGCTGTCGCGCGGCTGGATGCAAATACCGGCGCGTTAGACACATCCTTCAACAGCGTAGGCTACAACACCACAGACATTAACGGCGCCGGCAATGCCGACGAAGCGCATGGTGTCGTCATTCAGGCGACTGGCAGCATTGTGCTGGGTGGAACAGCGGAAGATATTGCTGGCAATCATCAGGACTTCGCCCTGGCTCGCTACACCAGCAGCGGCAGCCTGGACACAACGACATTTGGCGCTGGCGGCGTTGCTACCGTGGACGTTTCGCTTAATCCTACCCTCAATATCAACGATTTGGCGTATGGGCTCGGTGAACAATCAGATGGCAGCCTGGTATTGGCCGGTATTGTGGAAACAGGCCATGTTACCAATGCGGTAGATATTGGCCTGGCCCGGTTCAGCGCTGATGGGGTATTAGATACCGCATTTGGCAGCGGCGGTACAGTTATTACGGCTAATGCTGGCGATGATTGGGTAAATGGCATAGCCGTTCAACCTACCGACAAAATCGTCGTCGCGGGGTTCCGTGTTGATCCAACAACCCATGAAGATTTCCAATTGGTTCGTTACAACGCTGACGGCTCTCTAGACACAGCATTTGGCGCAAGTGGATTTGTGATCACCGATATTGGTTCTATTGTTGGAGCAGGTAACAACAACAGCCAGGATGAAGCGTATGACGTGGCGGTTTACAATGACAAAATTGTCGTTGTTGGGCTGACAGATGTTCCCCTAACGCTTGGCAATATGAATTTCGCCGCAGCCCAGTACGCATCGCATAATATGCCGCCCACGCTTACCGATATACTCAAGTCGGGAGATGAAGATAGCGCGGTTAGTTTTACGGCCGTTGACTTTGTAAATAACTTTGATGATAGCAATGGCGACAGCTTGGTCCAGGTACAAATCACATCGCTGCCGGCCAACGGTACTTTGCAGCTAAATGGTGTGGATGTTGCAGTCGCTCAAGAAATTGCAACTGCAAATCTGAATAATCTAACCTATACCCCAGACGGCGATTGGTTTGGCGACGATAGTTTTAGCTGGAATGGATTTGACGGTTTGGACTATGCGCTCACAGACGCCTCAGTCAACATTACCATTGCCAACATTAACGATGCGCCATCATTCACTTTCATGGTCAACCCTGACCAATTTGTGTCGGAAGATGCAGGAGCGCAGTCAGTTGTTGGCCTTGTTGCCAGTATAGATCCAGGACCAAACGAAGGTGGGCAAACCATTGATTTCCTGGTAACTAACGACAACACAGTTTTATTCGCTGTACAGCCAACGATAGACGGTAACGGCGCCCTGACTTACACCCCCGCCCCCAACCGCTTCGGCGCTGCTGCCGTATCGGTGCGGGCGCATGATGACGGTGGAACAGATAACGGAGGTGTGGACACATCAGCGCCGCAGACGTTCACCATCACTATCAGTGCCGTAAACGACCCGCCTTCTTTCACTGGCGGCGGCAATGTGGCCGTAAATGAAGACAATGGGGCTACGACTATTTCTGGATGGGCGACTGATATTTCCGCAGGCCCGTTCGAGAGCCAAACTATCTCTTTTGATGTGACGACTGATAATCTGGCCTTATTCACTTCAGCGCCAACCGTCAGCGAAATTAGCGGCGATTTGACATTTACGCCTGGGCCAGATTTGTTTGGCACGGCGATAGTGACGGTAACGCTCTCGGATAATGGCGGCGGCGATGATACCTCAGCGCCTACTGTGTTTACGCTTACAGTGAATCCTGTAAATGATCCACCCTCTTTTACCGGGGGGCCGGGTCTGGCGGTGTTGGAGGACGCAGGGGCACAAACTGAGCCTGGATGGGCGATGAATATGTCTACCGGGCCAGCGAATGAGTCAGGTCAGACATGGCAATTTAATGTCTCAACTGATAATGATGAGTTATTTGCGACACTACCGACCATTGATCCCAACGGCAACTTAACTTACATGCCAGCGGAAGATGCCAATGGCAGCGCGACGGTGACGGTAGTGATGCAGGATGATGGGGGTATAGATTTTGGCGGTGATGATACGTCGGATCCACAGATGTTTGTGATTAGTGTAACGGCCGTTAACGATGCACCCTCTTTCACCGGCGGCCCAGACGTCTTTGTAGATGAAGAATTTGCGGCCAGCGGCACAACTGTGCCCGCCTGGGCAGCTAACATCAGCGCCGGGCCGACAAACGAAAGCGGGCAAATGTTGGCTTTTGATATTGTCACAGATAATGATGCCCTTTTTGTTGTTTTGCCGACTATTGATCCCATAAGCGGCGATTTAACTTTTACGGCCGTAGGCGGTAGTGACGACTCGGCGATGGTGACGGCCACGTTAAGCGATGATGGCGGCACAGCAAATGGCGGTTTTGATACATCTGCGCCGCAAATGTTTACTATCACCGTAACTTTTATCAATGACCCGCCTACTTTTACCGTTGGTCCGGATCAGATGGTTGATGAGGATGCTGGCCTCCAAACTGTACCCGGTTGGGCAACGGAAATAGATCCTGGTTCACCGGGAGAGGCGGGACAAACGCTAACCTTCCACACCGTTAATGACAATGGGGACTTGTTTGCCGTCGCGCCGGCGATTGATGCCGTAACTGGCGATTTGACCTATACTCCGGCCGATGATGCCAATGGCAGCGCAACGGTAACGGTTACATTGTCGGATGACGGCGGTACGGCCCACGGGGGCCGCGACACCTCCGATCCGCAAACATTTATCATTACCGTGAATCCCCTTCAGGATTTACCGACGGTAACCAATTTTAATGTTAGTGTTGAAACCAATACGGTCGTTATGTTTACGGCGACCGATTTTGAAGAGGCGTTTGCCGATGTAGATGGTGATAGTCTGGCGATGGTGTTAATCAGTTCATTACCGGCTAATGGGATTCTGGCTTTGGATGGAACGGCCGTTACCATTAACCAGGAGATTCCAGTTGCTGACTTGGATCTGTTAACCTTCACTCCCGACACTGATTGGAAAGGTATGACCAGTTTTAACTGGAATGGCTCTGATGGCATTGATTACGCGGCTGTTGGAGCCGCAGTGAACATCTCTGTTGGAGAGTTTATGGTATTTTTGCCGGTGATAATCAAACCATAGTTTTGATTGAGATCTGCGAGGTTTATACTAGAAACCTCGCAGGTCTTCAGTGGGACTGGACATTCATGATTGCCCCGTTACCTTTTCTCTCTTTAAGCGACTATAGAAAAGATACACGACTCTAATATGGCAAAAGAAAGCTTTTTTCGTTCATTATTCAAAGCGCCAACCTCAGATTCTGATCGGCCAGTCCTTTCCCAGGATGAATTGGCCCGGTTGGGGCGTGTTGTTCCCGACGCCAGCCGCTGCGTGCAGTGCGGCGTCTGCGGCTATAACTGCCCGGTAGGCATTCCTGTGCGCGATTACGCCCATCGCGGCCTCCCGGTTGACGATCCAACCTGCATCACCTGCGGCAACTGCATCAATGTTTGTCCGCGTGGTACGCTGCGATGGGAAACGCAGGTGCATTCATTGTTGGTAAACCGATTCGTATTGGAGGGAACTGGAGATTAGAGATTAGAGATTGGTTCAAATCACCAGTCTCCAATCTTCAATCTTCCCCAAAATATGCAACCACTTCGCTATTTAATCATTGGCAATGGCGCTGCCGGCGTCACGGCCGCGGAAACCATTCGCCAACACGATCCGTTTGGAGACGTGACGATTGTGAGCGCGGAGCCGTATCCGATGTATTCCCGACCCGGTTTGGCGTATCTTTTCATCAATGAAATTCCCCGGCGGCAGGTGTTTGCCCGCCAGCCGGAGTGGTATCAGCAGATGCGGTTGAATTTGTTGTTTGGCACGGCCGTTTCCCTCAATGTGGACAGGCAGGAAGTGCGTTTGAAAGACGGCCGTATCCTTCCCTACGATCGCCTCCTCATCGCTACCGGCGCGCGGGCCGTACCGCCCCCTTATCCCGGCGCAGATTTGAAAGGCGTTCATTACCTGGACACCCTGGACGGAACCAAAGCATTGATGAAACAGGCCAAACGGCGGCGGCGCGCCATCGTTATTGGCGGCGGCATCACCGCGCTAGAAATGACAGAGGGATTAGCCCATCATGGCGTAGACACCCACTACTTCCTGCGCCGCGACCGGCTGTGGGGCAAGGTTTTTAACGACACGGAAGCCAAAATTTTGGAAGAGCGGATGCGTCATCATGGCGTCGCCATTCATTACAACACCGAAGTTGCAGAGATTCTGGGCGACCGTCGCGGCCGGGTGCGGGCAGTGCGGTTGAAAACTGGGGAGGAATTTAAGTGCAACATTGTGGGCGTAGCGATTGGGGTACGGCCGTTACTCGATCTCATTCAAAACACCCCCATCCAAACCGACCGGGCCATTCTGGTAGACCAAACCATGCAGAGCAACGTGCGCGGCGTCTACGCCGCCGGCGACTGCGCCCAAGTCTACGACTCATGGACAAAACAGCACATGCTCGACATTTTATGGCCCAGCGCCGTCGCCGAGGGACATGCGGCCGCCTTAAACATGGTCGGCGAGAAACACGAGTATGAAAAAGGCAGTCCGTTCAACGCCTGCCTGCTCTTCGGGCTTCATATCACCACAATGGGGCAAATCAATCCTCGGCGTAACGGCGATGCGGATGAGGCCGAGATTTTACAATTCCTGTCGCGCGGCTCATCCGAAGTCTGGTACACCTACCCGCGCCATTACGCCAGCGCCTGGTCGGAAGATGGCGCCAATACCGTCCGGCTGGTAATGGATGGCGACTATCTGGTAGGCGCGCTGCTCGTTGGCGACCAAAGCACGGCCGATCCCCTGCGTTACATCATCGAAAACCGAATTAATTTCCGCGAAGTACATCCTGATTTTTCTATTGGCGGTCAGGCATTAAAGAAAAATATCCAACAGTTCTGGATAGGATTGAATCAAAAACAGCAGGCGGTAAAAGTAAGCAGTAAGCAGTAATCCGATTACCGTTTACCAGTTACTTCAAAGGTGGGAATATGCGACGATTTTTTTTGATTTCATTCGCTTTGTTGTTGTTTGTTGGCGTTGTTGGCGGGACTGCAACCTACGTCATGGCTGGGAAAGCCCCGTTTTTGCCGGGAAGTTGGTTGTTTCCGGCTCAATTATGGTCAGAGCAGCAGTGGGGATTGGCTTTTAACGTTGACGCGGCTGAGCGGGCTGCGGTTTTTCTTAATTTATTGGAACGCCGCCTGGATGATTTAGAAGCGTCGCTGGGCACAGAACATGAGTTAATTGCTTTGACTTACCTCGATAGGGCGTTGGATCATGCGGTAACGGCCGTTACCGCAGCGCCGGCAGAAACACAGCCTGCTTTGCAAGCCAGGCTGATGGCGCTAACGGAGCGGGCGATTGCGTTGGCGGATGGAATTAAAGATGGGGAAGGGGAAACGGCCGTACTCGCTTTTATCGCCAAATCCCAATCCATTCAGTTAGCCTTAACCGCTCCCAACCCCACTGCCGCCATCAGCGCCATTGCCCCGGAAAACGAACGGCCGATTGTTGCAGACAATTCAACTGTTTCCACAGCCTCCGGAACCAACAGCCTGGCGGATTCCCGCATGGTTCCCTTTCCTGAAGGTTCCGTTGATCACAGCTTTTTCCCGTTGAGCGGTGGTCATGCCGAGATAAGTTGCGAAACTTGCCACAGCGGCGGCTCATATCAGGGGACAGATACAGCCTGTATTACTTGTCACACCCAGGATGATTCCCACAATGGCCTTTATGGCGCCGACTGCGCCACTTGTCATAATATCAGCGGGTGGCAAGACGTCAACTACGACCACAGCTTCATCGGCGATAACGACTGTGCGGCTTGCCACACGCCGCCAGCCAACCATTATGATGGCGAATGCCGCGCCTGCCATTCCGACACCGAAAACTTCGCCAATGCTACTTTTAACCACGCTACCATCGGCGGCACAGATTGCGCAGCCTGCCACACAGCGCCGGCAGGCCATTACAGCGGCGCTTGCAGCGCCTGCCACAGCGATACCAGCAACTTCCGTAACGCCACTTTTAACCATGCCACTATCGGCGGCACGGATTGCGCAGCCTGTCACACAGCGCCGGCAGGCCATTACAGCGGCGCATGCACTGCCTGCCACAGCGATACCAGCAACTTTAGCAATGCCACCTTTAACCACGCCACCATCGGCGGCACGGATTGTTCGGCTTGTCATGCACCTCCGGCCAATCATTACGGCGGCGCATGCACTGCTTGTCACAGCGATACCAGCAACTTTAGCAATGCCACCTTCAACCACGCCACCATTGGCGGCACGGATTGTTCGGCTTGTCATACGCCCCCGGCCAATCACTACGGCGGTGCATGCAGTGCCTGTCATGTTGACACGGGCAATTTCCATAATGTGAACTTTAGCCATAATGGGTTAACAGATTGTCAGTCTTGCCATGCACGGCCGTCTAACCACTTCGCCGGTCAATGTTCCGATTGCCACAACACCGATACATGGGATGGCGCTTCATTTGATCACACATTTCCACTTAACCACGAAGGAGCAAATGGCGATTGCGCCACCTGCCATCCTGGCGGCGATACGGCCAGTTACACTTGTACAGCCTGTCATAACTATGCCGAAGAGGATGCAGAACATGACGAAGTAAGTAACTATTCCCATAACTGCGTCGCTTGTCACGCCAATGGTGACAGTCCGGACGATGATTGATGGTAACCGGAGGTGACAGTCACTTACCAACATCATGGCTTTGGCTAATACCTTTGGAAGAAGTGATTATCACTTGTATAGATACAAAACGCTAGTGTCCAGCATTGATTTTGGAGGAAATTAAGATGGAAAATTTAAGGAAGTGGAAACAATGGTTTATGGCGGCATTGATGATAATCGTGGTTGTGGGAGTGGGAACGGCCGTACTCACACAACCTGATCTCGAAGCCAAACCGCCAGACGTCACCAGCACCCAAACAGACGGCGACTACATCATCCTCAGTTGGAACGATTTAGGCATGCACTGCTACAACCCCGATTTTCAGGACTTGGCCGTCCTGCCCCCCTACAACACCCTTTGGGCACAGCTCGTCCAAATCGGCGACCCGCCCCAAATCATCACCGAAGGCGTAGAAATCGTCTACGAATTCGCCGACAACACCTACTCCGTCGGCAAATCCAACTTTTGGGACTACGATCAGCAGCTATTCGGCGTAGACCTGCCCCCAAACGTCGGTTTAACCGGCAAAGGCTTAGCCGACACAATGGATTTACGCGGCGACCATTTCGAAGCCGAAGGCATCCCCCTGACCGAATTCAGCGACAGCGCGCCCGGCGTCCGCGATCCCTACCAGCTAGCCACCGTCATTGCCTATGACGTAGAAACCGGCGTCGAATTGGCCCGCACCACCACCGTCGCCCCCGTCTCCACCGAACTTAACTGCGACAACTGCCATTACGACGGCGGCATCGAAGGCATCGCCACCGGCCGCGTAGACACCAATATCCTCACCCTGCACGACATGGAAAACATGGACGAATATCCTCCCGGCCATGAAGGCCCCCTGATGGATCGCCGCCCCATCCTGTGCGCCGAATGCCATGAATCCAATGCCCTGGGTGAACCCGGATTACCCGGCATTCCCAGCCTCTCCAATGCCATCCACAACAAACACGCCGGCGAAGTAACCGACAACCTGGACGGTTGTTACAACTGCCATCCAGGCCCGCAAACCCAATGTTTACGCGGCACAATGTCCATGTCCGGAATGGAATGCGACGATTGTCACGGCGGTATGGAACAAGTCTCACAGAACAACAGTCCCTGGTTAAGCGAACCCCGCTGCGACGATTGTCACGACAGCGGCGCTTATGACCAGGATCAACCCTTGTACCGCATGTCCAAAGAGCATGGCGGCATCTACTGCGAAGCGTGTCATGACAGCCCCCACGCCATCGCCCCCAGCCGCGAACCGCGCGACGGCATCAAGTTTGTCGGCTTGCAAGGACACGCCGGTACATTAGAAACCTGCACCGTCTGCCATGCCACCCAACCGACAGGCAGCGGCCCGCATGGCATGGATGCGCCGCCGCCTTTGAATGAGAATATCTTCCTGCCGGCGCTTTTGAAAGAGTAACGCAAAGACAAAAAGGGCTGTGGAACAGCATTCCACAGCCCTTTTTCACTGTCAAGAAGATTGGTCAAATTTGAAAAAATTTGACCAATCTACGATTATTCCTCGTCCAACAACTTTTGTAGCAGACCGACACGTTCATTAAACGCATCAATCAACGCATCCATCTCATCTACATGGCCGTGAATGGATTTCCAATAATTGCGGTCATACCACTGCGCCTGGATTTCTTCGTAGGTTTTACCCTGCTGTTCCACCCAGGTGAAGTATTTCAGGTCGTGAACCCGTTTTTTGTCCACAAAAGTCAATTCCTGCATGTAATCGGTGCTGATGCCCTGCAAACTACGGGCAAACGCCGCCGCCGCTTTCATTGGCGTGAACTCGCCTTCTTCTTCGGTCAACTCAACCAGACGGCTTTCGTACATTTCCATCGAATCCGTCGCCACCGTGATGATGACATCTTCATCCGTCATCTCGTAGTATTTGGCGATTTTGATGGAAGCGAGCAGGTTGGCGACGCTGGAGATGCCCAACAGTGGCAATTTTTCCACGAAATCGGCCGGGACGCCTTGCGAAACCAGGTATTCCTGCCCCGCCGGTTCGTTGAAGAGGCGAATCAAGGCCATCGGATCGTTGTCGTCAATGGCGGTGATGAAGTCGGTGTTCTGGACGTTGTGAATCCAGGGCACATGTTTGTCGCCGATGCCTTCGATACGGTGCGCGCCGAAGCCGTTTTGCAGCAGGGTGGGGCATTGCAGTGCTTCGCTGGCGACGACTTTGCTGGTGGGGAATTGTTCTTTCATGTAATCGCCGCAGGCAATGGTGCCGCCGGAGCCGGTGTTGGAGACGGTTGCGCGGAAGGTGTCGTTTGGTCCCATTACCTTATCTAATACTTCCATCATTGCCGGGCCGGTAATTTCATAGTGCCACAGGTAGTTGCCAAATTCATCGAACTGGTTAAAGATGACCAAATCTTCGCCTGATTCGCGTAGTTCCCAGCATTTGTCGAAGATTTCTTTGACGTTGCTTTCGGTGCCGGGGGTTTTGATCGTTTCGCCGGCAACGGAGGCCAGCCAGTCGAACCGTTCCTGGCTCATCCCTTCGGGTAAAATGGCGATGGATTCGCAGGCCAGCAGGTTGGAATCGTAAGCGCCGCCGCGGCAGTAGTTGCCGGTGCTGGGCCAGACCGCTTTTTGCGTGGTGGGGTCGAATTGGCCGGTGACGAGGCGCGGGACGAGGCAGCCGAAGGCGGCGCCGACTTTGTGCGCTCCGGTGGGGAACCATTTGCCGATGAGCATGACGATTTTGGCGTTGACGCCGGTTAGTTCGGGCGGGAAGACGATGTAGTTGACGCCGCCATATTTCCCGCCTTTTTCTTTGGGTTCGTTATGCCAGGTGATGCGGAACAGGTTGAGCGGGTTTAAGTCCCACAAGCCGACGTCGGCCAGTTTTTCTTTGATCGCGTCGGGAATGAGTTCCGGGTTACGCTGCTGCTTGAAGGTGGGGATGATGATGTTGCGTTCGCGCGCGCGCTGAACGGCGTGTTCTAATGCTTCTTCGCTGTGAATGGTTAAATCAATTAAATCGCTCATAATATTTCCTTAAAAAAGATTGACGATTAGAGATTAATGATTGAATATGCAATCCAATCGTCAATCTTTAATCTTAAATTATTTGATTTCTTGCATGACCTGTTTCAGGTCAGCTAGATTGGTTTCAACGCGGTTGGGTGTTGTGCCGACCATCTCGACGGATTTCATCGCGCCTTTGATGTCCTTGAGGCCATTGCCTGTGTTGAGGACGACGATGCGGTCGTCGGCGCTGACGAGGCCGTCGGCAGCCGCTTTGACCAGTCCGGCGTAGGCGGCGGCCCCGGCCGGTTCGGCAAAGACGCCGACGCCGCGCGCCAGGTTGGGGATGGCGGTCAGGATTTCGTCGTCGCTGACGCAGATGTAGGCGCCGTTGGTTTCGGTGACGGCCGCTAACGCCTTAATCCTATCCCTGGGCAATCCGGCGCTGATGCTGTCGGCAACGGTTTTGCCGGAAACGGGCGCTTTGGTCAGTACATCTTCGCCATCGCGCCACGCTTCGTACATGAAGGCGCTGCCTTCGGCCTGTACGCCGTAGATGCGCGGTATATGGTCTATCCAACCTAACGCCAGCAAATCTTTCAGCCCTTTGTGCAGCCCGCCGATGATGCAGCCGTCGCCTACGCTGACGAAGATGGCGTCGGGGGCGTTCCAGTTGAGTTGTTCGCAGATTTCGTAAACGGCCGTTTTCTTCCCCTCGGTCATATAAGGATTGTAGGCCGTGTTGCGGTTGTACCAGCCATACTCAGCCGCCGCTTCCAGGCAAAGCTCAAAAGCATCGTCATACGTCCCTTTAACCAGCATCACCGTTGATCCATAGACCAGCAGTTGGGCGATTTTGGCCGGGGGCGCGGCTTCAGGTACAAAAATGACGTTGGGCTGCTCCATGCTGGCGCAGATGCCGCTCAAAGCCGCCGCCGCGTTGCCGGTGCTGGCGGTGGTGATGATGTCGGCGTTTTGCTCTTGTGCCTTAACAACCGCGATGGCGCTGGCCCGGTCTTTGAAACTGGCGGTGGGGAGACGGCCGTCATCCTTCACCCACACGTGCTTCAATCCCAACTTCTCGGCCAAGCGGGGTGCGTCATACAGCGGCGTCCAGCCGATAGAGAGCGGCGGTACGGCCGCGTCTGCTTCGATGGGCAGCAGCGGTTTGTAGCGCCAGATGGTGTAATCATCATTGGCGGCCAGGCTTTCCTTGCTGATGCGCGTCTTGATCAGGTCGTAATCGTAACGTACATCCACAATGCCTTCGTTGCCGTGATCGGGGCAAATGTACTCAATCTCATCCGTCGCGTATTCCTTGCCGCAGATGAGGCATTTGAGATGTTTTACGTGATCCATAGTTGTGTAGTCCTGTAGTTACGCAGTCTGGTAGTCATGTGGCCGGGTAGTCGGACTACCCGACTACCCGACTACCTGACTATTCGACTACAATATGCGTTCCTGTTTCGCCGTTCAGCGCCCGTTCGATGTTCTGCGGGTCGGTGATGATGACATGGGTTCCACCGCGCTCCAGGAAGTTGATGGCGGCCTGGATTTTGGGGGCCATGCTGCCTTTGGCAAAGTGGATGCCTTCGGCCAGATACGCTTTGGCTTCGGCCAGACTCATTTTATCCAGCCACTGTTCGTTGGGTTTGCCGAAGTTGAGGGCGACTTTCTCAACGGCCGTACTGATGACGAATAAATCCGCGCCAATCCGGTTCGCTAACAGGGCCGATGCGAAATCCTTGTCAATCACGGCCGGCACGCCTTTGAGCTTGCCGTTTTCAGCCACAACGGGGATACCGCCGCCGCCTACGGTGATGACACTGATGCCAGCCGAGATGAGATGTTTGACGGCCGTTTCTTCAACAATCCGTTTTGGCAGCGGCGAAGCCACTACACGGCGCCAACCGCGTCCGGCGTCTTCTACCACATCCCAGCCATCATTGTCGCGGCGAGACATTGCCTGCGCCTCGTCCATAAACGAACCAATCGGCTTTGTCGGATTTTGAAAAGCCGGATCGTCGGCGCCCACCTCAACCTGGGTGACGACAGTTGTCACCTCTTTATCAATACCCATATCCTGAAAATGATTGTAAAGCGTCTGCTGCAAGGCATAACCAATTGCCCCTTGCGTATCCGCACCACACACATCCAGTGGAACCTCATGCAGTTCATTTGCCGCTAATTCCGACCGCCGCAAAATAAAGCCAACTTGCGGCCCATTGCCATGCGCAATAGCTACATTCCAGCCCTGCTTAATCATTTTGGCGATATGCTTTGTTGTAGCATTCGCCGCGTCATACTGGTCTTGCACACTTTTGTGCGCTTTATCTTGAATTAATGAATTGCCGCCAATTGCAATGACGGCTACTTTATCGTTCATAATACCTCCGGTATTAGCTAGAGCGGGAGCTAGAGCTAGAGGGCGTGTTTGATAAGGCTGTGAGCATGGCGGCGATTTCGTTGGCTTCACGGCGGTATTCTCGATAACTATCTTTATTAAGAAAGTTGCGTTTGCCCATCATCACCATCAAACTAACCACTTCGTACACAGAACCTTTGGCGATGCGAAAAAAGTATTGTTTTTCTGTAACTATACAGCGCTGCCAGGAAGATTTGTCAAATTTTTCAGCATGACCAGGCGTTTACCAGACTAAATTTGACAAATCTAAGGGTACACCTGAATAGTTACGTTTTTCTTTGGGT
>JANTHP010000011.1 GCA_024762395.1 Anaerolineae bacterium | reverse complement strand
CGTTGAATGCGCCCTTGCCAGACGGCCGTTACGGCACATTCCGTATGTAAAAACAGAGATTAGAGACTGGAGATTAACCAATCTCCAGTCGCTAATCTTCATTCACAAAAAAGGAGATATTCATGAACGAAACAAACACCCTAACCTGCCTAAACTGCGCCCGCACCGAAGCGCAAATCCCATTAGTCAACTTGCGTTATGCCGGTCAAGAAGCCTGGATTTGTTCCCAATGCCTGCCCGTCCTCATCCATAACCCGGAACGGCTGGCCGGCAAACTATCCGGTGCCGAAGGGCTGGAAGGCGCCCCGCACGCCCACTAGCCGCCATTAAGGTGGGGCATTTCGGCTGAAGTGACAGTCACGGGGCGTAAAATCTCGCGTAAACTACGGCTGTTTGCCCCGTGACTGTCACCTTGGTTCAACTCATTTGAAATGCCCCCTTTAAGTTGTGGTAAAATGCAATCATGACTGTAAACGCCATCCCCCCCGCAATCGCTAAAATTGCCCCTGACGGCAAGCTGACGCCGCGCCAAACTCGACGTCTGCTCATCGAAATGGCGCTGGGGCGGGTGCGTCCAGGCACTGGCAGTAGTCACGAATTTATGCAAAGGAGAACCGCTATGAAATCCTGGCCTGATTTGCGCGACATACTTGCTGAAATTGACTGGGTTATTATTGGCGGGGTAGCCACACGCGCTTACATGCCGGAACGAGCGACAAAAGACCTGGATATTTTAGTGCGCCAGATTGACGGGCAGACTGCATTGGAATGTTTACAAGACGCAGGGTATAAAATAGTTACTCAATTATCGGTTCCGGGATTTATGCTTGTATCGCCCAAAGGTGTCGAATTAGACTTGATTTTTGGCGATAAGATATGGTTGGACGAAGCTCTGAGAAATCCAGAAAGGGATCCGGCTGGTTATCCCATCCTTGGTTTTCCGTATCTCGTGTTAATGAAAATTGATACGGGGCGCGGACGTGACTTTGGCGATGTGACAACTATGTTGGGGTGGGCAGACGATGAAGCCCTCGAAGCGGTACGAGAAGTGGTGGCAAAATACAGCCCGCAAGACAGCGAAGACCTGGAATCGCTAATTTTTATTGGCAAACAGGAACGGAACAGCTAGAGCAAGAGCTAGAGGACAGTACATACCTCTAGCTCTAAACGCTAGCTCTAGCTTATTTGTGTAAATCGGCGGCGATAAATGACAGGCCGCGTTCTGTTAACGCCCAGGCTGTTTTGTTCAGCGCATCAACTTTGTCCATGAAATTCAGTTCCAGCGCATCCCAATGCCCTGTTTCGATAACCTCAGATTTATCGCGGAAATAATCCAGAATATCGGAAGGATGTTCGCGGGTTTGGTCAATCTCCGGGTCGCCGCCTTCGTGTTTGGCCGAGATGTTGGCGACATGATCGGCAATGTCCAATAACTCATCACGCCGATTGTAGGGCTGGATGACGATGCTCTTGTACGTTTCGGTGATGTGATGCTCGAAGCGGACAACATCTTCAAAGCCTAGCTCTTTGCGGAATTGAGCTGTGATTTCCATCGTCTCGTTGTTGACGGAATTGCTCCAGTTGAAACCGATAAGCGGCGATGTGCCATCGTCGCGGGCGAATAACTTGGCCCCCAGCAGCGTCCATAAGGCCGCATACGGGTTGTCGTTGCCCATGTAGACGGAAATCTTGAATTCGTTGTCTACGCCGATGCGGTGCAGCAGGTAGCCCAGCAAAACCGTGCCGGGGTTGATGTTGAGTACCTGGCGAATGCCGTAAGTGGTGTAGTAGTAGAGGAACTCATCGAGCCATTTGAGGGCGTGGCCGTTGGGCTGGCCGACGCCGCCGAAGTAGCCGGTGATGGTTTCCGGGCCGCCCAGGTGGATGTTGGAGCCGTCGGTGCCTTTGGTGTCCAACGTCTCAACGTAGGTGGCGCCGACAATTTGCATGGCGGCGGCAAAGGCGGCCAAATCGCCGTCTTCTTCCTGCTCTTTCATTTTGCGGACGCGGATGAAACGGCCGGGCATCAGTGTGCCCTGTTCAATGGCGCGTTTGGCGGCTTTGATGACGTAGGGGAAGTATTGGCAGGCGCTGACTTCCAGCGTGACGGCGAAATCGTCGGTAAATTGGGTCGTGTCGGCTTTGTCGCCCAACACTTTGCGCCGATAGTCGGCGACGCTGATGAAGGCGTTGTTGTCGCGCTGTTCTTGCAGCCATTGCAGGTCGGCCAGATATTCGGGTTTGGTTTCTTCTACTTTTTTGAGCAGATTGGGCAGTTGACGCGCCTCTTCGGCTTTGGCGTTAATCTCTTCCGGAGCGCCGTATTTGGCGACAACGTCCAAGAAATCATTCACAACCCGCATGTCGGGGTTGAGCAGGACGGCGTTAATCGCGTCCAATCGGTCGGGGGAAATTTTTAGTAATTCGCGGATATTTTCGGTCATAGCAGGAATCTCCATGCAGGGAGCGGCGAGGCGGCGGGGGGCGAGGTCATTTCGCTGCCTCGCCACTTCGCAACTTAAAACGGTTTATCTTCTTCTTCGAGTAACTTCACCAGTTCGTCATACTCAGCGTTTTTCATGCCAAAGTAGTGGCTGCGTTCGGGGAATTCTTTGTTTTGGACTTCGTGGACGTATTGGGTGAGGCCGTTGAGGATGACTTCGCCGGCGTTGCCGTAGACTTTAGCCATTTTCGGGGTGAATTTGGGGTAAAGGCCGAATAAGTCGTGATAGATGAGGAGCTGCCCGTGGGCGTGGGGACCGGAGCCGAGGCTCATGATGATGCAGTTTTCGGCGCGCTCGGTGATGATTTGGCAGACGCGGTCGGGAACCAGTTCCAGCAAAATGGCGAAGGCTCCGGCTTCTTCGAGGGCTTTAGCGTCGTCTATGATTTTCTTGGCTTGGAGCGCACCTTTGCCTTGCAGACGGAAGCCGCCGAGGGAGCTGACGCTTTGCGGGGTGAGGCCCAGGTGACCGATGGCGGGGATGCCGGCGGCGGTGATGGCGGCGATGCGGTCGGCCATTTCGGCCCCGCCTTCGAGTTTGATGGCGTCGCAAGCGGCTTCGGCCATGAATCGTCCGGCATTGAGAACGGCCGTTTCTGAACTTGCCTGGTAACTCATATACGGCATATCCCCGACCAGAAAAGCGTTGGGCGAGCCGCGCCGTACGGCTTGCGTGTGCCGGATCATATCATTCATCGTCACCGGCAGCGTGCTGTCATAGCCCAGCATCGTCATGCCCAGGCTGTCGCCGACCAGAATCATATCAACGCCGGCCTGTTCCTGAAAATAGGCCGTGGGATAATCATAGCAGGTCAGCCAGGTAATAGGCTCCCCTTTTTCAACTTTTTTGAATAGTGTGGGGAGCAGCACTTTTTTACGCTCTGACATCGAAACCTCCGTTGTTAAAAGAAACTATATGGCTTTGTTTTGTGAGTTTTCAAAACCGTTAATGGGAATTTTGCTTATGATTCAATCTTTTGGGGATGAATCGCATAATAAAATGTAGCTCGAAACAGGGGCGGGATCAAGTGATAAATGTCACTGTTTCATCAGGCTTACCGGAGTTTGGGGTTGTTGGCGTGGCGTTCTTTGTCGCGGCCGGTTTTTTTGTTCATGTTTTTCTGGAAGGCGGCGGTTAAGTCTATGCCGGTCTGGTTAGCCAGGCAGACGAGGACGAAGAGGACGTCGGCCATTTCGTCGGCCAGGTCGTAGGGGGCGGCCCCTTTTTTGAAGCTTTGGTCGCCGTACAGCCGGGCCATGAGCCGCGCTACTTCGCCGACTTCTTCCATGAGAACGGCCGTATTCGTCAATTCCGAATAATAGCGCACGCCAATCGTCTGAATCCATTCGTCAACTGTTTCTTGAATCTGTTTTAATGTCAGGTCTGTCATAATGCCTCTGGGATAAGATTTTTGAGCAGCCAGTGTAGCACATTGGTTATCTGTGAAAAAGCAGAAAGCGGAGATTGGGGGATTAAGGGATAAAAATCAAAAAATCCCCCAATCCCCACTAACGATTTCTCGCAGCTTGTCGGAGAAAGAATAATGGAACACGGATTTCACGGATAAACACAGATTTTTTGATATTTTTGACTTGAAAATCCGTGTTTATCTGTGTTAATCCGTGTCCAATCAATGTTTCTTAGACTTTTCCGATAGCCTGCTAGCTTGTCGCTAACTCATGTGCCTTATACAATCAACATTCATGTTATTAGCGATTGATATTGGCAATACGAACATCACGTTGGGCATTTGCAACGGCCGTGAATGGCAGCGGCAGTGGCGGCTGTTGACGGTTCACGAGAAGACCAGCGATGAGTATGGATTGGTTCTCAAGGGGCTGTTGCATGACGCGGGGTTGGGTACGGCCGTTACCCACATCATCCTTTCCAGCGTTGTTCCCAACCTGACGGCCGTTTTCAGCCGCGCCTGCCAGCAGTATCTGGCCCATGAACCGCTGGAAGTAGGGCTGCACCTGGATTTAGGCATCCGCGTCGCCACCCATAACCCGGCCCAGGTTGGCATGGACCGCATCGTCAACGCTGCGGCCGCTCATGCGCTGTATCCCGGCCCCAGCATTGTTGTTGACATGGGCACGGCTACCAAATTTGACGTTGTTTCGGCGGCGGGCGAGCTGGTAGGCGGCGTTATTGCCCCCGGATTGCAGTTAACGGCCGATGCACTGGCCAGCCGCGCCGCAAAATTGGGGCAAGTTGCATTAGCCGCGCCTCCCAGCGTTATTGGCCGCAATACCATTCACGCCATGCAATCGGGATTGGTGTACGGTTATGTCAGTTTATGCGAAGGCATTGTCGCCCGGCTGCGTACCGAACATCCCGACCATGAGCAGCCGGTTCGCGTCTTGGGGACGGGCGGGCTGATTCATTTGATTGCCAGTCATACCGATGTGATTGACCTGGCCGATCCCTGGTTGACTTTGGCCGGGCTGCGGGTGATTTATGAACGGGTGAAGGGGTGAAGAGGTGAATAGGGTGACACAGCGTAATCGAAAACGAGAGCATTATTTTTCTATCCTGCCAGTGACTTTACTCCCTTTGTTATTGATTATTATTGGCGCATCTTGCCAGCCAACACCGCGTGAACTAGCAGCTACAGCCCAGGCACAAGCTGCGCCAACGCCTACACTGGAACCTGTGGTAATTGCCGCGCCATCGGGGATGGCAGCGACCGCCCCCCAACCCATCCCCACCACAGCCGGGCCAAACCCCACCCTCACCGTCTGGATTAACGAAACGTCGCCGGAACACGCCCAAATGCTCAACCAAATGGTCGCCGAGTTCAGCCAGGCCAGCCAGATTGATGTGGAGCTTATGCTGGTTGCTCCTAATTTACTGCCAAAATTGATGGAAACGGCCGTCATCTCCGACGCTGTTCCCCTGCCCGATATTGTGCTGCACCCGATTGAGTACACAATGGGCTGGGCCGAACGGGGGATTTTGGATACGGCCGTTACCGCTGCCGCTATTGACGAAATCGGCCGTGACACCTTCAACCCCGCCGCGCTGCAAGCCGTAACCCAAAACGGGGCCTTCGCCGCCATTCCCAGTGACGGCTATCCGCAGCTTGTCATCTACCGGGCCGATTGGGCGCAAGAGATGGGGCTGGCTCCGCCTGACAATTACGAAGCCATGTTAACGATGGCGCAAACCATTTCCAACACAGAAGCGCTCATTTCCGGCTTTGTCATCCCCACAGAATCCAATCTGACCACCACGCATCAGGCATTTGAGCAAATTGCCGCCGCCAACGGCTGCCAGTTGATTGACGAGAAAGGGGAAGTGTTGATTTTGGAGCCGGCCTGCCAGGAAGCGTTAGATTTTTATTACACGATTGTTCACAATTACAGCCCCACTGGCGTCCAGACCGATGTCAGCGTTCGCAATGCGTATTTGGCCGGACGGACGGGGCTGATTATGAGTTCGCCGACCGTTTTGCTCCAATTGGCCGGATTGGATGACGCCGCACAGCCCACATGCCGGCAGTGCGCCGCCGATCCGGGCTTTCTGGCGCAAAACAGCGGTATCCTCACCCGCATCAGCGGCAGCGGCCCCGCTGCCCAGCCCGCTAATTTAGGCGAGATGATGGTTTTGGGGATAACGACGGCGGCTGACAGGGAAACGGCCGTTGCCTTTGCCCGCTACTGGTTCAACGAAGGCTACCCGACCTGGCTGGCCGTCGAATCAGAGCGCAAAATCCCCATGCGCTGGGGCGCGGACGGGCAGCCGCGCCAATTCATAGACGCCTGGGGAACCCGGCCCTTAGGCCCCAGCGCCCCCAGCCTGCAAGACATTTATGGCGACGACCTCATCATGGAGCTGCGCGATTCCGTCGCCATAGCCAGCCGCTGGGGATTTGAACAAGGGCAAGGAGCGCTGGTTACCTCCCTTTACGAAGAACTTACACTGTCCGTTATCCTTCAGGAGATGTTAAGCGGCTATTTCACTCCCGCCGAAACTCTGGTCGAAATGCACAAAAGATTTATAGACTTGATCCCCAACTACGCCTATAATGAATAAGGGGCGGGGATTAGGGGGTTGGGAGACGGATTCCCAAAAATTCCCCGATCCCCTAACCCTCGCAAGAGAAAACATGGCTCGAACAGGAAACTATATCGAAGAACCCTTCGGCATTTTAACCGATGACGACCTTTATCTGGATTGTGTATTGGTCAAACCGGCCAATTTGTCCGATGAAGAGCTGCGCGTGCTGCGTGTGTGGGTTCCCAAATACCCCCTCACCAAATCCAGCGTTATTACCTGCGCCCGACAAGAGGTCAATTCTTACGGCCCAGATGGCAGCATTGCCCATCTTGTATTCGATTTACGCGGGACAGGCGACAGCGACGGGCTGCCCGGTAATCATGATTTTGACTTGGACCTCTACGCCATTAAAGAATGGGCGAAAGAACGGTTCGGTAAAATTAATTTTGGGTTTTTGGGGTTTCCCATGTCGGATTACGGCCGTATCAACATGTGGCCGCTTGGTGTAGGCTCCATCATGGAAAGTTACTACTATACCGCTGCTGGCGACAATCTAACCCCGCCCACCGTCATCTACCTGGGCAGTTATGGCAACTTTAGCCGCCGCGATGACATACTTTGCACCAGAATTGCCGACGCCGGTTACGAAGTGCATGGACTTGACCCCCTCCGTTACCTTTTGCATGCCAGCGTCGCCCACAGGCTGACTCCCAACGATATTTTCAAGGATGTAGGCGACTTAACGCAAATGCTGCCCAATCCCCCCATTGTTATTGGACGGCCGTTATCGGCCGGATTGGCGCTGCTGCTGGCTGCCGGCGTTCATGCCATTCGTGGCGTTATTGCTATTGGCCGGGCGCAAGCCGGCTTTAACCCGGCCCATATTTTCCAAAACAGCAACCCATACACCTACATGCTGCATCGTCAGATACCGCACATTGCCCCCCGCCCTCTGGCGCTTGTCCGCCATATCGGACACCCCCTTGGCGGCGATAAAACGGAGCTAAACACCCTGTTCCAAAGCAGCCAGCCCCCCCACCGATTGGAAGAAACCGAGAAACTCAGCAGTAAATTCCTCATTAATTTGCTAAAGTGGATCGAGGAGAATCAATAATCAGCCGGTCAGTTTACAAGCTAAAACGCTGACATCTAAAACGCTGCCATCTGAAATGCTGATAGCTGAAACGCTGACAGTTAAAATCTAAACGAGGTCTGTAAAAAAACATAATGATGATTGTGATAATGAAGGCGCATGCTTCTATGCGCGAAAAATCAACCGTGATCGCCTGGGCAGAAGATGCCGGTTATCAAGTTCATTTGTCAGAGGGCGAGGAAAAGACGATAGTGGGGATTGTGGGTAACGGCCGTCCCCTCAACAAAGATCAGGCCGCCCGTATGCCTGGCGTAGAGCGGGTTGTCCCCGTCCTCAAACCATTCAAAATCGCCAGCCGCGAATTCAACCCGGAAGATACCGTATTCCCGTTAGGGCCGCACAGCGTGGGCGGCAAAGAGCTGGTACTCATGGCCGGCCCCTGTTCTGTCGAAAGCCGCAGCCAAATTCTGGAAACAGCCCATGCCGTCAAAGAGGCCGGGGCGCATATTTTGCGCGGCGGCGCCTTTAAGCCGCGCTCATCCCCGTACTCCTTCCAGGGGCTGGGCGAAGAGGGGCTAAAATACCTGGCTGAAGCGCGTGAAGAGACGGGGCTTCCCGTCATCACCGAGGTAATGGAACCGGCGCTGGTGCCTTTGGTATGCGAATATGCCGATATTTTGCAGATTGGGGCGCGCAATATGCAAAATTATGCGCTGCTGCATGCGGTGGGAAGATCGCAGCATCCGGTTTTGCTTAAGCGGGGAATGAGCAGCCTTATCGAAGAATGGTTGATGTCGGCTGAATATATTTTAAGTCATGGTAACAACCGGGTTATGTTGTGCGAACGCGGTATCCGCACCTTTGAGACGTACACGCGCAACACGTTTGATATTAACGCCATCCCCGTTGCCAAACATCTGTCCCACCTGCCGGTGATTGCCGACCCCAGCCACGCGACGGGGAAATGGGAGTATGTGGCGGCGGCGGCCAAGGCCAGCGTTGCCGCCGGCGCCGATGGTCTCATCATCGAAGTACACCCGCATCCGGCCGAAGCGCTGTCTGACGGTCTCCAATCATTAAAGCCGAAGCGATTTGCCCAACTTGTGCAGGAAATGAAGGCGATTGCTCGGGCTGTTGGCAGAGAGATAGAGTAGAGAGATAGAGGAATGAGCTAGAGCGAGAGGAAGATCGACTTTTTTCCTCTAGCTCTCGCTCTTAACTCTAGCTTTTGGTATCAGTGTAATCAGGGTCATTTCGGGGGGAGCCAGGAAGCGGACGCGAGGGGCGCTCAATCCTTCCAGGCCAATGCCGCGGCTGACGTAGAGGTGGGTACGGCCGTTTCGATACAACCCCATCACATATTTCCGCCCCAACTGAGAACTGGTCAAGAGCGGCCCGATGATGGGCAAACGTACCTGCCCCCCATGCGTATGACCGCATAGATAGAGATCTATACCGTGTTCAGTTGCCTCCGGCATCAATTCCGGCGAATGGTACAACAAAATTTGCGGGTCGCCATTGGGCGCGGCGGTCATTAAATTTGCCAATCGCGCCTGATCTGTGGGTAAATGATGCGTGCAGTCCATTCCCACCAGAACCAGGCGCCTGCCATCCCCCAGGTTCACCTGCATCCAATCTTGCCGCAGCAAATGAATGGGTAAATCATCAAAAATAGGCACAATTTCTTCCCGTAAATCTACCGGCGGGCTGCCCAGCGTGGCGTAAACGCCATACGGCGCTGACAACTGGCGCAGCAGCAGCCGCACCTGGGCGTGGGTCTTGGGGTCTCGATTGAACGAGAGATTAACATAATCGCCTGTTATTACAATAAGATCGGCTTGAGCTTCGTCCATGAGCCGCAAGACAGCCTGTTCCCGCCTGGTCAATCGTTCCACATGCAAGTCGGTGATGTGTAACAGCCGGATAGGCGGCGTGTCGGCAGGAAGTCTGTCGGTGAAGAGGTGGTATTCGCTTAACTTGAGGCGGAATGGCTCGATAACTGCGCCCCAAATGAAGGCGGCGGTTCCGGCAAGCTGCACAATGCCGAATAGTATCAGCCCCCACTGCCAGCCAAACTGCCAGCCGACGGCGCTTAATCCCAGCGCGGCCAGTGTGCGGGGAATGGCTAAGGTGAACAATTGGGCTTTCCAGGGGCCAAAGGAGAGGTGTTTTTGGGGTAAGGTGATGAGTACGGCCGTATCTCCCATCATAAACAGGATCAGGAAAACAGCAATGAAGGCCGCGGAACGGCCGTTAACCAGCCAAATCCAGGGCAGAGCCGCTAAACCAGCCAATCCCACCCCCCACAACGCCACCGCCCAGACGGGCCAATGCGCCGGCGCATGAAACGCCAACATCACTTTATGGGTGAGGCTTTCGGTTAAAACATCTTCAACCGGGTCCGCCAAATCCGATAAGCGAGGCAAATCTGCTGCATTCGTTGGCTTCCCTTGCTCAACCATGTCACTACTCCATATTGATGTATCACTTACAGCATAGCTGGACAAACTTACCAAATCGCTTACCAAATCACATCGAATGCTGAAAAAGTAAGCGTTCAGTTACACAGAGATTCACAGAGAAATCACGGAGATTCACAGAGGAAAAAGAGAAAAAACCCCTATTCTCCAGAAACCTCGCAGGTCTACGTTCCACTTACTGACGAGTTGTATGAGAAACGATATAATGCAGCATAAACGACAAAGGAATACATGATGAAACCAAATTACCCCAAACGACTCCATATTGCCCAACTGCCAACGCCCATCGAACCGCTGGAACGGCTCAGCAAACATTTAGGCGGGCCAGACATCTTCATTAAACGAGACGACCAAACCGGACTGGCTACCGGCGGCAACAAAACGCGCAAATTAGAGTTTTTAGTGGCAGATGCGTTGGCGCAAGGGTGCGACCATCTCATCACCACCGGCGCGCCGCAAAGTAACCACTGCCGCCAAACGGCCGCTGCCGCCGCCCGGTATGGCTTAAACTGCACATTGGTGTTAAGCGGAGAAGAACCGTCACTTGTCACCGGCAATCATTTGCTAGACAAACTGTTGGGGGCGCACATTAACTGGGTCGGCAGCCAGCCGCGCAATGAAGCCATGGACGATGTTTGCGCCGAACTGCGCCGCATGGGTCAAAAACCTTACCAGATTCCACTGGGCGGTTCCAATGTATTGGGGGCAGCCGGCTATGTTTTGGCGATGAAAGAGTTGACCGAACAACTGAATGCCCAAAGCCTGAACATTGATTTCATTGTTTTTGCCAGCAGCAGCGGCGGAACCCAGGCCGGCATTGTGCTGGGCGCGGAAATTTACGGTTTTCGCGGGCAAATGCTGGGCATCAGCGTAGATCATCCTGCCGAGGCGGTGAAGACGCAGGTGGCGGCATTGGCAACGGCCGCAGCGACGCATTTGGGATTAGGCCAGCTTTCCGTTGCCGACCGGGTGAACGTGAATGATGATTATCTGGGCGGCGGCTATGCCGTTGTCGGCCAAACGGAGCGGGAAGCGATTCGACTGGTCGCTCAAAAAGAGGGTGTTTTGTTAGACCCGGTGTACACGGGGCGGGCGATGGGGGGCTTGATTGATTTGATTCGCTGGGGCGCTTTTACGCGCGGCCAGCGGGTGTTGTTCTGGCACACGGGCGGCACGGCCGCCTTGCCTGCCTTCACTGACAAATTGCTTTGAGCTAAAGTAACAGTCACGGGCGCATCATCTTGAGCGACTCAGAGCCGTTTGCCCCGTGACTGTCACTTCAGTTCATGACCAGGTAGATGATGTAGCTGCCCACTTCTTGCGCAAAGGCGCGGGATTTGGTGTACCAGCTTATCCATTGAATGGTGCGTGTCGGCGATGTGAAGGCGGTCATCCCTAAATCATGGGCAATGGACATGGCGCGTTTCATGTGGAAGGGGGTACTCACGATTAAAAACGTGTGTAATTCATGTTCAGCCGCTAATTTCTGGGCGTAAGTCAGGTTTTCTATTGTGTTTGTGGATTTGTTTTCGATCAGGATCGCTTTCGGGGGAATGCCATGAGCCAGTGCGTATTGGGCGGAAACATCGCCTTTGGTGTCGCTGCCATCTCCCAATCCCCCTGTGAAGATGATGGCGTCCACGTAACCTTGTTCATAAAGCAGGATGGCGTGGTTGATGCGTTCGCGCAGGACGGGGGAGGGTTGATCGCCAAAGACGGCCGCCCCCAAAACGATGGCGGCGTCAGCTTTTCGGGTGTCGGTGCGTTGGGCGTAGTTGTACACAGCTACAGCCGCCCAAATGATAAAGCCCGCCAGTAAAATGCTGAGTATGATGACGGCCGTTCTAAATGACAGGATAGTGCGAGTCAAATTTCAGCCGCCTTTACCGCACTGTTAGCCAGACGCCAACCATAACGACCAGTAAACCGAGCAGCCGTTGGGAAGTAAACGGCCGTACCGCCGCCCCCAACAACCCAAAATGGTCCAAAATCGAACCCACCACAAGCTGCCCTAAAACCAGCAAAATAATAGCCGGAGCCACCCCCACCTTGGGGATGATAAAGCTCAAAGCGCTCACGACGATCAAGCCGAACGCGCCTGCTCCCAGCGTATACCAGGGCACATCGCGCCATTTAGATAGGTTGCCGCTGCCCCAGATGAGCAGTGGGATGGAGGCGGCGACCGCGCCGCTGAAATGGATAATGAACGCGCTTTCCATCATGCCCAGCCGGTTGCCCAACAGGCTGGACATGGGGCTTTGCAGGCCGATGGCGACGCCGCCAATCAATCCTACGGAAATGATGATAAATAATGATTGCATGGGATTGGTTGCTCCTTTATAAACGTAGAATGATTTGCCAAATCGAGCTACGGTTTTTTATCCATTCGTGGCGGGCAATTGTTCATGTTGTCTGTTATAAACTGTCATTTAGTTTGAGCGTCGCTATATTTGGTTGGCTGCCAATACAGCTTCTTGCCACCTCCGCACCGAATTGATGAGGTAAAGATGGGAACTGCGCTGCAAATCGGCAATGGTGAGGATACGTTCGTGGATACGGCCGTTTCTCACCAAATCCCCGCGCATCGTCCCCGCCAATAACCCTGATTCTAGCGGCGGCGTCCACAGCTTGCCGTCCAATTCCACGACGATATTGGCACGGCCGCTCTCCGTAATCTCGCCGCGCTCGTTCCACAAAATCACATCGTCGCAATCGGGGCGGGCGGCGGCGGCTTGTTCATAAACCCGCCGCTGCGTGGTTTTGTGGTACAGCCAGATGTTATCCGAATGGATTGGCTCCCTTGCCAGCCCCACCCGAACCGGCTGCGGCAGCGCGCCCTGGCTCAACGGGGATGCGGTCACGGTTATTACGCCATTCTGGGCGACAAGTAGACGAACTTTTAAGGGAGATTGGAGATTAGAGATTGGGAATGCTTTAGTCTCCAGTCTCCAGTCTCTAGTCTCCAATTTTTCGCAAACGGCCGTCTCCTCCACATCAATCCCAAAATACTCAGCCGACGCCAGCAGCCGCTCCACATGCGCCGCCAGCAGAAAATAGCCCCGCTTCGGTTCCCACAACAGCGATTCCAGTAGGGAGAAAGACGGCCGTTTCTGCGTCAAAACCCGCGATTTCACCCGGCACTCTTCATATTCATCTGTTGCATCCGAATCCCACACAATGCCGCTGCCCACGCCATAATCGGCCGTGCCCTTTTCCTTGTCAATCACAACCGTCCGAATAGCGACATTAAACTGCGCCTGGCGATTGGGAGCGCTGTAACCAATCGCACCCGTATAAACGCCGCGCGGTTCCGGCTCCAACGCATTGATGATTTGCATTGTCCGCACTTTGGGCGCGCCAGTGATAGAGGCGCAGGGGAACATGTGGCGCATGATGTCGGCCAGCGGCGCTCCCGTTTGCGCCGTTACCGTCGAGGTCATCTGTAGAACTGTCGGATACCGTTCTGTCTCGAACAAGCGCGGAACTTGCACGCTGCCAATGTCGGCCACGCGCCCCATGTCGTTGCGGATCATATCCACAATCATCACGTTTTCGGCCCGGTTTTTTTCTGAGCTGCGCAGCCAGGTCATGTTAGCCCTGTCTTCGGTTAAGGTGCGTCCGCGAACGGCCGTACCCTTCATCGGTTTGCCGGTCAATACATTTCCATCCAGCCGGAAAAATAGCTCCGGTGACGCCGAACAAATGGCAAAGCGACCTGTATCCACAAACGCCGCATACGCCGCCTGCTGCGCCCGGCTCAAATCGGCAAACAACGCCAGCGGATCGCCCGCAAATTCCGCTCGTAGATGGTAGGTGTAATTGACCTGGTACGTGTATCCGGCGGCGATTTGCGCTTTGATTGTCCCTATTGCCTTGCGGTAGGTTTCTTGGCTGACGGATGGCTGCCAATTACCAAGTTGATAAGTATGAGGTGGGGATTGTGGATTGTGGATTATGAATTGATTGGTGGTTGCCGGTTCTGGATATAAGCCAAACCACAGCAGCGGCAGCCCTGCCTGCGGCGGATGAACGGCTAAATCAAAGGCGGCCCCGGCTTCATAACTGATGAATCCGGCGGCGTACAGGCCCTGGGCAACGGCCGTATCCACCTCTCGTAACGCTGGCAAAATTTCCTGAGGAGAAACGGCCGTAACCACCCGCACCGGCTCCCGAAACCACAGCCATTTACCCCCTGCTTGCAAAATAACCACAGCAAATAATTGACAATTGATAATTGACAATTGTCAATTAATCATCACACATTCGGCCCTTTGTACGCCTGCCCCTGGCCCAGCGAGATAGAACGCTGGAACGCCGCCCAAATCCCGCGCGAGATAACCGTGCGCAGGCCTCCCTTCTCCATGTGGTAGAGCGCTTCGGCCGTTGTGCCGCCCGGCGATGTGACCTGATTGCGTAATTCCGCCACATGCTTACCCGATTGGTCGGCATACGCCACCGAACCGCGCATCGTCTGCGTCACCAGCCGCGTGGCGATATGGCGCGAAAAGCCCATATGCACGCCGGCATCAATCATCGCCTCCATCATCATAAATACATAGCCAGGGCCGGAACCGCTCAACGCTGTCGCCATATCCAGGTAAATTTCTTCCTCCACATGCACCTCTTCGCCCAGCGAACCGAGGATGGCTTGCGCCTGTCGCTTGTGCAAATCGCTGACTTCACCCGTCGCCGTCCACACGGTAATACCCTGCCCGATTTGGGCGGGGGTGTTGGGCATGGCGCGCACAACGGCCGCGTGCGCTGTGCCGTCGGCCAATGTTTTGATGGGCGCCCCGGCGATGATGGATAGCAGCAGATCGTTACGCCGCAAATGGCCGCGAATAATGGGCATGACGATGGGCAGCGATTGCGGTTTGATGGACAAGACCACCACCTGCCCCTGTTCGGCGGCGGCGGCATTATCTGTCATTGTCTGGATGCCGTGCCGTTCATGCAAATAATCCAACCGTTCCTGCCAGGGGTCGGCGACGATGATTTTCTCTGGCGCGATGGCTTTTTGTGCTAACAAGCCGCGAATCATTGCTTCGCCCATTGTGCCGCCGCCAATAAAAGCTATAGTTTCATCTGTAAACATAGTTGTTTCCTCGCTTATTTTGGGAATAGCGCAGCCTGTTAACTGCCGGTGTAACCGACGGCCCGCAGAGCAAACCGTGTTAATTCTTGAACGGCCGTTCCTGCTTGACTCCCCGCTTCAGGATGGCGCAGCAGCCCTAAAACGACCTCGTCGAAACCGCCCACCAGGGCTTCAGCCGTGCGCTGCGTGTTTTGGGGGGCAATGAGGGTGTCGGCGTTCTGTAACGGCCGTTGCCAAATTTGCACCAGTTTTTCCCGAAATTCATGCTGCTTCACCGTCAATGACGGCACAGCCCCCACGCCGCCCACAAGCAGGAGTTGAATCACCGCCGGTTCAAACACCGCGATGTTCACATACGCTTGTAATCCGGCGGCGATTTGCTGGGGCAGCGTCGCCCGGCTGCTAATGGCCTGACGAATGGCTTGCAAGAGAAAATCGGCCGTTTCCTCATATAAATGCACAAACAGCGTCTCTTTATCGGGAAAATAAAAGTAAAACGTGCCAATGGCAACGCCGGCTGCCGCTACAATATCACGAATAGTGGCCGCGTGGTATCCCTTTTCGGCAAACACCCGCACCGCCGCCTGCATCATCGCCGTTCGTTTGGCATCCTTCTTTTGTCTGGTTTTGTCGCTGCTTCGATAAGGCATGGTTGTCTTGTGGTCTTGTAGTCTTGTAGTCTTGTAGTCTCGTAGTCTCGTAGTCTTGTGGTCTTGTAGTCTTGTGGTCTTGTAGTCGCTAGTTGACTACCTGACTACCCGACTATCCGACTATCCAACTACCCGACTATCCGACTATCCAACTACCTGTTAAAATTCAATATGCTGCCGTTACTACACCTTCAAAAAGATAGCCTACTCCCCCTTTACTGGCAAGTTTACCAGCAAATTCGGAAAGCGATTTTGGGGGGAACCTTGTTGCCTGGCGAACGGCTGCCGTCCAGCCGCCAGCTCTCGCAGGCGAATCAAATTGCGCGCATAACCGTCACCCAGGCGTATGAACAGCTCCAGGCGGAAGGGTACATCGTCAGCCGGGTGGGGGCGGGAACCTTTGTGGCGGATAACCTGCCATTAGCCCAACCGCCATCAACCGAGAGCGCATTTGAGCCGGTTTTATCCCCTTGGGGGCGGCGGGTGATGCGCGTCGCGCCAGAAAATACCCGCACGCAGCCCCGCCCTCAAATTGATTTTGGATTCGGCCGTTCTTATCCCCACATCTTTCCCTACAACATCTGGCGGCAGCTGCTGGCCCGCTATCTCAGCGCTGATGATGTGATGTTGTCCCGCTATGGTTCTGTGGCCGGATTTTTCCCGCTGCGGCAGGCATTGGCCGATTACCTGGGCCGCCTGCGTCAGGTGCGCTGCACGCCGGAACAGGTTGTCATCGTTAGCGGGGCGCAGCAAGCGCTGGATATTTTGGCGCGTTTGCTGCTTGTCCATCAAGATGAAGTATTGGTGGAGACGCCGGGTTATGCGGCTGCGTTTCGACTCTTTCGGGCACATGGGGCCAAATTGACGGGACTGCCGGTTGACGCGCAGGGATTCCCCGCTGAGCAGATTCCGGTACAGAGCCGGGCACGACTTTTGTTTGTCACGCCGTCCAACCAGTTTCCCAGCGGCGGCGCGCTGCCGCTGCCGCGTCGTTTGGCTTTGCTGGCATGGGCGCGGCGGCATGACGCGCTGGTTATTGAGGATGATTACGATGGCGAATTGCGGTACGACGGCCGTCCTCTTTCCGCGTTACAAGGGTTGGATGAAGACGGCCGTGTCATCTACCTGGGCACATTCTCCAAAGTGTTGTTCCCGGCCCTGCGGCTCTCCTACGTCGTTTTACCGCCCGCGCTCGTCGCCCCCTTCGTTCAGGCCAAAACGCTGGTAGACCGGGGCGCGCCGACGTTAACGCAAGCGGCCGTTGCCGATTTCATCACCGAAGGCCATTTTGAGCGGCATCTGCGCCATTTACGCAAAGCATATGGTCGGCGGCGGCAAACGCTCGTTCAAGCATTAGGAACATATTTGCCTGACCAGGTTTGTTGTTCCGACGCCGCAGCGGGATTACACGTCATGCTGTACCTGAAGCCTGATTGGGATGAAAAAGAGGTTGTGCAGAAGGCGGCGGCTAATGGCGTTGGCGTTTATCCAGGCGCGCCTTATCATTTGGAACCGCCTGCCCCGCCATCAATTTTGTTGGGCTTCAGCGGTTTGACAGAGGCTGAAATTCAGGAAGGTATTCGCCGATTGGCGCTGGCATTACGCTGCTAGTAACCATCGTGGTTTTGGCTAACACCTCTGGAAAAAGTGACTGTCACCTGTATAGTTACCAAAATTACAGGGTTCTTTGGGAATTCGTGGGGTAATCATAGCGTAATGCGTAATCCGTGATGCGTAACCAGAGGCGCGTTACGTATTACGGATCACGGATTACGACAAACTCCATGAAATCCGAAAGACCCAATTACAGTTGCCCAAAATCGAACAAAATGACACAATATCCTGCTTGATTTTTAGTGACTTGGTGATTTCTCGCCAACCTAACAAATTAAACAACCCCGTTCAGCAAACAAACAGGAGATATTTAAATGAAAAAAGCATGGAGTATTTTAAGCCTTTTGGCGCTTGTCTCGCTCGTTGGCGTATTTGTCATACAGCCTTCAGGGAAAGATATAGATGGTGTGGAGGGAAACGGCCGTGCCAACACCGCCGCCAATTCACAACAACAAAACCCCGATTCAAACGGCGTCCAAGTCGGCGATCCGGTCATCCCAACCCTCACCGGCCCCGTTTCTGAACTGCCCCCGGTACACACAGAACCTGAGCTGGATCGAGAAATCAACCCCCGCCTAAGCCTCAACCCCAACCTGGTTGACTTTAATCCCCCCAACGGCCCCGATCCCCTGCTAGCCCGGCAAGCGGAAGCGGCTCAACCCAGCGATCGCGCCTTTGATACGCCCATCTTCAACTTTGACGGCGCCGGCTACCAATTTCTCAACCCGCCAGATACCGTTGGCGACGTTGGCCTTAATTATTACATTCAAATGATTAACTCCACCATCGTCTCCATTTACGATAAAGACACTGCCGCCCTCATTCAAAGTTTTGATCTCACCGATCTCGGCGGCTGTGCCACCGGTTCCGGCGACCCGATTGTGTTGTATGATCAAGCTGCCGACCGCTGGATGCTCAGTGAATTCGGCAGCGGCAACAGCCTTTGCGTGTTCATCTCACAAACGGCCGATCCCACCGGGTCATATTACTCTTACCAATTCACGACCCCCACCTTCCCCGATTATCCCAAATACGGCGTCTGGCCCGACGCCTACTACGTTGCTGCCAACGAAGGCCCCGCTGTTTACGCCTTTGACCGTAACCAGATGTTAGCCGGTTCCCCGGCCACATCCCAACGGTTTGCTGTACCCGGCCTGTCCGGGTTTGGCTTCCAGAACTTGACCCCCGCAGACCTGGACGGCGCAACGCAGCCGCCGGCCGGCGCGCCCGGTTACTACATGCGCCATGTAGACACCGAGGTTCATGGCGTTTCCGGCTATCCGACGAACGACATTTTGGAAGTGTGGGCCTTTACGGTGGATTGGACAACGCCCGGCAACTCTACCTTCACCAAGATAGCCGACGTTCTCACAGCCGAATTTGATTCGACCCTTTGCGGGCTGTCTTCCTTCTACTGCATGGGTATGCCTGGCGTAGCTCAGGGCAGCACCTCATCGCTGGACCCACTGCGCGAAGTGGTCATGAACCGCCTCGTCTATCGCAATTTTGGCGACCATGAGACCCTTGTCGGTAATTTCACTACGGATATTGGCAGCGACATCGGCGGCGTGCGCTGGTTTGAGCTGCGTAAAGTGGGCGACGGGAACTGGACGCTGTACCAGGAAGGCACCTACGCGCCTACAGCCAGCGACAACCGCTGGATGGGGGCCATTGCTATGGATGGTTCCGGCAATATCGCTCTGGGCTACAACGTATCCAGTCAGACCATCTACCCCTCAATCCGCTACGCCGGCCGGTTGGCATCCGACCCATTGGGGACGATGCCGCAAGGCGAATTTACGTTGGTGGACGGCACGGCCGTTAACGGCAGCAACCGTTACGGAGATTACGCCGCTATGTCCGTTGACCCTGAAGATGACTGCACTTTCTGGTTTACAGGTGAGTGGAATAACAGCAGTCAATGGAGCACGCGCATTGGCGCCTTCAGATTTGATGCCTGCGGTACAGCCGATTTCACGCTTTCGGCTGCCCCGGATAATGTTGACATTTGTATCCCCAACCCGGCCACTTACGACATCACGGTGGGGCAGGTAGCCAGTTACACCGAATCGGTAACGCTGAGTGTGTTAGGGAACCCGGCCGGGACAACGGCGACGTTCGTCCCCAATTCTCAAGCCGCGCCGTATACCAGCACACTGACCATTAGCAATACGGCCGCAGCCGCCCCCGGCGCTTATTCGTTGGAAATCAGCGGTATTGCCCCCACCAGCACACACACGACAACCGTCGGCCTTAATCTACGCAGCGGCGCGCCGGGCATTGTAACGCTGCTCACGCCCGCAGACGGCGCAACGAATCAGCCGGTGAATCCCACATTTACCTGGCAAGCTGATGCCGATGCAGCCAGTTATGCGATTGAAATTGCCAGCGACCCGGCGTTTAACACGATTGTGGAGAGCGCGACGGGGTTGGTTAATACGACGTATACGGCCGTTACCGACCTTAACACCAACGCCACCTACTATTGGCGCGTATGGGCCAACAACGCCTGCGGCGTCGGCAGCTATTCAGCCACCTTCAGCTTTACCGTTGAACCGGCTCCCGGAGACTGCGCCCCCGGCGTCACACCTATCCAGGTTTTCAGCGACGATTTTGAATCGGGAGCCGCCGACTGGACGCATAGCGGCACAGGCGACACCTGGGCCTTATCCGGCGCCAACGTGCATGGCGGCGCATTTGCCTTCCATGCCGACGATGTAGGCAGCGTTACCGACCAATACCTGATTTCTCCGGCCGTCGTTTTGCCAACAGGCGCTGCGCCATTGACGCTGCAATTCTGGAACTACCAGGAAATGGAAGACGGTGGAGGCGGCTGCTATGATGGCGGCGTATTGGAAATCTCGACAGATGGCGGTTCAAACTGGATACGTCTGGACGCTGAATTATTGACTGACCCGTATGACGGCCCCGTTAGCTCCAGCTATGGCAACCCACTTGGCGGCGAGGATGCGTGGTGCGGCGATCCGCAAGATTGGCTCAACTCCATTGTTGATCTGGACGCTTTTGCCGGGCAGTCGGTACAGTTCCGTTTCCGTATCGCTACCGATTCTTCGGTTTCCCATCCAGGGTGGGACGTGGATGACGTCGTTGTGCAATCCTGCCCGTCCACGCCAGCCAATCCGGGAGTGGAGGTTTCACCGTTGTCCTCATCTCTGTTTGGCGATACGGGAACGGTTGTCACGCATACGTTCACCATTACCAACAGCGGCGACACTAGCGATACTTTTGCCGTTTCGATAACCGGCAATAGTTGGCCGACCGGCAGCAGTACGACGGCCGTTGGGCCATTATCGCCCGGAGCCAGCGATACGGTGGAATTTTATGTGACGGTTGGCGCGCCAGATACGTCGGACAATGCAACGGGGACGTTTACATCTTCGCTAGATGGTGCGGTTTTCCAAAGCGTGTCCATTACGACGACGGCTAATACGGTTACGCCGACGGCCGGGATTATCATTTCGCCAACTACGGCGTCCCAATTTGGCGATGTGGGCGAGGTTGTCACGTATACGCTCACGGTTACGAATGCCGGCAATGTGACGGACACGTTTGCGGTTTCGTTAGCGGGAGGGCTTTGGCCGACGAACAGCAGCGCGGCATCGGTTGGGCCGTTGGCTCCCGGCGCCAGCGGCACGGTTGAGGTGTATGTGACGGTTGGCGCGCCGGGCGATTCGGATACGGTGACGGTTACGTTCACATCTGCTCTGGATGGTTTGGTGTCGGCGGATGCGGTATTGACGACGATGTCCCGGTACCGGGCATACATGCCGATGATTGTTCGTCCATAGTTATTGTTTTCTTTGTCAATGTGGCAGTCACTTCCAAAGTGACTGTCACATTTGACTTTTGCCCCTTTGATGCCCCTCTATCGCCGCCTGAAATCCTGGATTAATAGTTATCGGGGTCAACTCCGGTTGTTTTTGCTGCCTTATCTGGCGGGGATGTTTGTGTTGGTGGCGCTGCCGGGGGTGATGACGGCCGTTACCGCTTTCACCGATTATAACGCCATCCAACCGCCCACCTGGGTTGGGCTGGATAATTTTCAGCGAATGCGGACCTATAGTTTGGTTCGGCTGTCGCTGCGAAATACGCTTTTGTTTGCGATAACGGCCGTTCCCCTGCGATTAGTCGGCGCGTTAGTCCTGGCTTTGCTGTTACAGCGCAAACGGCGGCTGTTTGGCCTGTACCGGGCCGCCGTTTACCTGCCCGCTGTCATCCCCGAAGCCGCCTACGCCCTCATTTGGCTGTGGATATTCAACCCTTTGTACGGGCCGCTTAATATGGTGTTGGGCTGGCTGGGGCTGCCCGCGCCCGCCTGGCTGGCCGAACCAGGGTCGGCGCAGGCCGCCATCGTCATCATGTCTCTGTTCCAAATCGGGGAAGGGTTCGTGGTGCTGCTGGCCGGGCTGCAAAGCATCCCCCGTGCCATTTATGAGGCGGCGCATGTGGATGGAGCGACGCGATGGCAAAGTTTTTGGCGCATCACGCTGCCGCTTATCACGCCCTGGCTGCTGCTGCTTACTTTCCGCGATTTGTTGATGAGTGTTCAAAACACGTATACGCCGTCATTCATCATGACGTATGGCGGCCCGTATTATGCGACGACGTATGTGCCGCTGCTGGTGTATGAACTTGCGTTTGATCTGCTGGATTACGGTCTGGCGGCGGCGCTGCTGGTTGTCCTGTATGCTTTTACCGGCGCGGTGATTATGGGGATTTTGAGCGTTGTCGGCTCGTGGGGGGAGGAGTGAAAAGGTGGCAGGGTGGCAGGGTGAAGAGGTGATGGGGTGAATAAACGGACTGGCAAACTCAAAACAACCCTGCATTATCTGACGGGGGGGCTGGTAACGGCCGTTTTCCTTCTTCCGCTCTATTGGGCAATGACAGCCTCCCTGCGCCAGCCGGGATTAGCGCCGCCGGTGACGGTTGAGTGGTGGCCGACAAACGCTCATTGGGACAATTTCACCGAGGTTTTCCGCGCGGTTCCAATGGCGCGTTATTTGAAAAACTCACTCATTGTGGTGGGAACGGCCGTTCCCCTCACCCTCATCACCGCTTCCCTGGCCGGATTCAGCATGGCGCAAATGCCCGACAAGGCCCGCCGGCGCCTGTTGGCCGTCAGCGTCGCCTACCTCGTCGTCCCCGCCGCTTCCATTTGGATGTTCCGCTTCCAGATTTTGCAGGTTTTGGGATTAGTTGACACCTTGTGGGCGTTGATTTTGCCTGCTTTTGCCGCCAGCAGCCCGCTGTTCGTGCTGCTGTTTTACTGGACATTTCGCCGCATTCCGTCAGAACTCATCGAAGCGGGGCGGCTGGATGGGGCCAATGCGTGGGCAATCTGGCGGCGGCTGGCGCTGCCGCTGGCCCGCCCCACCACCATTGCCGTCACCATCCTGGCAGCGGTGTTGTATTGGAATGATTTCGTCAGTCCGGTGTTGTACATTTACCGGCCGGAGCTGTACACCGCCCCCATCGGCCTGCAAATACTCAAGCAGGTAGACAGTGTGAACTGGCCGTTGTTGATGGCGGCGGCTGTGTTACTCACACTGCCGGTTGCCGTCCTGCTCATCATTTTGCAGCGGGTTTTCTTGAACAATCTTTCTTTAGCGGAAACGATGGAGAGGAATTAAGCGTTTGAGAAAATGGGACGCGGAGATTCGCAGAGAGAAGTAACCACTCAGGTGACAGTCACTCTTCCGGGGCAAAAAGAGCGGCTTCTTCCCGCAAACGACGTAAAAAGTCTACTGATTTAAGGCTGCGTTCTAAAATGTAGGTGAGGTAATGGTGCATGATGCGTTCTAGTTGGTGTTGCAGCGGCCGTTTTAACTGCAAGATGCGTACAGTTTCCCATTTTCTGGTTTGTAAATAGCGTAGGACTTTGACGGCAACGGCCGTTACCTCCACGGCCTCCCTATCCATCTCCCAACACGCCGGGCAAAGCAGCCCGCCCAATTCTGCGCTAAAAAACTGGTCTTGTTCCTGAACCGGTTCGCCGCAGGCCACGCATTTGAACAACTGCGGCTGGAACCCGGTCTGAGAAAGAAGGCGTAGTTCATAATAACGCGCCGCCAGCATCAAATCATCGGTTTCTGCCAGCCACCCCAGCGCGTCGGCAAGCAAATTGTAAATACCCACATGCCGATCTTCCTCCACCGTAAACCTGTCCAGCAGTTCCACCGCATATGCGGCATACGTCGTCCGCACTAAATCGCCGCGCAGCGCTGCGTACCCGTCCACCATCTCCGCCTGGGTGATGATGGCTAAATCCCGCCCCTGAGCAAAAAACATGTTGGAGCGCATGAACAGTTCCACATGTCCCGTCTTGCGGCTCTGCGGCTTGCGCGCGCCTTTGGCGATGGCTTTGATTTTGCCTTTCTCGCGGGTGTAGAGCGTTAGCAGCCGATCGGCTTCGCCAAAATCGGTGCGCTTCAAAACAATCGCTTCACTGCGAAATGTACGTTCTTTAGCCATTGGCTTTTAGCCATTAGCCTCTAGCCATTAGCTAACTACTAACAGCTAATGGCTAATCGCTCCTATGTCAAATGCTCCGGGCCAAAATGGTCGGGCAACAGGGCGTAAAGGGTGGCGTCACGGCCGTTTCCATCCGCATCTACCAAATAAACCGGCACATCACCGGCAAATTCAACCATCACCTGGCGGCAGGCGCCGCAGGGGGAGCCTGCGTTTTCGGTGCAAATGGCGATAGCCTGGAAGTTTTGGATGCCCTCGGAGACCATTTTGAAGACGGCCGTCCGCTCCGCGCAAATCGCCAGCCCGTATGACGCATTTTCTACATTGACGCCGGTGAAGATACGGCCGTCTTCCGCCAACAGCGCTGCCCCTACCCGATAGTTGGAGTAAGGCGCATAAGCTTTTGAACGCGCATCGCAAGCGGCTGCAATCAATTCAGCTCGCTGCGTTTTCGTGATCATACCGACCTCCCCAAACCCTGGTTTCGGCTGCCAGCTTTGTTCGTTCAACGACAGCCTGTTCAATCACACACCCATCGCCGATTTGCGCATCCCGCACGATGGCGTTAGGGCCGATGACGCAATCTTCACCGATGGTTGTACCGCCTTGCAAGTAGCTGTTGGGCCAGATAATTGTATCTTGTCCTATCATCACATCGGGGTCAATGAAAATGGTGTCCGGGTCTACCAATGTGACGCCGTTTGCCAGCCAACGGCCGTTAGCACGGCGGCGGAACGCTTTTTCGACGGCCGTCAGTTCCTGCCGCGTACCCGCTCCCAAACATTCATCCGGGTCGTCGGTAATGATGGCTTCGACGAGACGATTTTGGGAAACGGCCGTTTCAATCATATCCGTCAAATAATACTCCTGGCCGCTCCGCGCCTGCCGCAGCGGCAGGTTTTCGATGTTGTCCCACAGCCATTCCCCGTCAAAACAGTACACACCGGCATTCAGTTCCCGAATCGCCAATAATTCGGCCGTGTTGGGCCGCTGTTTAGCCTCGGCAACCTCCACAATCTCAGCCACCGAGCCGGATTCGTTGCGGACAACCCGCCCAAAAGAGGAACTGGTTTCGCCCATGACCGACAACATTACAACCGCCGCCCCCGTTTCGGCCTGCGTTTGCGCCAATCGAGCCAGCGTTTTGGCTTGTAGAAGAGGCATATCGCCATACGTCACAATTACCTGCGCCGCCCGGCCTTTCAAGATGGGGCGCGCCATCATTGCCGCGTGTCCTGTGCCTAACCGCTCCGGCTGCGTCACGTATTCAGCCCGGCTGCCGAACAATGCCTGCACGCCGGTTTCCCCTGGCCCTACCACGAGTAATGGGGGCAAATCAGCCACAGAAACGGCCGCATCAAACAAATGCTGTACCATCGGCTTGCCGCCCACTTCGTGTAAAATTTTCTGCTTCTTCGACTTCATCCGGGTTCCTTGCCCGGCTGCTAAAAGCACAATTGCCAGCTTATTCATCACGTTTCACGCCTCACGTTTCATGTTTTGCAGATAAAAAAAGACTGAGTGAATTCGGCTCTCAGTCCGCATTACTCAGTCCTCAAAATAGCTGGGGTGGGAGGATTCGAACCTCCGAATGGCGGATTCAAAGTCCGCTGCCTTAGTCCACTTGGCCACACCCCAAGGCGAAGGGAATGCTAACACAAGCGCCTTGATTTAGCAAGACGGTATTACATTTCGGTGACCGGATTTTTGTTGACGCCTTGACCAAATCCGCAGGGCAATTTTGCAAAATTGCCCTACACCACCAACAACAAGTCCGCGCACACCTTACATTTCACGCCGGCCTTCAAGCGCCCGGCCCAGAGTGATTTCGTCCGTATACTCCAAATCGCCGCCGACGGAGAGGCCGCGCGCCAGGCCGGTGAGTTTGACGTCAAATTCTTTGAGACGGCGGGTCAAATAGAGGGCGGTGGATTCGCCTTCCAGCGTGGGGTTGGTGGCTAAAATAATTTCGGTGAAATGTCCGTTTTTAACGCGCTCAATCAGTTCGGTGATTTTCAAATCTTCCGGCCCGATGCCTTCTACCGGGGAAATGGCGCCGTGTAGGACGTGGTAACGGCCGTTAAATGCCCGCGACCGTTCAATTGCCAACAAATCCAGCGGCTCTTCCACCACACAGAGTAGGTTTGGGTTACGGCCGTCGTCGGCGCAAATCTGGCAAGGGTCTTCCTCGGTGATGTTGAAACAGACCGAACAAAACTGTGTTCGCTCCTTCAAATCCTGCAAAGCCTGCGCCAAATCCAACGCCTGTTCATCCCCGCCCCGCAGTAAATAAAATGTCAGCCGCGCCGCCGACTTCGGGCCAATCCCCGGCAGGCGTGCGAATTCCGTAATGAGCCGGTTTACCGGTTGGGGGAGTGCGTTTGTCGTCATAATTTTTTAGGGTCTTTCGGATCTCCTGGGGTTTACCATAATCCGTGATGCGTAATGCGTGAAGCGCCTCTGGTTACGCATCACGGATTACGAATTACGCCATGATTACCCCAGATTGAATCATCAATCATCATCCCAGCCCGCCCAGCAGGCTGTCCAAGCCGCCGCCTAGACCGCCCAGCCCGCCGGTGATGCCTTCCATCCGTTCTGCTGCCATTGCCTGCGACTGCTCGATGGCCTGATTGACGGCCGCTACCAGCATATCTTGCAGCATCTCCACATCTTCCGGATCAACCACTTCCGGATCAAGCGTGATGGCCTGCACCCGCTGCTGCCCGGTAATTTCGATGCTGATAGCGCCGCCGCCAGCCGTGACGGTGACGGTTTCATCGGCCAGTGCGTCTTGCGCTGCCGCCATGTCTTGCTGCATTTTTTGCACCTGGGCCATCATGTTGCCGCCGCCGCGCGGCCCTTTTGCTTTCTTTTTTGGTTTACCTCGGAATGATCGTTTAGCCATTTTTGTCTCCTCGATTAGTCTTGTAGTCAGGTAGTCTTGTAGTCTTGTAGTCAGGTAGTCTTGTAGTCTTGTAGTCAGGTAGCCTTGTAGTCGGGGGGTCGTTAGTTTTTTAGTTGCCGGTCTTTTTTCGTACCACGCCGCCGAGTTCGCCGGCCAGGGCGCGGAATTCTTCGTCGGGGACGGGGACGGCGTATTCGCTGGTGACGACGGCGCGGACGGTGCAGTTTGCGTTGAGTAGTTGGCTATAAATTTCGCCAATTAGCTGCGCCGTGCCAGTCGTATCGTCAAATTTTTTCTTAAAGATGGGGAAGTCGAATCCAACAATTAAGGTGCTGCCTTCAAGCGCCAGGGGCCTGCCCATGTTGAGCAGCGCGGGGAGGTTTTTTTGTCTTGCGCCGGCCTGGGCAACCATGTCGCGCCAGTGGGCGGTGGCTTGCTCCAGCGTCAGGGCTGTGGGCTGAGGAGGCGGTTCAGGCGAAGGTTCTGGCGAAGGTTCCGGCGATTGAACGGCCGTTTCCACCACCGGCGCCACTTTCTCGACAACTGGTTCGGGTTTGGGTTCTGCTGGTTTGGGGGGCGCTTGTTTTGGCGCTGCTTGCCTGGGCGGCGGGGCTGACGCCATAACCGGCATGGGATGGTCGGGCAGCATCTCAATAAAAGCCAGCTCTAATGGAAGCTGCGGCTGCCAGCTTGCCGCCTGGGTTAATGCCGCTTCGCTGAAACGTTTGACGGCAGCAATCAAGCCTTGACGCGGGGCGCGCTGCGCCTGCGCCAGCATTGCCTGCCGCAGTTCGGCCGGGCCGTCAAAGGCCAACTCTTTGCCGGCGGCCTGCATCAGCAGCAGTTGGCGCAGATAGGCGACCATCTGGCGGCTGAATTGGCGGGCGTCGGCGCCGGAGGCCAGCGATTGATGGATGAGGGCCAGCCCGGCGGCCCCATCGCTGTCGAGCCAGGCGTTTACCAGGTCGGAAACGGCCGTATTTGTGGCTGTGCCCAGTACCATTTGTGCCCGTTCCAGCGTAATTGTATCGCCGGGAGCCGTCACTAATTGGTCCAGCAGGCTTTCTGCATCGCGGATACTGCCCGCGCCCTGCTCGGCAATCAGCGCCAGCGCATCCGGTTCCACCGTCAGCCCTTCTTTTTCCGCCAGCCAGGAGAGCCGTTGTTTGATTTCGGCCGTTGTCAGCAGCCGGAAGTTAAACTGCTGGCAGCGGGACTTGATCGTCATGGGCACTTTGTGTTCTTCGGTGGTCGCCAGGACGAATTTGGCGTGGGGCGGCGGTTCTTCCAGGGTTTTGAGCAGGGCGTTGAAGGCGGCGGTGGAAAGCATGTGTACTTCGTCAATGATGTACACTTTGAAGCGGCCTTCGCTGGGGGCGAAGTTGATTTTGTCGCGCAGGTCGCGGATGTCGTCTACGCCGGTGTTGGAGGCGGCGTCAATTTCAATGAGGTCGAGGAAACGGCCGTCATTGATCGCTTTACAAGTGGCACATGCGTTACACGGCCGTTCCGCCGCATCTTCATGTAAACAATTAACCGCCTTAGCCAGCAGCCGGGCCGATGTCGTCTTGCCCGTGCCGCGCGGACCGCAAAACAGGTACGCATGACCGACACGATCGGCCGCTACGCTGTTTCTTAGCGTGCGCGTTATGTGTTCTTGACCGACAACATCATCAAAGCGGGCGGGCCGCCATTTACGATAAAGGGCTTGGGACATGAAGATAGTTTAACATTGCCACAGAGGGGTGGCAAGGGAACAGCACGCTAAAATTAAATATCTCAAATGCAACTATACAACTACCAGAGGTGACAGTCACTTACTAAACATTGCGGCTTCGGCTAATACCTCTGGAAAAAGTGACTGTCACCTGTACAGTTACTCTCAAATAATAATTGACAAAACAAATCCATCTATTGTAAAATACAAATATAGCACATACATTTGATAATTATCAAAAGGAGCAGCTTATGCCCCAACTCCATTTATACGTACCGGAAACAATTGCTCAAAAAGTTCAGGAGAAAGCGAGTCAATCAGGTTTGAGCGCGTCGCGGTACCTGGCTGAATTGGTCAAGCGGGATGTAGGTTCAGGTTGGCCGGAAGCCTTCTTTACCGAAGTTGTGGGCGGATGGCAAGGGGAAACATTGGAACGGCCGTTGCAAGGCAATTTAGAAACGAGAGATGAATTTGAACCAACCGACAGGGAGTGAACGTTTTGTACCTTTTCGACACAAACGCTTGTATTCGCATTCTGAACAACAATTCTGTGCCATTGGTTTCACAACTGCAACAGTGTGAACCGGGAGAAATATATCTCTGCTCAATCGTTAAAGCTGAACTGGTCTATGGCGCTTATCACAGTTCGCGCGCCGCCGAAAATTTGCGACTGTTGGCTAAATTCTTCGAGCCGTTTATCTCTTTGCCATTTGACGATCGTTGTGTGGATTATTACGGCCGTATCCGTAATGATTTAGCGCGAGAAGGCGCAATAATTGGCCCCAACGATTTGATGATCGCCGCCACCGCAATGGCACACGATGCCATTTTAGTCACTCGTAACACAAGCGGGTTTGCCCGCATTGTCGGCTTACAAATAGAAGATTGGGAGCTTACCCAAGAGTAACTATACAGGTGACAGTCACTTCTTCCAGAGGTATTAGCCGAAGCTATGATGTTGGAAAGTGACTGTCACCTCTGGTAGCTGTATAGTTACACTCAAGATTAAAATAATTCAGGATTAGCGGCCACCCAGTTGTACAAATCACAAATGCCTTCGGTGGGGGAAATGGCGGGTTGCCAACCCAATTTTGCCTGCGCTTTACGGATGTCGGCGATGAAGACGCGCTGGTCGCCGGGCCGCCAATCGCCGCGATTGACCGCAATTTTGCGCCCGGTTAGTTCGGTCAGGAGCGGCTCGAACTCTGTCCAGATGGAGAGTGTGTTGTTTGGCCCGCCGCCCAGGTTGATCGCCTGGCCGCGCAAAGCGTCAATTTTTTCAATCCCCAATTCGTAAGCGTGAACCAGGTCGGAGACATGAAGCAGGTCGCGCACTTGTTTGCCATCGCCAAAGATGCTGATGGGGCGGTTGAGAACGGCCGCAATGACAAAATGAGCCACCCATCCCTGGTCTTCTACGCCAAATTGGCGACGGCCGTAAATGCACGATTGACGAAAAACAAGCGTTCGCAGCCCGTAAATGCGCGCATAATCCATCATGTACTGGTCGCCCGTCCCTTTGGAGCAGCCATAGGGGGAATGAAAATCCAGCGGCGTCGTTTCCGGGATGCCCAGCGGGAAATCGGCGTAGGCGTAGCGGTCGCCCTTTTCGACGATGCCCACATCTTCCATGCCGCCGTACACTTTGTTGGTGGACGCATAGAGAACGGCCGCTTCCGGGCAGTGATGGCGCACCGCTTCCAGCACGTTAAACGTTCCCAGGGCGTTTATCTCAAAATCTTCGCGCGGGTTTTGGACGGATGTGGTGACGGCTACCTGGCTGGCGAGATGTAGAACGGCGTCGGCTCCGCCAATGGCTTCGGCCAGCGCGTCGTAATGGCGGATGTCTCCCTGGATGAAGGTGAAACGGCCGTTATGCCGCTGCCGCAGCCATGCCAAATTGGCCGGGCCGCCTTTGCGTGAAAGGTTGTCGTAAATGACAACCTCATGGCCTTGCTGCAAAAAATAATCGGCGCTGTTACTGCCAATGAAGCCGGCGCCGCCGGTGATGAAGAGTTTCATATTTTTCCTGTTATTGGTAATTGGTTGTTGGTTACTGGTGATTTATACAGCTTTAGCTGGCTGAATCCTCATTTTGCAGGCGGGTAAATAGGATAGTTTGCTGTTGGCGGAGGAATTGGTAGTAACGGCCGTCCAGCGTGCCTACCGTCATAATCAACGCATCTTCGCCATTTTTGTAATAACGGCGGCGTTCGCCTACCTGTTCAAACCTGTATTTACGATAAAGTTCCTGGGCTGCCAGATTGCTGGGTCGCACTTCCAGCGTTGCCAATTGTGCCGCTTGCTCATTTGCCAAAAAAAGTAAATTTAGCAAAAGCAGTTCCCCCAATCCCCGCCGCCGCCAATCCGGATGAGATGCGATGGTGCTGATGTGGCATTCGTCCGCCAACATCCAAAATCCGGCATAGCCGACGACTGTATCCCCCGCGCACAATACTTGATAGTGGGCCAGCTCGTTTTGGCTGAGTTCGTACCGGAAGACGCCGCTTTTGGTCGGGGAAGGGAACGCGGTTTGCTCAATCGCCAGCACGCCTTCCAAATCGGATAGCTGCATGGAACGCAGGTTGTAAGGCTCCGGGGGAACTAGCATGAGGGAAAATCCGCTATCAGCAGGCAGGTGAAACACACATTCATCATGCCGCATTTATTATTCATCTTTCGCTTCATTTTCCTGCCGGGTCGCGCATGTAGAAGGGGGATAAGGCGGCCGCATCATCGGTGTCATTTTTACGTAGACGCTGCCATCCCAGTTCAGCCAGACAGCCTGCCCGCCGCACGGAGCGTGACGGCCGTTCCAACCGAAATTGTTTGCCCGCCGCTCGAATCTTCTTGGCCGCCTCTGCCGAAATTTCTCCGGCAAACGTGGTTGGCGCGTCAATTTTTGCCAGAACGTCATCCCAGGTAGCGTTTTCCGGTCCGTCTTGGCGCTGCCAGCCTGATCTTCCCCGCCATTCGTAAGCGGTCAGGGAGATGCGCCGCCGTCCGGCTTCAGCCACAACGGCCAGTTGGCCGTTACGCTGCCCAAAAGAAGCGGCGACAATATCCAACGTGGGGATGCCGATGAGTGGCAGCCCGTTGGCGAGGGCCAACCCTTTGGCCAGCGCCAGTCCCACCCGCAGCCCGGTGTAGGAGCCGGGGCCGATGGCAATGGCAATAGCGTCTAAATCGGAAGGCGTTAACCCGGCTTGCCGCAGCATTGCGTCAATGGCCGGACTGAGTTCGACGGTGTGGTTGTTAGCGCAGCGCCAGCCGTGTTCAGCGATGACGGCCGTTCCATCATGCAGCGCCAACCCAGCCCACCGGGTGGCGGAATCAATCGCAAGAATCATGTGTTGTCCTTCGTCGTTAGGAATGAGAATTTAATAACGTACAAGAGACTAGAGACTGGAGATTAGAGATTAGTCCAGTCTCCAGTCTCTAATCTCCAGTCTTAGTTCCGTAGGTTATTTAATTTCCGTTCCTTAGTCGTTTTGTTCGGCAGTCCTCAAATGTTTTTGCGGCCGATCTTCACTGCGCCGACAAGCATGAAAAGCATACCGAAAGCGGCAAAAATTGCCAAAACAACCGGTGCGGCTGAAGCGCCGCCTGATTCTGGCAGCAGCGTGGTAACGGTGCCGGATTGGCTGACGCAAAAATTAACATCGGTAATACCATCTTCGGTGTTATGGATGTAAACATTCAGCGGGTTGTCGGAAGTGACGACTTGACCGGATGTCGGTTTCACGGTAACCAGCCACGATCCCCAGGCCAGTCCGTCGGCGCCGTATTGGCCGTCGGCATTGGTGCTTTGGTAAAAAATCTCATCGGCGTTCACCTGGGATAATTCCAAAGCCACGCCGGCCAGGGGCGATTCGTCGCCGCCCAGACAGTTGCCATCGCCGTTGGCGTCTTCATAAACCACCCCGCGAATGAAAATACGGCCGTTGTCATCTTGCGCCTGGGCCTGATTGGCA
>JANTHP010000010.1 GCA_024762395.1 Anaerolineae bacterium | reverse complement strand
ATCGGGAATTGGAATTCCCGATACTTGGCTCAACGTTTCGGGAATTCCAATTCCCGAAACACGCACTTTTCTCAACTCATTTGAAATGCACCCTCTACCAAATCGGGCTGCGGTTTTCACTCATTCGTGGCGGGCAATTGCCCGCTTTCATTATGCTGCTATTGCCGCCGCCAAATTTTTTCGCCATTGGGGCGCGTTTAACGCGGCCCAAAGCGGGTGAAATTCTGTCAGCAAGCGGTTGATTTCGGCTTGTTGGACTTTTTTGTAGTGGACGACGGCCGTATTGAGCGATGCGGTTACGGCCGTTTCCGGCTCCAGACCATCCAACATCGCCAACGCTACCCGCGCATCATTCAGATCGCCTAAATTGACCTGGAGCCATTTCAACACATCAATCACATCCCCGATTTCAGCCCCTAACAGCGGGGTAAAAAATTGGAATGTGTAGCGTAATTCTTTGCACCGAATGCGTATTTTGTGCAGCATTTCCACCGATAATGGCTCATCGCCATTGACATAATCATCGTATGCGAGAACGTCGGCGGCGCGTTGGTACAGCAAAACCGGCATCAAATGCCGCACTCGAATCGGGACGCCAAACCTGACGGGTAACGCGCCCTGGTCTGGTGTTGTTGTAAAGGCGGCGTACTCATCCCAAAATACAGCCCATTGGGGCCGCTGGCGGTAGACGCGCAGGTTGGCGTTGGCCGTTTCAAGCCGGGTTTGCCAATACGCTGCCAGTTCATCCAGAGGTATGGGGGCGTTTATGGCATAATCGCGCAATTTTCCCAGAAAAACGGCCGTATCCCGGCATGGTTCCAACCGCTTCATCAATTTACGCAAACGCCGCCGATAGCCATCCAGAAGGCCCGGTTCAAAGTAGGGGCGGAACAGTTTAATGGCGGAAAAGGTGCGGCGGATGGCTTTGCGGGTTTCGTGAACGGCCGTTACCGAGGTTTCCTGGTCCAAATCTTCAGCATAGGTGTGGATAATGGCTAACTGACCGGCCATTACCTGCCTCCCCATTTCGGTGATAGGCATGTCGGGTGAAAAGTCCTTTTCCGTTTGCATAGGGCGATTATAAACGCCAACAGGAAACGGTCAAAGCGCCCCAGTCACTACAATTCGTGGAAACTCTTGACGGCCGTTCCCCAATTTCGGTATCCTGTAAATATAGTGGTTTAGCTGTGTGCGAAAAGGGGTTTTGCCGTGAACGACGAACATCAAATTATCCTGCGCGATCTAAAAATTTTAGAGGTGATGGTTGCCGAGGTGGACGACTATTTGATAAGCGAGGCAACCCACTGGACGATGGAAAAAGGGGATATGCCCAAGCTGACCATTGGCGGCTGTCTGATGCGCCGCCACCGGCTTCCGGTGGTGCGCGACAAGATGGATGCCGCCGCTCAGGCCCGACTGGACGCGACGCTGGAGGCATTTGAAAGTAAGTTGGCAGGCAATGTAGTACAGTTTGAGAAGCGGATGCACCAGGAGTTACACGCTCGCTTGAGCGATTGGAGTAATTATCTACGCCACATGTCCAGCCGCATGATGGCCGATGTAGATTATTACGCCAGCGTCGCCGACGTGCGCGTGGTCATTACGGCGATGATTGATGAGCTGATGAAACCGTCCTATCAGCTTGACCAGCGTATTCTGGATGAGGTGGCTGCACTGGACAAGAATTTGAAGGGGCGCTGGCTGGTAGGCGAGTTTGTCTGGCCGCTGGTCTGGCAGGCGGCTTATCCGATGAAGACGTATTGGTGGTTGTACGGCCGTCCCAAGTAAGGCTAAACCAAAAATAAATGATCCATTTTTTATCCGCAGATTACACAGATTACGCAGATTAGGGAAAAGAATCTGCGTTAATCGGCGTAATCTGCGGATCATTGTTTTTTTGAATTGGCCTAAACCGAGTTTGGACACAGATTTTCATGGATGACAAAGCAGAACAAATCAAAGCGCTGGAAGCAGAAATTGCCGCATTAAAGAAGCAGTGGCCGGCTCATTCCGTGCCGCCGGCCCTGTTGCAGCGGCTGGACGACCTGGAAGATGCTTTGGCCAAGGCGCGAGCCAGTCAAAACAAAGACAAATAACAGCATAAAAGTCCGATTTTTGAAGAAAAATCGGACTTTTCGTTTTAAGCTGATTGCTGCATGCTGTCGGTTAAGAGGGTTTGCGGTTGTTCGGCAGGGACGAAGTTGGGGTCGCGCCAGCGGGTAAATTTGACGCCCCAGCTCATCAACGCCCAGCCCAACCGCACCAGCCAGGGGGAGCGAATGCGGTAGGCAATGCGGGCCAGCCGCACGCGGATTTGTAACTGCTTGAACAGGGGATCATTCCGTAAACGGCCGTCATAATCGGCAAAGCTGAAATCATGACGCGCAAAGGCGTCGCTGATGACGGGAGCGGCGACACGGCCGTATCCCAGCGCAAACGAAATCCCCTCGCCAAAAAGCGGGTCGGCCCCGGCGGCGTCGCCCACCAACAACACGCGCGGGATGGCGAAACGGCCGTTTTTAGCCCACCAGCGAATCGGATGCCCTTTTAGCTGGTAATCCGCCAAATCCCGGCCCCTTGCTTGCAGCGCATCGCCCAGTTCTTGTTTGAGATGAGCTTTCGGCCGTTCCGGCCGGGCACGGCTGTCAAAGAGTCCCCGGTTCATGAACGGCCGTCCCGCCACAAAACTGGGAAAATCCCAATAATATCCTTGCAAACCATCCGTCATCCGCGTGAAATCAAACACGGCTATGCCATCACGGAATTCCGGCTGGATATTGGCATTTTCCGGCGTCAATACCTCCAGCAGGCGGGCAACGCGGGACTCATCGGCCCATTTCAGCGTGCGGCGCACAAAACTGCGCGAACCGTCGGCCCCCACCACAACCTGAGCGTGAAAAGTCGTCTTTTCAGTCGCTACCTCAACATAATCGTCATGCGGCGTGATTTTTGTCACTGCCTCGCCTTGTCGAACGGGAATACCGAACTTTTGGCAAATTTTCACCAGCCAATGGTCAAACTCATCCCGGCGCACAATCCGAAAAACCGGATTGCCGTAGAAAGAGTACTGCTTATCCTGGTAGATCAAACGCACTTCATTCACGGCAAAATTTTCCGGCTCAAAGGGAAGGCCTAACTGGGCCAGGATGTTTTGGCCGATGTGGGTGACGCCGCCGCCGCATAATTTTTCACGCGGGTGGACGGCTTTATCTACGATGACGATGCGTTTGGCCCAGGCCGGGTCTTGGCGAACGAGATGCAAGGCGGTGGATGTGCCGGAAGGGCCGGAACCGACGATGAGAACATCAACAGATTGGGGCATGTTAGAATCTCTCCGGAGCAGGGTTGCAGGGTTGCGGGGTTGCGGGGGTGCAAGGTTGCGGGGTTGCGGGGTTGCAAGGTTGCAAGGTTGCAAGGTGACTTTGCTGCTCTGCCACTCTGCCACCTTGCCACCCTGCCACTCTGCCACTCTGCCACCCTGCCACCCTGCCACCCTGCCACGCTTAACGCTGAATAATCGGCAGCATTATAGCATGAGAGAGCAAAATTGCCTGTGTGGTGTCCATATCCGGGTTGGGATGGGGCGGTTCGATATTGCCGACTAAATCGGTGGCCTGACTGCGGAATTCGTAAATTTGCCCTGGTACGGGTGGGTCGAACATGGCGGAAACGGCCGTTACCCCATCCACCAGCGTTATCCAATCCGTCTCTCCCTGGGCGCGGTATTCGACTGTGTAGAGAGCGAGGCCGGACCCGGCGTCATCCCCTTGCCACAGCAAAAAGTAGGAGCCGGTAGACAATTCATAAATCATTGTAACCTGGGATGTAGGCGGGGTTGTATCCAGGCCAAACCGCGTGGGCGTGGATGAGGCGGAGAGGGTTTCGGTGTCCGTTACCGTTACTTGCCAGTACAGGTCGGCGTAATCCTGGGTAAAGCTGTGGAGGGTTTGGGTAACGGCCGTTCCCCAGCTCTGCGCTGCCACCACATTGGTCATAGCCGGGTCAGTTGCCACCGCCCAGGTCGTTGTTGAAATATCAATCGCCGTCGTAATGGCCCAGGAAAAATCAACCGACAACCCATTCAGCCACACATCGGCCGCCGGGGTCTCGTTTTGGACATGGATGGTGTAAATGACGTCGGCCTGCTCGGTGTTGATGTCGCCGTCGCCGCTGTGGGCCGGTTCGGTATTGCCGGCGGCATCGCTGGCCTGGCTGCGGAACCAATACATTTGCGCCGGATCGGGCGGTGTGAAGGTGGCAGTGATGAGCGTTGTCGCGCTCAAAAGGGTAGTCCATGTCAGGTCGCTGTCGGCCCGGTATTCGATGTTGTAGCCGGCTATGCCGGAAAGATTATCGCTGCCCTGCCAACCCAGTTCATAGTAGCCTTCGGCGGGATAAAATGTCAGGGCGTTTACGCTGGAAGTTGGCGGCGCCGAGTCCAGCCCAAAGCGCGTGGCGGCCGACTCTACCTGATCGCCGGCGTTTAGATTCAAACGTACCCGCCAATACAGGTCGGCATAATCCTGGCTGAAGGTGTGGACAGTGTTGGTAACGGCCGTTCCCCAACTTTCCGTGTAAACCATGTCGCTAAACGCCGGGTCCGTCGCCACTTGCAGCGTCGTTGTCAGAACTGTGCCGGGATTGACAATCTCCCAGGCGAAATCAACTGACTGCTGCGTCACCCAGGCGTCATCCGGCGGCGCGGCGTTGCTTGCCGAGCCTTCGATCAGGCGCAAACGAATGGCGTCAAACCAGACGCCGTAATCGTAATCGGTGAGGTCGCCACTGGTCAGGTCGGTCAGACGGATGAGATTGCCTGTTCCGGCATTCAGGTTAAATTCGCCCAGCGACATCCACAAGCCGACGTTGGCGTTATGGCTGACGGTGACGGTATCCGTCCCGTCGGCGTGGGTGACGGTGTAAATAGCGCCATCCGTTTCGGGGGCGTTGGTGTCGCAGTAGGGGGCGTACACTTCAATTTCGTAACGGCCGTATTCCGGCACATCCGGACGCCATTCGCCCCAATTATCGCTCAACGCCTCATCGGTTACATTCCAGGTGTAGTAGGAATGACCGTTATTACCGCACCCTTCCGGCCCCTCGTACCAGACGCTGTCGCTCATCGTGAAAGCGTCGCTCAACTCATCAACATACATATGCGGCGAAACAAACCCGATTTGCTGCGCGACCGCATCGCGCAGCGCCGGCAGCAGCCCATACGCATTCGCCCCCGGACAGGTTGTTGAAGTGCCTCCGTACACATCCCGATGCCCCATCAAATGCGGCAGGCCCCAATCGGTGTAGACCATGCGGCTGGCATCATACACATCAATATCCCGTTGGTCAGCCTTCCAAGAGAGCAGTTCAACGGCGGCCGCTTGCATTTCCGGCGGCGGCGTTTCATCAAAACCGGGGTATTCGTCCGGCGTGGAGAATGTGCCGATGAGGGCCACGCCCATGCCGCCCGTGTTGGCGGCTGAGGCGTGCGTGCCCACCACATCCAGGTTCAGGTAATCCTCATTCAGGTGGCCTTCGTAAACGACGCCGGTGCGGTCAACCAGGTAATTGTAGCCGATGTCGCCCCAGCCGCGCGTGTAGGTGTGGAAGTTCCAGATGGCGCGAACGATGGCGGCCCAATCGCTGCTTTCATTGGATGAAACGGTATGATGGATGACCATGTGCGTGTAAGGGCTGTACGCCAAATCCGCAGGATCATAATTGCAGTCATCGTAGTAGCACCATACTTCACGGCTGATGACAGTTGGGCGTGGGTAGCTGTCGTTGGGCGTCTGGTTAAGGCTGGCGTTGGCGGCATCTAGCTCGGCCTGCCGGGCTTGCATCTCTTCGAGGGTAGGGCCATCGGTTGTGTCAATAACGGTCAGGGTTAACTGTTCAAAAACCGGCGCGGGTTCCCCGGCATAACGGCTGAAAATGACGGAAAATTGGAGTTGGTGGTGGGTGACATCCGCAGCGGGGACGGCGAGCATCTCGCCGACAATGTCGGGATCGTCGGGCAGCGTCCAATCGTCATTTTCGTGAATGTCTACCCATTTGCCCCATTCGCCGGCAGCCGCTTTGGTTCGCACATGCAGTTCCATGCTGGTCATGTCGGGAACGGTGGCGAACCATTGGGGCACGGCCGCGTTAAAGGGAATGGGCGATTGGATGACGGGGGAGGTGTAGACGGCCGTTACCGCATCGTCGGCCATTGTTAAACCATCGGCTGTGATGGCATAGCCTGTGCCGGTCCCCCCGGCGAAATCGGCGGCGTTTAGCTCGATATTGTGGATTGAAACGCCTGCCGGCGCGGATTGTACGGTGGTTAACTCTTGAACGGCCAGTAAAACGAATAGGCTTAGCAGTGTGACTATTTTGTACTTCATGGGGAAACTCCTATTTTGAGGTAACTACGCCTCAGAGGTGACAGTCACTTAATATAGCGATTTGTTATAACCATTGCCTCTGGAGAAAGTGACTGTCACCTTAGTAGTTACCTTTTGAGTTTATTTATTGCGCGATCATAGCAGGAACGGCCGTCTTCCAAAGTATAAAAAGGGTGAATTTGCGCGTATAAAAAGAGTGAATTGGGATTGGTACCAGATGTCTGTTGTCATTTTGCGGGGAATCTATTATCGTTTGAAACGTGAAACGTGATGCGTAATGCGTGATACGTAATGCGTGAAACGTGAAACGTGATGCGTGAAGGGCTGCGGGCTGGGTTATGATTGAATCGGATAAAACAAACGGCGTTCAATTTTCTGATTGGCTGAAGTGGGGCGGGGTTGCGCTCTTTATTGGTTGGCTGTTTTTTAGTTTGAGCGCTTATTATGTGGTGCAGAAGCCGTTTAGCGGGCCGCAGTTGGCGTTTTTGGCGGAAACGGCCGTCATTTGGCAGCGTTTCCCCTTCTCGGCAGCGGCGGTGGGGCGTTCGCTGTTGGATGTGGCGGCGGCGTTGTGGATGGCCTGGTTTGCGTTGGGCGCAGGGTTGTGGCTGCTGGAGCGGTTTAGGCTGGAAATGAGTCCGGGCGCGCGGCTTTTGTTTGGGCTGGGGCTGGGATTTGGCGCGTTGGGGCTGCTGACGTTGTTTTTGGGGATGGTTGGTTGGTTGGAAACGGCCGTATTCTACGCCATCGCCATCATTTTAACCCTGCTGACCAGTAAAAAAGCGTTTGAATGTGTACGGCGATTGCGGTGGGAACGGCCGTCGCGCCCCGCCGCCGTTTATCTGTTTTTAGCGTTGGGTATGGCGTTAACGTTGGCGTTACTGCCGCCGACCAGTTTTGACGCCCTGTTTTACCACCTCAAAGGGCCAAAACTGTACCTGGCGGCCGGCCGAATCCACGCTTACGACATCTTTCCCCTGCATTATCCGGCGCTGTTTGAGATGCTGTTCATGATGGCGATGGCATTACGCAGCGATGTGACCGCCAAACTGCTCCATTTCATCTTTCATCTCATGCTGGCGGGGCTGATTTTTCAGACCGCCCGGAAACAACTGCGCATGAAAGAGGGGTGGACGGCCGTTCTCCTCCTCTACGCCATCCCCATGATATTGTCGCTGGCCGGCTGGGCTTACAACGATTTGGGATTGGCCTTTTATCAAATCGGGGCGCTGTATTTCTGGCTGACATGGCGGCAGAACCGCCAATCGTCCTGGCTGCTGTTAAGCGGCATATTTTGCGGGTTGGCAATGGGATTCAAATACACCAGCTTCGTCGCGCCGCTGACGCTGGCAGGATTTACCGCCTGGACAGTCAGAAAGCGGCTTTCGGCCATGTTCAAGCCATTAGCCCTGCTGACAGCAGCCACCACCCTGACGGCGCTGCCCATTTACCTCAAAAGCTGGCTGCTGGTGGGGAATCCGGTCTATCCGTTTGGAGGCGGCCGTTACTGGGACAATTATCTGGCGGCCGCCTTCACCGAATCAGGCACCGGCCTCGGCCTGGACCTCATCGCCATCCTGCGCCTTCCCTACGACCTTACGCTGGGCCTCATTGATGTGAACCAGGATGCTCAAATCGGGCCGCTGCTGCTGGCATTTTTACCCCTCATCCTCATTTTGGCCTTTTCCCGCCGGCGCAAAGATGTCCCGGCGGCGTTAAGCTGGCTGCTGCTGTTTGCCCTTAGCCAGTACGGATTTTGGCTGCTTGGCGCCATGAATTCAAAAGGATTTTTAATCAGCCGCGTTCTCTTACCCTGTTTTGCGGCGTTGGTTCCGGCGTTAGCCTGGCTGCTCAATGATTTAAGGCGGCTGGATCATCCTCAATTTTCACTTCATCGTTTTTTGAACCTGGTCATCGGGCTGGTGCTACTCCTCAACCTGGTGGGACAAATCACGGCCTGGCTGCCTTTTGCGCCCTGGACTTATGTCGTTGGTTCAGACACAAAAGCGGAACTGCTGCGTCGTCATTTGGGGGCGCATTATGGCGCTATGGAGGCCATTAACGAGCTGCCGCCGGAAAGCGTCGTCGCTTTTTTGTTTGAACCGCGCAGTTATTATTGTGACCACGACTGCCGCCCTGACAGCAGTCTGGATGAATTGGGACACCTCGTTCATTTACATGGCGATGCAGATGGCATTGCCGCCAACTGGCGGGAAAGCGGCGTGACTCATCTTTTGCTTTATCAAAAAGGGTACGAGTTTATGACGGCCGCACGCCTTCAATCAGACGAACCGGTGAATACGGCCGTTGTCCAGGCCTTACAAACCCATCACCTAACCCCCATCACCGACATTGCCGGCGCGTACATTTTATATGAACTCCAACCGTGATATAGTTGCAGAGTGACAAAGTTGCAAAGTTGCAGAGTTGCAGAACTATTTCACTTTGCCGCCTTGCCACTTTACCACCTTGCTATGGAGATTCACCTCATGACTCAACCCATATCCATCGTCATCCCCGCCTACAATGAAGCGGGAGCCATTCTACCCACATTGGAAAAGATAAAACAAGTAACCACGGCGGCCAATCTGGTCAGCGAGATTGTTGTGGTGGATGATGGTTCGACGGATGATACGGCCGTAACCATCCAACAAGTCTCCGGCGTGCGTTTATTCGTCCATCCCCAAAACAAAGGGTACGGCGCATCGCTCAAAACCGGCATCCGGCAAGCCCAATACGAAAACATCCTCATCATAGACGCCGATGGCACGTACCCGATTGATATGATCCCCGTTTTGGCCGCGAAAATGGCCGATTACGACATGGTTGTGGGTGCGCGCACCGGCGAGACGGTGCACATCCCGCTCATCCGCCGCCCGGCCAAATGGGCGCTGACCCGGCTGGCGAATTATCTCAGCGGCATGGAGATTCCCGATCTCAATTCCGGCTTACGCGCCTTCAAGCGGGATGTCGCCATCAACTATTTCCGGCTGCTGCCGTCCGGTTTTTCCTTCACCACCTCCATCACGCTGGCGCTGCTGACGAATGATTACAATGTGCTGTATGTCCCCATTGATTATTTTCAGCGGACGGGGAAGTCGAAGATACGGCCGTTTCAAGACACCATTAACTTTTTCTCCCTGGTCGTCCGGGTCGTCCTTTCCTACCGGCCGCTGCGCGTTTTTGTGCCTTTAGTCATCTTGTTAAGTCTCCTCAGTTTGGCTAAAGTCATCTACGACATCACCGCTTACGATTTCCATCTGGCGACGACGACAGTTGTATTGCTCACGATCACTTTTCAGACGGCCGTCCTCGGTCTCATCGCCGATTTAGTCGTCTCGCTGCACAAAAGTTAAAAAACATTACGCGGAGATTCGCGGAGCAAACGCAGAGATTCACAGAGATAAAATAGAGGCAGAAAATTCGATTGATTGTTGCATACGCTATATTTATGATCATGAAACAACTCTTTTCTCCCCTCTTTCTTTCTCCGCGCATCTCCGCCCCTCCGCGTATCTCCGCGTCCCATAAAATCATTGAGGAACTCATATGAATGCCTGGGAAAAACCATTACGCATCGTCATCATGGGGTTAGATGGCGGCACCTTTGATTTGATTAAACCCTGGGCCGATGAAGGATATTTGCCCACCTTCCAACGGCTGATGCAGGAGGGCGTTTGGGGCGAACTGGATTCCACCATGCCGCCCATCACCGCACCCGCCTGGTCATCCTTCATCACCGGCAAAAACCCGGGCAAGCATGGGCTGGTGGATTTTGTCTTTCGGCGGCCCGATTCTTACTCGGTGTCGCCCATTAACGCTTCGGTGCGGAACGGCCGTTCCCTCTGGTCATACCTCGGCGCTGGCGACAAAAAAGTCGTCGTCGTCAACGTCCCCGTCACCTACCCGCCCGAACCCGTCAACGGCCTCCTTGTCAGCGGCTTGATGACCCCATCCGAAAAATCCAACTTCACCCACCCGCCCGAACTGGCCCAAAAACTACGCGAAACCGGCTACACCATCCACTCCCCCCAATCCTATGCTCGCGGCAACATCGAAAAATTCACCCAGGCCATCCGCGACACCACCGAAAACCAACTCACCCACCTGCGCCGCTTACTCAAAGAAAACGATTGGGACTTCGCCATGTACGTTTTTCGCGGCCCGGATCGACTCTCGCATGGCCTCTGGCATTTCATGGACGAGACCCATCCTCTACACGGCGCGCCCGGCACAGAAGAACACCGCCACGCCATCCGCGACCATTACCAATACATTGACCAGCAATTAGGCGAGATGACGGCCGAATTCGACGAAAACACCGTTCTCATCCTCATGTCCGATCATGGGTTTGGCCCCTTCCACAAATACATTTACATGAACAATTGGCTGCTCAAATGGGGCCTGCTGCGTCTGCGTCGCGGGCCGCTAACCCAGCTAAAAAAGGCCGCCTTCAACCTGGGCATTACCCCCGTCTCCATTTACAACCAGATGCTTAAGCTGGGCCTGGGCGGGCTGAAGGGCAAGGTGACAAAAGGCAAGGGAAACCAAAAACTGGCCCGCTTCTTCCTCTCCTTCAACGATATTGATTGGGCCGCCACGACCGTGTATTCATTGGGGAATGTAGGACAGTTATGGATCAATCTGAAAGGGCGCGAGCCGATGGGCGCAGTGGACCCGGCGCAGTACGAAGCCGTCCGCCAGGATGTGATTGACCGATTAAAGGCGATGCGCGACCCGGAAACAGGCGAACTGATGGTGGATGAAGTTTACACGCGGGAAATGTTGTATTCTGGGCCATTTTTGGAGCGGATGCCGGATATAGTTTTTGTGCCTAAAGGGTTCCGCTACCTCTCTTTTGGCGAGTATGAATTTGCCTCGAATAAGTTGGTAGACCCATCGTATGGCATTACCGGCTGGCATCGGCGGCCGGGGATGGCGCTGCTGCACGGCGCGCCTATTCAAGCGGGACAAGCCCTCCAAGAGGCTAAAATCGAGGATATTGCGCCCACTGTGTTGTATTTGATGGGGCAGCAGGTTCCAAGGGATATGGACGGCCGTATCCTCACCGAAGCCCTGCGCCCGGAATGGGTGTCAGACGAACGGCTAACCCGCAGCGAAAGCGATGTCAGGGCCGAAAAAAGTTTCGTTGAATTTTCCGGCGAAGATGAGGACGCCGTGCGGCAGCGGCTAAAAGATTTGGGCTATTTGGGATGACGATGAAATATCAGAAAGCATTATTGGCCGGGCTGCTGTTCATCCTTCTATCTGTGGGTGAAAGTATCGCGCTGCACAATCAATTTACCACCGCCAACCCCGGCGGCAACGATTTTTACTCTCGCTGGGCAGGGGCCAGGGCGCTGCTGGTGGAAGGGCGCGACCCGTATGGCCTGGATGTGACGGCCGAAATCCAGCTTGCCAAAGGGTTAGACCCGGCGCTGGAAGGAAAAGGTAGTTTTGCCTATCCGCTGCATGTCATCTTCCTGTTTTTGCCGCTGTCTTACGTTTCCTATGCCTGGGCGCAGGCGGTTTGGATGGTTGTGTTGCAATGGGTGGTGGTGGCGACGGTTTATTTGTTGTTCCGCTTCGCCCGCTGGCAGCCATCCCTGCCGGCCTTAACCGGGATGATGTTGGGGACGCTGTTCCTGTATCCCGTCGCCCGCAGCATTTTGTTGGGGCAGTTTACGCTGCATGTGACGCTGTTTTTGGTGGGGATGTTACTGGCGCTGCGCAACGGCCGTGACGGTTGGGCGGGCGTTCTACTGGCGGCCACATCCGTAAAACCACAAATGGTCGTCCTCATCGGCCCCTGGCTGGTTATTTGGGCCATAGCGCATAAACGATGGCGTTTTATTTGGGGCTTGTTAGGCGGCGGCACGATTATGTTTTTGCTGTCGCTGCCCTTTTTCCCGCGCTGGCCCATCAGCTTTCTTGAGGATATTCAACGGTACGCTGCGGTGGCAGGCGGCAAAAATCCGCTGATTGTGTTAGTAGAACAGGTTTGGCCGGGCGCAGGCGGGGCCGTTCGAGCCGCTCTGACCATTTTTTTGCTGGCGGCGATGTTGTGGGCCTGGCGGCGGGAGTTGCGAAATAAGGGGGGGCGGCCCCTTCGGCAAACTCAGAGCAGGCCGTTCCTCCGCGCAACCTACTGGACCATCATCGCCAGTCTGCTCATCCTCTTCCAAACCGGAACCACCAACCAAACCCTGCTCCTCATCCCCCTTTTCGATTGGTTATCCCGGCTTCGTTCGCGTAAAGCGGGCGGCTGGCTCATCGCCGGTATCATGCTTATCCTTGTCATCTTCCCCTGGGCGCTGTTCCTGCAAACCGTCGCCGGCGATTCGGAGAACCCGCTCCTGTTTTTGCCCCTGCCCCTGCTCAGTTTAGCCGTATTAGTCGGTCTCGAAATCAAACAATTATGGGAAGGAATGAAAAACAAGAGATTAGAGATTGGAGATTAAAGATGAAAGATGAATCAATCCCCACTCTCTAATCCCCAATCTCTGTCATGAAAGTTTGGCTGAAACGCGCCTTCCAACTCCTCAGTTTAGCCCTGTTTGGGGGGATTTTGTGGTACGGCGGGGCCGAACCCTGGCGGCAAATCCTCTCCGGCGAACTGCGCTTTATTTTAGCGGCGCTGGCGCTGCGCGGCGCGGCAGGCATGATTGCCACCTTACGGCTGCGCACCGTAACCAGCGCCCTATCCGGCCGGTCGCCCTTCTCCTGGCGGCGGCTTTACTACCTGACGATGACGACTCGCGCTTTGGGGCTGATTGTGCCGCGCAGTTTAAGTACGATTGGCGGCAAATCCGTCGCTTTACGCGCTTTTGGCGTGTCGCTCAAACGGGCGATCTGGATTGTGATGGCGGATAATTTGTTTGATGTGCTGCTGTTGACCGCGCTTTTGCCGCCGTCCTGGTTCTTTTTGCGGGGGCAGTTGGGGATAGTGGGGTTTGTAACGGCCGTTCTCCTCATCATCTTCCTACTAGCCATCATCATCTGGTGGGGGATGGCTGAACAACGCATTGCTCTTTGGGCAAAATGGGCGCAAAAATTGCCCTGGATTGGCCCTCGCCTGCAACAAGCGTCCGAATCTGGCCGCGCCCTATTCCCTACGCCGCCCGCCGCCCTGGCCGCTCTGGGCTGGACAATTTTGCTCAACGGCGTGTTAGCCTTCAGCTTTTATTACATCGGCCGCGCCGTTGCTGTTGTCGCATCCGCCACAACCTATCTGGCCGGATTTTCATTTGCCCAACTTAGTCTGATTCCGGCCGTTACCCCCGGCGGGCTGGGCATTTTTGACCTGGGCTGGTTGGGATTGCTACAACTGGGCGGCGTTGCCCAAACCGGCGCACTCAACTTCGTCATCGCCCAACGGGCCTACATCTATATTTTTGTCCTCATTTGGGCCGCTTTTAGCGTCATTCTGTCCCTGACTTTTCCTAAAGAACAGGGATTGGGGGCTGGAGATTAGAGATTGATTGTCCCAATCTCAATACCCTCTCTGCAAATCAACCCGATTTGGTATCGGTTCACCCTTCGCCGCCGCGTTGAGCAGCCGCGCCAGATGGGTCATCCGCAGCCGTTCCGTCTCGCCGGTCATGCCGCCGCGATGGGGACTCATGACCACATTGTCCAGTTCGTGGAAGGGGTAATCGGCGGGCGGGGTGTGGGCGCGGGATGGCTTGTCAGGTGGGTAGTTGTACCAGACGTCTAATCCGGCTGCGTCCAGAACACCGTCGCGCAGCGCTTCGTACAGCGCTCGCTGCTGCACGATGGGGCCGCGGCCGATGTTGATGAGGAGAGACGGCCGTTTCAACATCCCCAACTCTTTTGCCCCAATCAATCCCTCCGTTTCCGGCGTGTGTGGCAGGCAAATAACGAGGGCATGAGCGCGGGGCAGCAAATCGGACAGCGCCTCCGGCGGATGGATTTCGTTGGCGAACTCGTCGGAGAGCTTCGTGGGATGGCGTTTGGTTGCCAAAACATCCATGTCCAATGCGCGGCAAAGGCGGGCGACGCGCTGCCCAATGGCGCCATACCCCAGAATGACGGCTGTTTTGCCAGATAGAAGGATGGCGGGGGACGGCCGTTTATAACGCACCGTCCAATCATTCTGTCTCAAGGCCTGGTCAAAGGGCACAATCCGCTTAGCCGCCGCCAAAAGCAAGCTCAAAGTCAATTCGGCTACCGGCACGGCGTTGTGGTGCAAATTATGCACCGAAACGGCCGGAAAATCAGCCATCAGGCTGCGGGTATATGCGGATACGCCCGCCCAGGGAACGATGAGGGCGCGTAAGCGGGAGCTGGCGGCCATTTGTTCGGGAGACGGCCGTCCTGAAACCAACACATCAACCGTGTCCGGCACATCATCGCCCGTTGTAACCTGAATGTCCGGCAGCAGCCAGCTTTGTAAATCGGCCAGCGATTCTGGCGAGGGTGGATAGGTGAGGTGAATGTGTAAGCGCATAAATTTATCCTTTTGACGAATTGCCCCTGCTGGGGGATGATAGCGCTATTCTAAACATTGCCGGGAGTGATGACAATGAATTCTCATGCGTATTTAGTCGAATCTATGCCATTAGATTTAGGTGATTTACCCCAACCGGAGGGCGTGGCCGACACGAAAACGGCGCTTAAACGGCTGGTTGACGGGGCGGAACAAACGATTGATGTCACGGCCGTTTACTGGAGCTTGCTCACATCTTCAGGCGCAGAAGACATGGCCGGCTTGTCTGAATCCGAATTGACGGATTTGGGCGCTGAACATGGCTTGGCTTTGTACCAATCATTGGAAGATGCAGTCTGGCGCGGCGTACAGATTCGCATTTTGCAAAGCCCCGGTTTTAGCGAAGAGATGTGGGAAACCGTCCGCCTGGTGGAGCGGTTTCCCGACCAGGTTCACGTCCGGCAGGTGAATTTAGCCGATTGGTACGGCGGCGGCATCATGCACCATAAATTGTGGATTGTGGACGGCCGTTCCCTCTATCTCGGCTCGGCTAACATGGATTGGCGGTCGCTGACGCAAGTGAAAGAGCTGGGCGTCATCGTCGAAAACCAGCCCGCCATCGCCGCCGACGCCGCCCGGCAGTTCGAGACGTGGTGGCAGTTTGCCGCGCTGGAACCGCAAACGGTCGAAGTGTATGATGCAAAAGCGCAGATAAAGCGGCGTGTGCCGTCGTGGTCGCCGTTGGCGGGCGACGGCCGTTCCCCTTCCCCGCTTACCGCATCTACGCCCCACAACATGGCCCGGCCTTTGCCGCTGATCAGCCATGAACAACCAGCCTCTGCCTTTCTCACCGCATCACCGCCGGAATTGACCGATAACGGCCGTACCGACGACCTGGACGGCATCCTGCACACCATTCACACAGCCCAAACCTCCGTCTGCCTCAGCGTAATGATTTTTTCGCCTACCGGCTTTGTTGATGAGCGCTTGTTTTGGTGGCCGAAAATTAGTGACGCGCTGCTGCAAGCGGTCATCAATCGCGGCGTGGATGTGCGCTTTTTGTTAGGCTGGTGGGCGTACACCTATCCCGGTACTGTGCCATTTTTACAAACGCTGGGGGAAACGGTCGCTGCCTTGCAAATGGATGCGGTAGATGGCGGGGGAAACGGCCGTTTGCAAATCAAACGCTTCCTCATCCCCGGTTGGGACAGCGTAGAAGGCGAAAATCGGCGCTATCCCGGCCACAGCCGCGTCAACCACGCCAAATTCATCGTCACCGACAACCGGCTCAACATCGGCACATCCAACATGACCTGGGGCTACTTCCACGAAACCATCGGCGGCAGCTTCAATACCGACCATCCGGCCCTCATCCGGCAAGCCCAGGCCATTTTTGATCGGGATTGGGAGTCGGCGTATGCACGGCCGTTAGCGTGACACACAACCTGCGCGGTTTCCCCCTCACAAGTCTGAATGGTTGATTTCGCACCTGCAAACCGGTATGATAACCAATATGGCAACGACAACGGTGGATCGGAAGACATTGCTAGAAAACGAATTATTTCGCTATGTCAACCTGCTTCGCAAACAAAAAAACCTGGATAAAATTCTGATTTTTGGCTCGTTGGCGACAGGAGATGTACATGCCTGGTCAGATATTGACCTGGTACTTGTGCAAAAAACAGACCTGTCATTTTGGAAAAGGCTGCGCGAAATTCGTCGGCTTCTTCAACCGAAAGTAGGGACAGACATCCTGGTTTATACACCGGACGAATGGGAAAAGATGAAGGCAGAACGGCCGTTTTTCCAGCAAGAAATCCTAGGCAAGAGCAAAGTCATTTATGAACGAAAACAGTAAGCGTTGGTTTATCTTTGCTCAAGAAGATTTGCAGGTTGCCGAACTGGTTTGGGAACGGAAAATCTACAACCAGGTCTGTTTTCATGCACAACAATGTGTTGAAAAAGCACTGAAAGGGTTGTTGGTGTCTCAAGAAAAAACGCCGCCACGCACCCATGCAATTACTGATTTAGTCAACTTATTGTCAGAAGACTGGCTTGTCGATTTGCGCGAATCGCTCATGTCGTTAGACGATTTTTATATCCCCACTCGATACCCAGATGCACTTCCCGGAGCTTTGCCAGATGGTTTGCCGGGTCAAGAACAAGCTCAAGAAGCCTTGACGATCGCCAAACAAGCTTTTCTACAAATTCAACAACTTCTCGATTAACTCACTTCCAACCATTAGGGTTTGTTTAGATTTTTGTGGAAGCAGAGGGAGATAACAGTGGACGAAGTTCATATTGACGACATTACTGACTTTGTAAAACGTTTCCGAACGGCCGTGTTCCCTGAGCAATTTGAACGATTGAAAAACAATTTTATAAAAGCCAGACAACAAGCTCGCCAGACTACTCCCAGATTTAATATTTTTTATTTTCTGGGCATTGCTTATCAAGAAAAAACCCACTCGACCTTCTTGGCCAACCTATTAAATCCTTACGAAAAACATGAACATGATTTCTTGTTTCTCGAATCTTTTCTGAAGTATTGCCAGAAAAATCTCCCAATAGCCAGCGCCAATCACCCTGTCGCATTCCCTGCGCTGCCAGAAAAAATTGATTCCTACAAATGGCAAATAAAAAAGGAAAATGTTACCGAAGAACATGGTCGGCTCGATATCGTTATTCAATGTAAAGACCTCGGTTTTCTTTGCGTTATCGAAAATAAAGTTCTCGCTAATGAAAGTACACGACAACTTCATTATTATTGGCAATGGATGCAAACACACAAAAGTCAGTATCCAAAGCAAGCTCTCCTTTTTTTGACGCCAAACGGAAGAAAAGCCAACTCAGCCGAGGACGCGCCATGTTTCAGGCTTTCTTACAGTGAAAACATTTATCAATGGTTGTTGGAGGCTCTTAAAAAGGTAGAGTCGCCGCGGATAACGGCCGTTATCGAGCAATATCTACAGCTAATAAATAACCTGAAGGAACTACCATGAACAACCAAGACCCAATCACACACTTTTTAATGCGAGCGGACAATCTGGCAATAGCATTGGAAACGCAACGCGCATTAGATACCTTGCAGAAACAAGGCCTTGATAATCTCAGCAAACCCGTCGCTCGGATATTGTCAGATCCAGAAAATTTGAGAATTGCTCAAGCCATAAGCAGGCGAATCAAACCAATTAAAAAAGAACTTCAATGTTCTTTTGGGGCAGCCTTACATCGTCAACTTGAGAAACTTAGCGTAAACGATCTAAACAATAGGTGGAAATTAGGAAAGACTTCCAAAGAGTGGACAAAACCTTATGCTGGCAGCTCCTTTTTGTATATCCCTGAAAGCGAAAAGGATGATGCCCCATGTTTATTTGTTAGTATTCACCGCACTAACGATTTTATAAATTTAGGTATTTCTGCATCCGAAAACAAGGAACTGAGGGGTGAATACTGGCAACTACAATCAGTAAGCGCACTAAAGACACACCTGAAAAAAAATGGTTATAAGTCACATCATCAATGGTGGTTAGGATTTAAACATCTTTATAACTTGTATGGAGATGAACTGTATCTAACTATGACTGGGAACATAGACGAGGTTGTTCAAGAAGCTGCTGATGCAACCTGGAAACTGTTTAACGAAACCAGAGAAATGATAGAGAAAGCTAATCGGGACTTAGCAGAATTCCACAACCGTGACAGTTGACAGTCTCTTCCGAGATGATTATCAACCACCAAACTACCAACTATCAACTCGAAATAACCGTCAACGGAATCCCCTCCACCACCGGAACCCGCTCCTGGCGCGGCTTGTGATGCTTGCGCGTCGGAACCGGCGGACATTTCCAGGCTTCATCCTCTGTCTCCCGACGCAAATCCTTCAACTTAGGCAAAATACCGCAAGCAAAGCATTGCTCTCGGCAGTCCACCCGCGTCTCCTGCTCCTGACTCATCAAATAATCTTCTGTCAGGAACTTCTTCGTCACCGCAATATCAATATGCTCCCAGGGAAACACCTCATCAATCCGGCGGCGGCGATGCGTATAAAAAGCCGGGTCCAGCCCCATCTCCTCCAACGCCGATTGCCACGCCTCTTCATCATAATGCTCTCGCCAGGCGTCAAACTTGGCCCCCTTGCGCCAGGCCAGCTCCACAACCTCGGCAATTCGCCGGTCGCCCCGGCTCAAAAATCCCTCAAACACCGATTCCTTCGGATTATTCCAGCGCAGCCGCAGCCCAGGCCCGCGCACCTTCCGCTTCAACCGATCCAGCTTGGCATAAATCTCATCCATGTCGCCCATCGGCTCCCACTGAAACGGCGTATGCGGCTTGGGAATAAACGTGCTGACGCCCACATTCACGCTGGCCTTCTTGCCGTGATACTCCCGCCCCACAAACAACACCTGCCGCGCCAGATCAATAATCGCTTCCACATCTTCCATCTCCTCCATCGGATGCCCAATCATGAAATATAATTTGATGGTGCGCCAGTTACGCTTATAAATTTCCCGCGCCGTTTCCAGCAAATCTTCATGTGTCACAAACTTGTTAATGGTACGACGCATCTTTTCCGACGCCGCTTCCGGAGCCAGCGTAAAGCCGCCCCGCTTGCTATCGCCCAAATTGTCCATCAACTGCGTCGAAACACTCTCAATCCGCAGCGACGGCAGCGAGATGTTCAGCCCCAAATGGCCGAACCGTTCGCCGATTTTTCGCGTCAATTCTAAAACATTCGTGTAATCGCTGGAAGAAAGCGACAACAAAGCAATTTCTTCATAGCCGGTACTTTCCAGAATTTTGTCCATCGCCGTCAGCACTTCTTCAACCGGCCGTTCGCGCACGGGGCGCGTCACCATACCCGCATGGCAAAAACGGCAGCCGCGCGTACAACCGCGCATAATCTCAATGGGGGCGCGGTTGTGAACCGTTTCGATGAAGGGAATGATGAAATTCGTCACCGGCGGCGGCATGACGGGCACAATCGTTTTCAAAACTTTGGCAGGCGCCTCCGGCCTATTCGGCGTGATAGCTTTGATCGTGCCGTCATCGTGATAGGCCACATCGTAAAAGCGAGGCACGTAACAGCCCTCGATTTGGGCAATGTAACGCAGTTGCATTTCCCGATCCAGATGAGCGGCGGCCCTCATTACGCCAATGATTTTGAGGATAGCTTCTTCGCCCTCGCCAATGACAAACACATCAATGAAAGGCGCCATCGGTTCCGGGTTATAGCAAGCATGGCCGCCGGCCACGACCAGCGGGTAGCTGGCGTCTCGATCCAGCGAACGCACCGGCATTCCGGCCAAATCGAGCAAATTCAAGGCGTTGGTGAATAATTGTTCGTAGGGCAGGCTAATGCCCAACAGGTCAAAATCGCGGATGGGGCGTTTGCTCTCCAACGAGAAAAGCGGCATTTCACGCTGGCGCATGATGGCTTCCATGTCTGTCCAGGGGGAATAGACGCGCTCGGCAAGCAGATTTTTGTGCTTGTTGATGAGATCGTAAAGGATCATCAAGCCCAGGTTGGACATGCCGATGTCGTAGATGTCGGGAAAGGCCAGAGCGACTTTGAAATCTATTTCGTCCCAATTCTTGACGATTTGGTTATATTCGCCACCGGTGTAACGGCCGGGTTTGGCTACGCGCGGCAAAATTCGTTCTAACGCGGCTTTGATTTGCGCTGGTGTTTGTAACATAAACTATCCTAATAGTAACTAATATACGCCTTGCTTCGTTTCCTCAATTAAATGGTCTACCACGGCCTTGAGGGCTTCTTCGCGGTTGTCGTCGCCGCCATGCTGCCGGTAAACGGCTAATTGGCGGTCGGCGCTGGTTCCGTTTTTGAGGATGGTGCGGATGTATTCGACTTCTTTGCGGCTGCCTAGTTCGTCTAAAACGGGGTCTAACAATTCCAGCAGTTCTTCCATTAGGAAATGGAAGGGCACTTCTTCGCGTTTGCCAAAATCAATGAGGTTGCCATGAATGCCGTAGCGCACGGCCCGCCATTTGTTTTCGGAGATGTGTACGTGCCGATAGCGTCGCCAGGTCATGTTTTGCTGCCGTATTTTCAGCAGCATGGCAACGATGGCCTGGAAGGTAGCGGCAATACAAACGGTTTCTTCAACGGTTGTGCATAAATCGGATATGCGGAATTCCAGGGTGTGGAAGATGGGGTGCGGCCGGATGTCCCACCAGATTTTGGCGGTTGTGATCCCCCGGCCAAAAGCCCCGACTTTAGCCATTGTGTCTTCGTATCGTTTGTATTCGCCCCAGGAATCGAAGGAGTGGGGAATGCCGGTGCGGGGCATGGATTCAAAAACGACGCTGCGATATGATTTGAGGCCGGTGTTACGGCCGTGCCAAAACGGCGAGCTGGTTGATAAAGCCAGGATGTGGGGGATGAAATACCGTGCCTGATTCATAATGTCCATGATCAGGTTTTTCGTGTCCAAATCAGGTTCCAGCCCCGGTTCTACAAAACCAACATGGACGTGCATCCCGAAAATCAACAAACGCCGCGCGACGCCTTGCATATCATCCAATAATTCCTTGTAACGCGCACCTTCGGTGATAGATTGTTCATCCCAGCGGGCGAAAGGGTGCGTAGAGGCGGCAACGATGGCTAACCCATTCTCATCGGCCATATCCAAAACTGCGCGGCGCAGACGGATAACTTCTTGCCGCACTTGCTTGATATTGCGGCAAATGTGGCTGCCCACCTCTACTTGAGATTGCATGAATTCCGGTTTCAGGTCGAGCCGGTCATCCCTTTTCTCATCCTGCGAAAGCAGTTTTGTGATGTAAGAGTGCAGATTTCGAGAGTCGGGATCAATGATTTGATATTCTTCCTCGACGCCAAGAGTTAATGGGGGGGTAGGTATAGACATGGGTTGCCTCCACTTGTTCGGGTTACAAAAATTATTTGTAACTATACAACTACCAGAGATGACAGTCACTTACTAAACAGTGACTGTCACCTGTATAGTTACAATTATTCAAATGAAGCGGGAATGTTCGGTGGGAATACCGTTTTATCTAGTTTAGGAAGATTTTGGGGATGAGGCAAGCATTTGGTAACTGTTTAGACCGGCAAGGTTTTGTAGAAAACCTCGCCGGTCTCCAGAGATTTCGGCGGGGCGGGGCGTTACCAATGCCGCAAGAATTCGATTAGCAGCCGCACGCCAAAGCCGGTTCCGCCTGCGGGGGTGTAGTCGGACTCTTTTTCGGTAAGCGCGACGCCGGCAATGTCCAGGTGCATCCAGGGGTAATCGGTAAATGCTTTGAGGAAGATGGCCGATGTGCCCACACCGCCGTATCGGCCGCCGCCGTTTTTCATGTCGGCAACGTCGGATTTGATGGCTTTTTGGTAGTCATCCCACAAAGGCAGGGGCCAGACGCGCTCGTGTACGGCCGTTCCCGCCGCCACCATCTTATCGCGCAAACTGTCATCCGTGCTGAACAGCCCCGCCGCCTGTCCGCCCAAGGCAATCACACACGCGCCTGTCAGCGTTGCCAAATCAATCACCGCTTTTGGTTGGTATCGTTCAGCATACACCAACCCATCGGCCAAAACCATGCGTCCTTCGGCGTCTGTGCTGATGATTTCGATGGTTTTGCCGTTGCTGGCGGTGATGACGTCGGCCGGACGGTAGGCGTTGGCGTCGGGCATGTTCTCGGTGCAAGGCGCGATACCGATGACGCGCAGGGGGATGTTGAGCCGCCCGACAACCTCCATTGCGCCCAGCACGGCCGCCGCGCCGCCCATATCCGATTTCATTTTGCCCATACCGGCTACCTGTTTGAGGGAGATGCCGCCAGTATCGAAGGTGATGCCTTTGCCCACCAGGACGATGGTGTCCAAATCGTCTCGGTCGCTGTTATGCTCCAGCACGATGAATTTGGGCGGTTCGCCTGCGCCTTTGGCGACGGCTAAGAAGCCGCCCATCTTCCGTTTGGCGGCCCATTTGCGCCCGCCAACGGTAATTTTCATGCCATACGCGGCAGCGATTTCTTTGGCGGCCTGGGCCAGGCGGGTGGGGGTGGCGATGTTGGGGGGCATGTTGACGAGGTCACGGGCTAATGTGGTTCCGGCTGTGATGGATACGGCCGTTTCCACCCCGCGTTCAATCTCTGCTACTTTACTCCCATCAAATTCCACAATTGTCAACGATTCAATCTCATTTTGCGGTTCCTTTTTCTTGGGCGCATCATATTGGTACAGCGCCAGCAGCGACCCTTCTGCTGCCGCTTGCGCCGCATCTGCCGCATCCAGCCCGCCAATGCCGGCGCCGTGAACAATCGTCGCCGCCTGTTTAGCGTTCAAATCGCGGGCGCGTTTGATGGCTGCCGCCGCCGCTTTACGCACGCCCTCCAAATCAAATTCGTCTCGTTGGCCTAATCCGACAATCAAAACACGTTTGGCCGCCATTGCGCCGCGCGGGTACAAGACGCCGACTTCGCCTATCTTGCCGCTGATGTCGCCGTTGGCAATTAGCTCGCTAATGGCGCCATCCAGCGCCTTATCCACTGCGCCGGTCGCGCCGCCGGGGATTGTAACGCCTTCAAATAAATTGACGATGAGGGTATCGGCCGTTTGGTCTTGAATACTGCCCCGAACTACATTTACCTGCATGGGATAATTCTCCTTGTACTATACAGACCTGATAAGTTTTGACTCTTTGGGAATTCGCGGGGTTGACTAACCGTGAAACGTGATGCGTAAGGGGTCAATCAGAAACAACTTGGCGCTTTGCGGGATTGGAGACTGGAGACTGGAGACTGGTTAATCTCTAGTCTCTAATCTCCAGTCCCTAATCTCCGGTCAAAGTTCAAAGTTAATAACGAGCGAACCCTAAGAGGTTTTACAGTTACAGCAATTCTATCTTCAATTTCTACGCCTTGCTAGACAACACCGCCCTCTTTAGCTATGCTTGACGCAGGCACACGCAAAACGAGAAAGAAGGAGACGACCAATGTCAAAATTCATCGGTATTTTAACCGCCGGCGGCGATAGTCCCGGCCTAAACGCAGCCATTCGCGGCGTGGGGAAAGCCGTTTTGGGGATGGGAATGCATATCGTCGGCTTCCGTGATGGCTTTCGCGGACTGATGAATGACCGTACTTACCGCCTGGACAGCGAATCATTATCCGGCATCCTCACTATTGGCGGCACGATATTGGGAACCAGCCGCGACAAACCCCATAAAATGCCCATCGGCAGCAAAGTGATGGATATGACGGATGTGATGATGGACACCTACCACCGGCATCATTTGGATGCGCTGGTCTGTTTGGGCGGCGGCGGCACGCAAAAAAATGCGTACCGCCTCATGCAAAAAGGGATGAACGTCATCACACTGCCCAAGACGATTGATAACGACGTCGCCATGACGGACGCAACATTTGGCTTTGATACGGCGCTGGGGATTGCTACGGAAGCAATTGACCGTCTGCACAGTACAGCGCACAGCCATCATCGCATCATTGTGGTGGAAATTATGGGGCACAACACGGGTTGGCTGGCGCTGGGGGCCGGTATTGCCGGCGGGGCCGATGTGATTTTGATTCCTGAAATTCCGTATGATGTGGAAATTGTTGCGGAGGCGATTCGCCATCGCAGCCGGGGGGGACATCGGTTTAGTATTGTGGCTGTATCGGAGGGGGCTGTGTCGAAGAAAACGGCCGTTGCCATCCAAACGCTCGCCAATCAAAAAGAAACCGCCGAAAACGACGAGGAAAAATTAAAAGCCAAAATCGAGTTAAAGCAAATCGAGCAGGAACAAACAAGAAGCACCTGGCAGCTATCCCACGAATTGGAAACACTCACCGGATTAGAATCCCGCGTTACAATTTTGGGCCATGTCCAGCGAGGCGGTACGCCATCGGCCGTTGACCGCATTTTGGCAACCCGACTAGGTACAGCGTGCGCCGAATATATTCGAGATGGCGTTTATGGCGTCATGGTTGCTGCCAAAGGCGAATACGCGGAGGCTGTGCCTTTAGAGCAAGTCGTTGGTAAACGAAAATCGGTACCGCCGGAACATCCCTGGGTAAAAACCGCCCGCCATGTTGGCACTTGCCTGGGAGATGAAAGTTAAGAGATAGAGTTTGGAGATAGAGGTAGAAGATGCTCCTCTCTATCTCTATCTCCGTCCTCTAGCTTTTTAGTAAAGGAACATCGGTTTGCCCAAAACGTGACGGACTTTGGGGCGGTATTGTGTTTTGTCGTACAACTCGTCAACATCCACGCGCTTGACGCCACTGGTAACGGTATTCATTGGAATGTGCGTATACGTGCCATCGCGCAAAGCCACCATGCGCCCGCTGGCGCCAGAAGTAATCAAATCCATCGCCATATTGGCAAAATTAACGGCAACCATTAAATCCAGTGCGTCGGGCGCGCCGGAACGCATCAAATAACCGAGACGTTGGTTGATGATGCTGTGCCCCGTCAATTTCTTAATTGCCTCGCTGGTGATTTCCCCGATACCGCCTAATTTTTTGTGGCCGTAAGCATCCGCTTCCCCATATTCAACGATTTTGCCGCCAATCATGTGGGCGCCTTCGCTAATAGTGACCATGGCGTAATGGCTGGGATTGGAGGCTTTATCTTGCATAACTAATTCGGCCAGCCGTTCGGGGTCGAAGGGAACTTCAGAGATGAGGGCGCGGTCTACGCCGGCCAAATAGGAGCTGATGAGGCTGGTTTCGCCGCTGTTACGGCCGAATAACTCTACAACAGCAATACGCTCGTGGGAACCGGTGCTGGTGCGTAACTGGTTGATGAATTGGACGCTGCGGGTAACGGCCGTACTAAATCCAATACAATAATCCGTTCCATACACATCGTTATCCATCGTTTTGGGAATAGCTACCACCGGGAAGCCCTCACTGTGCAGCCGTTCGCCATAGCTCAACGTATCATCGCCGCCAATAGGGATAAGCGTATCAATACCCAGATATTCCAGATTTTTTAGAACATGCGGCGTGAAATCGCGCAAGTTTGTGTCATTTTCTTCTGCTTCCAGGTGTTCCGGATCACGCAGAAAATCCGGCACGGCGTCAGGTCTTACCTTGCCGGGGTGCGTGCGGCTGGTATGCAAAAATGTGCCGCCAGTTCGGTCAACCGTACGCACGCGCTGCTTGTCCAAGGGAATAACGTGATGAGAAACACTGTCAGGATTATCCCGATTAAACTCCAATAAGCCACCCCAGCCGCGCCGGATGCCGACAACTTCATGCCCCTCATCAATTGCCCGATAGACAACCGTTTTGATAGATGGATTTAGGCCGGGTACATCCCCGCCGCCTGTCAAAATACCAATTCTCATTGTGTACTCCTTTTATACAAATTAGCGTTCAGCAAATCAGCGCAAATTAGACACTCAGTTCATCATCAGATGCTGAACCCTTACATTTAAAGCAACTATACAGCACTGGCGAGAAGATTTGTCAAATTTTTTAGCATGACCATACGTTGACCAGGCCAAATTTGACAAATCTAAGAGGATGCCCGAATAGTTACCATTTAAAATTTCAGTGGGGTGGGAATACCAATGGGAATATAGTGAAATTTCAGCGATTTGTCTAGCAGGCTGTCGGAAAAGTTAAAATAGGACGCTGATAAACGCAAGATAACACAGATAAAAAGCCAAAAATCAGCGCAATCAGCGTTAATCTGCGTCCAAAAATCCAGGTTCTGTTATTTAGGAGCAACGCTAGTAATTTAGAAATGTCAACGCTCGATCGTTTTTTGATCGCTGGACATCTACACTGCTGTGAATGGGAGAGAAAAGGATACAAGCACGATGAGCGACCAAACACAAGCAAATTACTGGGCCTTCCTACTGCGTCTGTGGCGCGAAACACCCGATTTACCTTTCCGTGCGATGCTGGAAGACCCCCATACCGGCGAGCGGCACGGCTTTGCCAATATGACCCAACTCATTTTCTTTTTACAACAACTTGATAAAACCGCCCCAGATGAAACAAACGGGGAGTAATCTTACAGGTTCGTTCGTTTTTAACTTGTAACTATACAGCGCTGCCAAGAAGATTTGTCAAATTTTCGGGTCTCTAGAATTTCACGGGGTTGACATGAGTGGCGGGTGGCGGGTAGCGAGTAAGTTCTCTGGACACGCCACTCGCTGCTCGCCACTCGCTGCTCGCCACTCGCCACTCGCAACCTAAAACCCCGCGAGTTCCCAAAGAACCAAATTTTCTAGCATGACCAAGCGCTTACCAGACTAAATTTGACAAATTGTCAATTCGGCGCGTAAAGACGGCCGTTGCCAGAACCAGCCAATCCACGTTTTATAAGGCACACCCTTTTGCGTCCAATCATTCCAGATGTCATTGGGCAAATCGTGCTTTTCATAGAAAAACAGCCAGCGGCGGCGCGATTTTAGCTTGATTTCTCCGGCCCACAGCACACGGCCGTTCTCATCAAAAATGCGTAAAAATTGGCCGTTCTGTATCGGGATAGGCCATTTGCCATCCACCCGGTCTTTCGGATCATCCGGTTCCAACGTGTAATCAATACGTCCCTCCATCCCCTGTTCCCAATAGCCGGAAAGACGGCCGTGTATCGTCTTGCGTTTTGTTTCTTTTTCCATCCGAGCCTCATTCCCCCGCCAGCAAACCAGCCAGCAACTCCGTCGCCAATTCATCCAGTTCCTTGGACGGCGGCACGGCCGTCAATTCCAATTCGCTCGCCAGCTTCTCCGCCTGTTGACGCACCTCCTGCGCCGCCATCGGGTAGTTGAGGATGTAGGCAGCCAACTGCGCGGCCGTTTGGGATTGATGGAGACGATGAGCGTAAACGGCCGTCACCCCCACCCCCTCCAACGTCGTCTTCACATCGCCCGACTGCTGCGCCAGCGCCAGCCCCCGCGCCAGATGCTCCCGCGCCGCCGCCAACCGGCCTGTTTCCGCCGCCACCGCACCCAGTCCCACCAACGCCACCGCCATTCCCCGCTCATCATGTATCTGCTCCTTAAGCCGCAGCGCCTCCGCCAGCAGCTTTTCCGCCTCGGCATAATTCTCCATTTGCAGCGCCAGCCGCCCCGCATTGGCCGAAGCCGTCGCCACTCCCTGCGTGTAATCTGTTGCCTTAAACAGCGCATTACATTGCCGGTAATAAGCCAAAGAACGCTCAAACTCGCCCATCGCCTGCGCCAGATTGCCCAAATTATGCAGCGCGATCCCCGCGCCCACCTCGTCCCCCAACTGCCGGTAAGCGTCCAGCGACTGCTTAAAACTGGCATTCGCCTGCGCATAATCCCCTTTCGCCTTGTAACAGCTTCCCAGAAAATTGTAGGAAAAGGCGATGCCGTCCATGTCGTCGGCTTGCAGCGCCAGCGGCAGCGCTTCATGCAGCAGCCGAATCGCCTCATCGTAACGGCCGGCATAAAAATTGGTCATGGAAAGGTAGCTGAGAATCAGCGAACGCCGCTCCGGGTCGTCCACGCGGCCCAATGCGGCGGCGGCCTGCGCCAGCGCCGTCTCCGCCTGGCGCATTTGGCCGATGTGGATGTGCAGCCGCGCTTTTCGCGCCCATAAATCGCATACGGTTTGCGCCTGAGCCGCGTCGGCAGCCTCGCCTAGTTGGTCGAGAGCGAATTGGAATAAATCTATCCCTTCCTGAAACCAGCTTTGGATATTGTAAAAATTTTGCAGGGTAGGAATGATGCGATCCAGGTCGGCAAAAGCCTGGCTGCGAACCGCGCGCTGCCACACGGCCGTTACATTTGGCAGTTCTTTCTCGATGGCGGCGCGCTCGGGCAGGGATTCGCCGCTTTCCATTTGCTCAATAAAAGTCAGGTAGTACGCGCTGTGCCGTTGGGCGACGGCCGTTGCCAGCGCCTCCTCCGCGCCCAGCTTCTCCCGCGCATATTGGCGCAAAAGGGGATGAATTTGGTAACGGCCGTCCGGCTCCCGCTCCAGCAGCGACTTGTCCGCCAATGCCATAATCAGCCCTTCATCCGACAAATTAGCGACAACAGCCTGCGCCGCCGCCAGCGTAAAACTATCCGGGAAAACGGCCAGCCGGGCAAAAACCGCCTGCTCTTGCGCCGTCAGAAGCTGCCACGAATGGTCAAAAACAGCCCGCATACTGCGCTGACGCGCGGGCACATTGCGAAAATTCGTTTGCAGAAAATCAAAACTAGCCGCAATTTCAGCTTCAATCTCGGCAAAACTATGCCGGCGCGTCCAACCGGCGGCCAACTCAATCGCCAGCGGCGCCCCGTCTAGCAGGCGGCAAGAGCGGACAATGGAAGCCAGCTCATTCGGCGACGGACGGCAGTCGCGGCGCAGACGGGCGACGCGCTGCATAAACAGTTTGACGGCCGTATACTGCTCCGGCTCTTCCGCATCCGGCGGCGGCACATGCAAACCATGCGTCTCAAACACCGCCTCCTCATACAAATTCAGCCGCTCGCGGGAGGTGACAAGCAGGGTAACATGGGGCGCATCCCGCAAAATAGCAGCGATGAGCGCCGCGCAAGCGTCATCCGCGCCCAGAAACTGCTCGTAATTGTCCAAAATCAGCAGCGCTTCCTTGTCGCGCAGATGGTTGACAAGCTGCGCGCCGCGTGGTTCGGAACCTTGAAAGGCAAACCCAATGGCGTGGGCGATTTGGTTGGGAAGCTGCTGCACGGCCGTTACCGCCGCCAAAGGCGCATAAAACACGCCGTCAAAAAATTGTCCCGGCTGTTCTTGGACCATGCGCCGAGCCGTTTCCAGCGCCAGCCGCGTTTTGCCAATCCCGCCGGGGCCGACCAGCGTCACCAGCCGCTCGGCCGGATTGAGCAGATGGCGGCGCACGTCGGCCATCTCCACGCTGCGCCCCACGAACGGGCTGGGCGGCGGCGGCAGGTTGTACGGCGGCGGGAAAGTCAGCCCGCGCAGCCGCGTAAATAGTTCCGTCGTCGCCGCCGCCGGTTCGACGCCTAGTTCTTCGCTCAGGATTTGGCGGCACGCTTCGTACTGCTGCAAGGCGGCGTTGCGCTGTCCGCTGCGGGCCAGCAGGAGCATTTTTTGGCGATGGGCGCGTTCGTTGAGGTTGTCCAGGCTGATAAGCCGGTTAACGTAGTCAATGCCTTGGGGGTAACGGCCGTTACGCAAACTATCATCCGCCAACCGCCGCAAAGCCATCGCCGCCAACCGCCGCAGCCGTTCCCGCTGCAAAATCGCCCACTCCTCAAAACGGTGCGCCTCCCGAATGTGAAAACCGGCCAGAAAATCGTCATGGTAAAGGGAAATCACTTCGCTGAGATTGGAGATTGGAGATTGGAGATTCGTAGTTAATTTCTGATCTCCAATCTCTAATCCCGCCTCAAACGCCGCCACATCCAGCCAGTAATCGCTCTCATGGTTGAAGGCGATGGTCTGGCGGGTGACAATGAGGTATGGCTTGAGTTTGCGTCGCAAGCTGGAGAGGAGGGAGCGCAGGTTGGCCAATGCCTGCTCCTGGGAGCGGTCGTCCCAGAGTAAATCGGCTAGAAGTTCGCGGGGAAACGGCCGTTTCTGCATAACCAAATACGCCAACAAAGCCTCCGCCTTGCGCGTGACCAACCCCGTCACCGGCTTGCTCCCGCGCATCACCGTCATACTTCCCAACAATTGTATATTCAGTCGCTCCGTCATATTTGTTGTTTCAAGAGTAACATCTTGCTCATAACTTCTTGGATTAGGGCTTTGGCGGTCATGCTTTCGCCTTGTTTGCGGTAGTTGTCAGCTTCGGCGGACGGGATGGCTGCCGTTAGCTGATTTAGCAGACCGTTGGCGCTCTCTTGCAACGCTGGCCCGACGTCGGGTTGAGCCAGCACAAAGGCGATTATTTTGAGAGCCTGAAGGCTGTCTCCTTCGGTGTGGGCTAATTGGGCAACGGCCGTCAACAATTCCTGAACCAACCGGGGCAATCGCAGCGTCTGCGCCAAAAGCAGCGCCTCCGCATAATGGCGTTTCGCCGCCGCCAAATCGCCGTTTTGGATGACAACCTCGGCTAATTGCCCCAAAGCGTCAACAACAGCGCGCCGGTTGCCCGATTCCCGATAAATCGCCAGACTTTGTTCTATTAAATCCGCCGCCGCCTCATAATCGCCCATCTCCGCTGTCACTTGACCCAGATAACCAAGCGCCGCCGAAATCCCATACTGGTAGTCAACTTCCCGGTAAAGAGCCAAACTTCGTTGGAAAAGCTGCCGGGCGCGTTCCAAATCGCCGGTCTCTTGCGCGGTTGCGCCCTGGTTGATGATCACTTTAGCGATGCCGAAGCCGTCGCCTAATTTTTGTGAGATAGCTAAACTTTCGGCAAGCAGCTCTTCAGCGGCGGCGTAATCGCAGCTCTCCGCGCACAAAGCATTGGCTAAACTGTTCAGCGACTGCGCCTGTCCAAACGGGTCGTCAATTTCACGGGAAATGGCAAGGCTTTCCTCGAATTTTTGCCGGGCGGCGGCGTAGTTACCCTGCCAGTAGCAAAGACGGCCGTTCGCTTCCAAAGCCATCGCCAACTCTTGCCAGGCATGACCGGCGTGCAAAATCGCCAAACTGCGGGCAAACAAGGATTGGGCCTCGTCAAAATGGCCCAGCCAGGCGGCAAAATCAGCCTGGCGCCACAAAATGCGCGCCAAAACCAGCTCATCGTCGGCGATGGCAGCGGCGCTTTGGAAAGCGGCGCCGCCTTCGCTCAGCCAACTACGCGCCCAGTAAAAAAGGTACATCCCCGCCAACGCCTGATCGAGTAAATCCACCCTTTTTCCCTGAATTAGCCACTGCCAGGCGGCGCGTACATTGTCCAACTCGGCGCTGATTTCAGCCAGGACTTGTTTTTGGCCGCGCTGCAGCAGGGATTGTTCCCGTTGCTGCAAAAATTGGGCATAGTAACGGCCGTATCGCTCCCGCGCCGTCATTTCCCATTCAGGGTGTCGGGTCAACTTCTCCCCGGCATATTGGCGCAGCAATGTGTGGAGTTGAAAAGCGCCATTCATCTTCCGCACCAACGACTTATCCACCAACGCCAACAGCCCGGACAGCGAGACATCGGCCACGATTTGCGCCGCCTCGCGGCTGAACCGTCCCCGAAAAACCGACAATCGCGCCATCGCCGCTTGCTCATCCGGCTGCAAAAGCTGCCAGGAGGCGTCAAAGACCGCCTGCATACTTTGGTGTCGTTCCGGTAAATCGCGCAGCGTTGAGGTGAGAAAAGAGAGATTGTTCTCAATCTCGGCAGCTATTTCCTGGGGAGTGAGCAAACGCGCCCAACTGGCGGCCAACTCAATGGCCAACGGCATTCCGCGTACCAAATGGCAAATGCGGCTAATGGCGGGATAAACGGCCAGCGCTGAGCCTGTCGAAGTGGCCGTATCCAGTTCAAAAGCCATCCCCGCCCGCCGTGCGCTTTGCAAAAATAACTGCACCGCCTCCGATTGCATCATGTCGGATTGATCGGAAGCCGGGCGCGGCAGACCATGCAGTTCATACACCCATTCTCCCTGCAAACGCAGCCGCTCCCGCGACGTAACCAGCAGTTCCACATCCGGCGCTTGCGCCAAAATATGGCCCAGCAGCGGCGTCGCCGCCAGCAAATGTTCAAAATTATCCAGAATCAGCAGCAGTTCCTTCTGCCGCAAATAATCAACCAGTTCATTTTGGAGCGAGTCACCGCCCTGAAACGCAAATCCCACCGATTCCGCTGCTGCTTCAACAATGAGGTCGGCGGCGTCAGAGGAGGGGATGGGGGTAACGGCCGTTAACGACACAAAAAAGACCCCATTCAAAAAACGCCCCACCTGCCGCCCCGCCGCCTCCACCGCCAGCCGCGTTTTTCCCATCCCGCCCGGCCCGACGATAGTCAGTAAACGGCAGTCGGGATCAGTCAGCCGTTTTTCGATGGCCGCCAATTCGGCCGTCCGCCCCACAAACGGCGTTGGCTGCGGCGGCAAATTGTGCTGTTGGGGATTCGCCAATTTAATCCGTTCATACAGCGCATTCGTTTCCGGCTGCGGCGAAACGCCAATCTCGTCGGCCAAAAATTGGCGGAACTGGTCGTAATGCGCCAGCGCCGCGTTGCGCTGCCCGCTGCGCGCCAGCAAACGCATCATCTGCCGCCGCGCCGCCTCGCTGTACGGATCATATTTGATAAG
>JANTHP010000009.1 GCA_024762395.1 Anaerolineae bacterium | reverse complement strand
ATCTACATGTAGCCTAGATTTTTCGCTGCCTGCGTCAACTCATCGCGGAATTTCGGATGAGCAATGTTGATCAGCTCCTTCGTGCGCTGACGCACCGTTTTACCATACAATGAAGCTACACCAAACTCCGTCACAATGTAATGAACATCATTGCGCGTGGTCACAACCCCCGCTCCATCCTTTAACGTAGGCACAATGCGGCTCAACTGGCCCCCTTTTGCTGTCGCTGGAAAAGCAATGATCGGCAGCCCGCCCTTTGAACGCGCCGCGCCGCGAATAAAGTCCACCTGCCCCCCTACGCCGCTGTAAATGCGGGAACCAATCGAATCGGCGCACACCTGCCCCGTTAAATCCACCTCAACGGCCGAATTTATCGCCACCATTTTATCGTTTTGGGCAATGTTGAATGGGTCATTAACATAATCTGTCGGGTGCATCTCAATAAGCGGATTGTTATCAACAAATTCGTACAACTCTTTGGAACCAAACAAGAAGCCAGAGATGATTTTGCCGGGATGGAACGTCTTGCGCGAGCAGGTGATGATGCCCTGATTGACCAAATCAATCACGCCATCAGAAAACAGCTCGGTGTGAATGCCCAAATCTTTATGGCTGCCCAAGTGATGAAGCACCGCATCGGGAATGCTGCCAATGCCCATTTGCAGCGTGGCGCCGTCGGGGATCATCCCGGCGATATGTTCGCCAATCTTCAAATGCACCTCCGACGCGCCGCCCTGGGGCGCTTCAGGAATGGGACGATCCACTTCAACGATGTGATGCAGGCGGCTGACGTGAATGAAGCTGTCGCCTAACGTGCGCGGCATTTGCCGGTTTACTTCGGCTATGATGATACGGGCCGATTCGGCCGCCGGTTTGGTTGTGCCCACTTCCACGCCAAAGCAGCAAAAGCCGTGTTCATCCGGCGGCGATACTGAAACGAGGGCCACATCAATGGGCATAATGCCATTACGAAACATGCCCGGAATTTCAGAAAGGAAGACAGGCGTAAAATCGGCACGGCCGTCATGGACGGCCTGACGCACATTAGAGCCAATGAATAACGCATTCACGCGGAAGCTTTCAGCAAATTCAGGGGCCACGTAGGGCGCTTCGGCAAAAGTGAGGATATGAACCAGTTCAACATCCCGCAAATCGGGTGCGCGCGCGGTCAAGCCTTCGGTCAGCCCTATGGGGACGCCGGAGCCGCCGCCAATGTAGATGCGATTGCCAGATTCAATGACGCTGAGTGCGCCAGCCACATCGGTAACTTTGCGGCGGTAGATAGATTCCCAATTCATCGCGCCCCCCCGTCTTCAGGCAGGTGAGCCGTCACTTCACGTCCCAGTGCGGCGGCTACATCCGGGTCGGCCAGGCCGCCCTGGTACAGATTGATGCCGCGCCTCAGCGCTGATTCGCGGTAAATGGCGCTTATCAGGCCGTATTCGCCGAGGGCACGCAGATAGGGCAAGGCAGCGTTGGTAACGGCGTAGGATGTGGTGCGGGCGACGACGGAGGTCATGTTGGGTACGCAGTAATGGACAACGCCTTCGAGGATGTAGGAAGGATCGCGCAATGTGGTCGGGCGGCTGGTTTCGACGCAGCCGCCTTCGTCTATGGAGAAGTCCATGATGACGGAGCCGGGGCGCATGGATTTGACCATGTCGCGGCTGACGAGGATGGGAGCGCGCTGGCCAGGGATGAGGACTGCGCCGATCAACACGTCGGCGAATTTTACGGCGCGTTGGATGTTGAAGTTGTTGGCGAACATGGTGGTGACACGGCCGTTAAACCGCTCATCAATGTATTTCAATTTGCTCAAATTGCGATCCAATACGGTTACTTCAGCGCCTAGCCCCATGAAGGCGCCGGCCGCATTGGTTCCCAATGTGCCGCCGCCGAGGATAACGACGGCTGCCGGAGGCACGCCGGGAATGCCGCTGAGTAAGATGCCGCGCCCCTGCTTCTGGCCGGGAACGCCCCGATCGCTGCGGAGAAGCTGCCCGGCGATGGTGGGGGTAAATCGTCCGGCTACCTGGCTGGCGGAAACAAGCACGGGCAGTTGGCCGTCATCGTCTTCGATCATTTCGTAGGCAACGGCCGTTATTTCCCTCTCGGCCAGCGCTTCAAACAAATCGGGCGAGGCGACGGACAGGTGGAGGAAGGAGAATATCATCTGGCCGGGTCGGAACAGCCTGTGTTCCTCCTCTGTCGGCCGGGACAATTTAGCAACGACATCGGAACGGCCGTATACTTCCGCCGCTGAATAAACAATTTGCGCGCCTGCTTCACGGTACACTTCATCGCTAAACCCGGCCCCCAGGCCAGCCTTGCTCTCCACATAGACGGTATGTCCCGCCTTGACCAAAGACAGAACGCCGGATGGGGCTAATCCCACCCGCATTTCCAGATCGCGCACCTCTCTAGGCACCCCAAATTCCATTGTGTTCTCCTTATTAATTACGTTTCACTGATACCGCGCATATGGTTCTGTCGAGTCGCCGCTGGAAAGCATCCAGTCGTGGACAACCAGGCGAAAAATGTCTGATTCGGTGATGAGGCCCACTAAATTGGCGTCTCGGTCCAGAACAGGCAAGCCGCCAATTTTGTTTTTGAGCATGAGTTGAGCAGCTTCACCCACGGTTGCATCTTGGGATACGGTAACCAGGTCAACGTCCATGATTTGACCGACTGTTTCGGCGGAAGACGGCCGTGCCGCGCAAAGATTCGCCTGTGTGACGATGCCGGTGAGACGGCCGTTTTCCAGCACAGGCAAACGGCGAATTTTATGTTTAGTCATCAGCGCTTCTGCATCAAACAAGCGCATACCTGGCGTAACCGTAACCACGTCACGAGTCATCCAATCCCGCACCAATTCCAATCTCATCATCGCCCCCTTGCACAGCGCGATAGTTTGACTATGTTCACCACAAGTTTGGTAAATTATTCTACGACTAACGTGTTTTTAAATACCAAACTGCCAGAATAAACATCACAGTCACAATCACGGCTGAATATAGACAGTATTGGCAAAAAGCATGAATGACAAAAAACTCCAATGCTGTCAGCCCTAACGTGAACAAAAACGCCAATCCCGTTGTTCCCAACATCAGTTCTGCCAGGTTTTCTTCAACAACGGGCAGCCAATCCTTTAACCAAACTAATAAAAAGATGAAGATATAGCCAGCAAGACCAATCATCGCCACCGGCACAGGGCCAATGGAAGCAAACCGCGCGCCCGGACCACTAACCTGACCGCAGTCAAATATGGCGTTGGTGGTACAAGCGGAATATAACGTGCCTCCATGATACAGCCATAAATAATACGCCGTCAAAATGCCGGGTATAGTCAATAATTGAATTAGCCGAAGCTGCCACTTTTCGGTTCGAAGAGTCATATTAAGAGCCTAGCAGAGCGTCAATTTGCTGCTGGAATGCGGCAAACGGCATGGCGCCTTCAACATGTTGTCCGTTGATAAAGAAATTAGGGGTAGAAGATACGCCGGCAGATTGTGCCGCTGAAATGTTGTCTTGCAAGATGTTGTTATATTTTGCCTGATCCATGCAAGCGGTAAAACTGTCGGTATCCAAACCTGCGATGGCGCCGGCGCGTAAAAATCCGCTCCGTTCTCGCGCATCAGGCTCCTCGAAACCGGCAAACATAGCCGCGCTAAACTCGAAATAGCGGCCTTGTTCCGCTGCGCACAGCCCGGCGTTAGCGGCAGGCATCGTAGCCGGACTCAAAGCGAATGGCAGCGCCAGATAGCGCACTTGTCCGGTTTCAATATACTGCTGATCAATGAGCGGCTCTGTTTGCACATTGAAATCGCGGCAGTGGGGGCAGCCGAAATCAGCAATTTCGACGATGGTCACAGGGGCGTCTTCAGCGCCTTTGGCTGGACAGTTACCCGGATTGTCCTGACAATAAGTCTCAAGTGATAATGATTCTACGGCTGTAGGGGTCTGCAAAGAGAGGAAAAGTAACGCGAATAGACCAATCACACCAACGACAATAACGCCGCCAATCAAAACCCAGTTGGTCTGCCGTTTAGCCTGCACGTTGCGTTTTTTACTTACTTTTTTTGCCATAATTGTTCTTATTCTCCCGTTTATTTGTTTGTTACGGCCGTTATCGTAACAGGCCGCTATCTGCCACCTACAAGTTTAGAGCCAAAACCGCCTCTCAGCAAAGCATACGGGAAGATATTATATTTCGCTTCATTTTTGTTTGGAAGGTAACTATTTTGACAATGTTAAATTGGCTGCCTCTGGTCACCACCGAATAAAATTCGACGGCTGATATAAGAAACGCGCTGAAAGCGCGTTCGGAAGATCTCTCTCAGTACGCTTCAGCGTACTTCTTGTCTCAGCCTGTGAATTCCGTTCACAGACAATTGAAAGATTACTTGATACGCGCAGAGGCCAATGATTCAATTTCAGCAATCAGATGAATGGAGTTGATGTCTTTGAGTAAATAACGTTCCGCGCCGGCTTGCAGCGCCAATTCCCGTTCCACCTCATCAGCAACAGAGGCTAAAACGATAACGGCCGTTCCCAATTGTTTGAACGCTTTTATATCCTGGACAATGGCGTGAATTGGACGGCGCATGTTTCCTTTCAATCCCAGCAGGACCACGTCAGCTTCGCACGCTTCTGTAAGCAACGATCGCTGCGCCTCCCAAGCGGCCGTGCTGGGGTAAGCGGCAACTACCTCAAGGCTTGAAGAGGATTCTAACCGTACTTGTAGCGCATCACGCACGGCAACGTGTTCTTCTATAATTAGCAGCCGAATACCATTCATCGTCCAATTCAACATAATATCTTAGCCAGTAGGAGATAAACAGATTGTAGAATTTGACGAATCCGAATCCGAGTGTCAAATGTCATTGAGATACGGGAAGAAAGTCATCCATCAAGTATGACATTCTCCACGACAATCTACATGACAAATGATTTACACTGTAAGGGAAAAGGATTTGGGAGAGATAACTATGCTAACTGTAAATGATTTGATGACGGCCGTTCCCGACACCGTAACGCCAGCTACCCCCCTGCGGTCCGTCATAGGCGTCATGAAAACCGGCGGCTACCGGCAAATTCCAGTACTGGAAAACGGCAAGCTCATCGGCATCGTTACCGATCGAGACATTCGTTTGATCATGAACTCGCCCGTCGTGCTGCACGACCGGACACAAGATGAAGAATTGCTCGATACCGTCACTGTAGAAAGCTGCATGACCCCCGACCCGATCACTGTAACGCCAAACACACCGGCCTATCGTGCCGCCGAAATACTCAGCATGTACAAATTTGGAGCATTACCGGTTATTGACAATGACACCCTCGTCGGTATCATCACAGCAACAGATTTTCTCAATCACTTCGCAACAACCAAAAACTAACAACTGCTAACTGGAATCTGGCGAATTTTAGACCTGCGAGGTTTTCACCTCTGGCGCCAAGCTGCAAAAACTGCTAAAAAACCTCGCAGGTCCTCTCTGGTGAAACAACCAAGTCTACCTCGATTAACAAGGCAGTATCAACTCAATTCTGGTGCCATGGCCAGGCGTGGATTCAATAGAACAAACCCCCTGTAATTCCTCCGCCCGAGCACGCATATTCGACAAACCATGACCAATCGTTTGGTCCTGCGTACTCATATCAAACCCACGACCATTATCAGTCACCAACAACTCAACCGTGCCATCCACGCGCCTGGCCACAAGCGTCACCAATGTAGCTCTAGCATGTCGGGCGATATTGGCTAATGCCTCTTGTGTCGTCAAAAATAAGGCGCGGGCAACAGGCGTGGGCAAAGCCGTCGAAACTTCCCGCTCCACATCCAGTTCCACAGGAACCATCGCATTCGCCTGAAACTCACGCACCAGTCGCGCAATGCCCAAATCTATATCACCGCGAAAACGTTGGGGGCGCAAGTCCAAAATGAAATTGCGTATGTCACGAATCGTATCATTCAACCCTTCAATGGCCCGATCAAGCAAAACGTCCGCTTTTTCTAGCTGATTCGGAAGCACTAATTTAACTGACTCCAACGTTAAGCCAACAGCATAAATGGATTGAATAATGCCATCATGCAAATCCATGCCAATGCGGGCTCGTTCTTCAACAATCGCCAAACGACCAACTTGTTCATATAAACGCGCGTTCTGGATAGCAACAGCGGCATGAACCGCAAACATTTCAACCGCTTCCTGATCGCTAACCGAAAATTCAGGAGCGTCTATCTTATCTGCTAGATAAAGGTTCCCCAATACCTGGGTTCCAGCCATAATAGGGATGCCCAGAAAATTATCCATTTGAGGATGATGTGGAGGAAACCCTACCGAGCGCGGGTCTTGAGAAATGTGGGGAATGCGAATCGGCCGTTTCTCCTTGATAATCGCTCCCAACAACCCTAATCCCTTTGGAAAATGCGGCACGCGCGCGACATCTTCCGACGCCATACCGCTCTGCACAAACGTCTCCAGGGCATCATCAACGCCAGGCACACCTAGAGCGGCATATCGCGCCCTAACCAATTCGCGAGCTGAATCCACAATCTGCTGCAGCACCTTTTCAAGGGACAATTCACCGGCAACCGCAATTGCCGCACGATTAAGCGCCGTTAGCTGCTCGGTTTTTTCTTCTAATTCCCGCTGATAGGAGGTATTTCTCTCGTCAGGCATTAGCAATCACCCAATTCCCGCTGTAACCGATCGGAGATGTTCCATAAATGTAACTATTCAGGTAATCCTGTAGATTTGTCAAATTTAGTCTGGTAAGCGTCTGGTCATGCTAGAAAATTTGATAAATCCCCTCGACTACGCTGTATGGTTACCTACAAATAATCCTTCAGATGATGTTGAATTGCATAAGCGGCTGCTTCAGCCCGATTAGATACGCCAAGTTTAGAAAGTATGCTGCTCACATAATTTCGCACCGTACCTTCGCTCAAAAACAAAGCGCTGGCAATTTCCCGATTGGTGCTACCCTCGGCAATTAAAGACAAAACTTGCATCTCCTGCGCAGTAAGATCGGTGAAGGCTGCCGCTTCTTCTTTTTGAATGGATGAGCGAATTTCGGAGAAAACACGCTGTGTCAAAGAGGGGTCAAGCATTGCCTCACCCCGCGCAGTGGCTTCAATTGCCCGAATCAAATCAATACCGCCTACTTGCTTCAATACATACCCGGTAGCCCCGGCCCGTATAGCCGCAAACAGCATTTCATCCTCGGCATATGAGGTCAACATAATGACTTTTGTTTCAGGTAATTTGGCGATAATTTGCTGGCAAGCTTCAATACCACTGCCGCCTGAAAGGCGAATATCCATCAGCACAATATCAGGTTCATGCGTAACAGCTTTTTGCACGGCCTCTGTTTCGGATGCTGCCTCAGCAACCACCTCGAACTCGGCATGGTGATCCAATAAACTTTTCAAACCCAAGCGAACAACTTCGTGATCATCAACAAGAAGAATACGTAGTGACATGGTGACAAGTATAACTTTTTCTTTCTTTTTGAACCAATTGTGACGCCGCTGTTAAATAATTCGAGGCTCGAGCTTGTCGCGGGCCGGTTTTCGACAAGCTCAGACCTCCATTTCCCCTAATGCTCTAAGGTGACCACACAATGCAAAAGCGGCGACGAGGTGTCTCGTCGCCGCTTTTTGTTGATGGCTTTGAAGGTATCTGCCATTCAACAATAATTTCACTCAGGTGAATCGTGCAAGTATTGTTCAACTGTCTCTGTCACTTCACTGGAGCTGGCCGGTTTGGTTAAAAATCCGGTGGCTCCTTTTTTTCGCGCCTCTTGACGAACCCGCCCTTGTCCATTTGAAGTGAGCATGATGACCGGCAGTGTTGCATACCGTTCATCCGCACGCAGACGTTGTAACATAGTTAACCCATCCATTTTGGGCATGTTGACATCAATAATTGCCAGGTCTATTTCTTCGCTGGCTAGATGCATCATGGCATCTTGACCGTCAATGGCTGTTACAACTTCGTGATTACTTCTTTGCAGCATCATACCCAACATTAGTTGGGTGACGGGTTCATCATCTACGACAAGTATTACGCCCATATTAACCTCCATGTCCTGCCGCGTTTCTTGTAGGAAACTGCTCTACGATCTTGATAAACGCCAAGTATCGGATCAATCGTTTTGGGCTTTTCAAATAGAGCATTGGTAACTAATTTTCTATTAATACTATAAGGATGGTTTCTTACAATTTTTATTACTAGCAGGCTGTCGGAAAAGTCTCAAAAACTTTGGTAGGACATGGATTAACACAGATAAACACGGATTTTAAGGCCCAAAACAATCCCAAATCCGTGTCCTATTGTCCTTTCTCCGACAAACTCCTAGGAAAAGCACCGATGAATGAAAACCGCAGCCTAATTTGGCAAAGGAGATAGTGCGCTTATAATTTTTTTGTCAAACGCCAATGATTTTTTTTGTCGCCAGGCTTGTAGGTTACTTTGTCCATAAGTTCATGAACAAGGAATAATCCATAACCGCGTATGGGGGCCATGTCAAGATCGGGTTGGGCCATTTCTGATAGGTCGAAGGAACGACCGGTATCAAGCAAATCAACAATCAGGCGGTTTTCTGTTTCGTTTAGAGCGACGTTTATTTGGATACGGCCGTCTTCACCCCCATAAGCATGTTCAACAATGTTGGCGCATACTTCATGCACGGCCAATATGATGTTGTAGGTCAGGTTATCGCGCTCAGAGAGGCCATTTACTTGCTCTAAAACGGCCGTAATACTGCTGGAAACCACATTCAAAAATCGAAACGAGGCTGGGATATTGAGTTGAAATGTCACGTTGGGGCTTTCTCCATCCATCATAAAAGCTGTCCTCTTTAATGCTTGGTGCCTTTCAACACCATTACTGTTTGGTCGTCATCTTGTGGTTTGCCAGCGCTAAACTCATTGACGGTATCATATAAATCATTGGCAATTTCCTGGGCTGATTTATCAGCCAATGCTTCTGTAAGTTCCAATAATCTGTCATAACCAAACATTTCATTCTGAGTATTGTAAGCTTCACTCAGACCATCGGTAGCAACGATCAAAACATCGCCAGGTTCAAACCGAATGCGTTGATTTTCAGAAAAACTGGTGGGCAAAATGCCAACGGCCGTTCCATCAGCCTCTAACAAACGGGCCTGCCCACCCCTGGGGTAATAAATAACTGGCGAATGTCCCGCATTAGCATACAACATTTCTCGACTGTTTGCTTCATACTGCCCCACAAACACAGTGGCAAACATGCTGACCTCAGTAAAATCCTCGTACAACTCTTCATTCGACCAGCCCACAACCAGCTCAGGCGACGGCGCTGGGAAATCATGCGCTTTTGTACGAATAACCGAGCGCGTCATGGACATTAACAGAGCAGCAGACAACCCCTTACCGGAAATATCGCCAACTGTGAAAGTAAACGGCCAGCCTTCCCTCTGCAAAAAATCGTAAAAATCACCGCCAACCTGCAAAGCGGGGCGGGAACTGGCCCAAAAATCAATCCCCTTAACGGCTGGCTGCCGCCGAGGCAATAAGTTCAACTGAACCCGCTGCGCCAGTTCCATCTCAGTCTGCAATTTTGCCTGTTCCAAATTCCGTTGATACAGGAGCGCATTCTCAATTCTGGCCCCCGCATGTTCTGCAATTGCCCGCGCCAATTTAATATCGGGCGACAAAAAGTCGCCGCCCGTTTTATTTACCAAACCCAAAGCCGCCTTTGCCGAACTGCGTATTTGAATTGGCAGCAAAAGTAGGTTACGGAAATTACTAAACTGCTCCCTCGCCTCTTCACCACTCAAAAGCAAATCGTGACCGGTTTCCTGAACCAATGCCAATAAACTCTCTATCGTTTCCGGCTTGAATGCCGAGGCTGGACTCTCTTCAATCAACCAAGGTTGGCCTGTTTTTTGCACCATCATAAATGCCGCATCAACTTTAACCAGACGAGTTGTCTCGCTGGCTAATTGGTACAACATTTTGTTAAAATCCACGTCCTCACGCATGGTCTGGGTAAGGTCGTACATAGCCAGTAATTGGTCCTGGGTGTCAATCAACTGCGATGTTACGCTGTTGAGGTTGTTAGACGATTCGATTAAAGAGGAAAGCAAGACGGCTTCAGCCTGCAACTGCGCTCGCGCTGCCCGGCTGTTTGGGCCATCCACACGCAGCTCGCCGATTTTTTTGCGCCCAAGCCACAAATTTTCCACTAATGTCACACGAGAAGGGTCCGCATGCGTGGGCCACCAAGCGATGGGTTTGTTTTCAAATACAACGACAAATGAATTGGCGCCACCATCCAGCCAGGCGCCAGCAAGCGCTTGGAAATGAGGCCTTTGAGCAGCGATGATGGTGGGCAACATGAGGAGGGCTTTCTGTGATTACAGTAATCCGTCAGGTATTAGCTTCTTGAAACGCCTCAATGGCCTCAACTTCACTTGAAAAAATTTCAAAAGCTCTGTCTAAGCGGGTAAGTTCGAATATCATGCGTACTGGCTGCTGCAAGTTGCACAATCGCAAATCACCATCAACCTGGCGAGAGCGTTTCATGCCAGCTACCAATGTGCTAAGCGCGGTTGAATCAATAAAGTGAACGGCCTCCAGGTTCACAACAACGTATGCCGGTTTCTCAAGTATTGCTTCTTGCAAAAGTTCATGAACGGGGGGCGCTGTATGTGTGTCAAAACGCCCTTCTATTTCTATAATGGTAACGTCATTGACCTGTCGCGTTTTCAATTCCATTAAATACTATCTCCCAATAAATAAGCGATTTATAACTTAAGGGTTCGTTCGTCTTTAACTTTTTGATTTTAGATGGCATGTTTCGGGAATTCCAATTCCCGAAACACCAAAGTTATTTACGATTGACCCCTAAGGCAACAGTCGCTTTCATTTTGCTGTGGCCGGTCTCCTGACCGCGCCACCCAAGTGTCCATAATCAATTCTTTAGCCGCCGGAACCAGCGTCCCGGCGTTTGCCAGAAAATTTTTATGTCTCCCCACCTTGTCCGGGTCGCTACGTAATATGCATCGGCAATGAGTATGTCGTCTAACTCACTGTCGGGCTGTGACTGAATATACCATAATCCAGTGAAACCGGCGGGGTGTTCGTACCGCTGTTTTTGCCATGCTTCGGTGATTTGGGCTGCCTCTTCTAATTGGATGGGCTTGACGCCAACCAGGCTCATATCGCCTTTGAGCACATTCCACAGTTCCGGCAGCCGGTAAATGTCTGTTTTGGTCAACCAACGGCCGAATCGGGTGAGGTTATTGGCGCGATGGGTGTTGAAGCGATACATGGTGAAGGTGTTGAAATTGTCGGAACGGCCGTTCTCCACTAACCCTAACTGCCTGCCCAAATATGTCTGACTTTCTATAAGCCGCCCGGCTGTCAGCCAGGTGATGAGGGCAACCGGCAATGTGATGGGCAGGGTGATGAGAAGAAGGGTGAGGGAAACGGCCGTATCCCATACCCGCCGCAGCCAACTGTCTATCAAAGCCGGATGCGCTTCGCCCAATAAAAATTCATCCACTACCTCAGAACGCTCGGCTGTTGCCACATCAATCATCACATGCTTATTCACAATACGATTATCAATATCAACCAGCTGACCGACATATGTGTGATCAAAAATCGTGCTGCGCGAGATAGTTGCCTCGTCATCAACGACAACATGCTTACCCAAAACCACATCCGGCCCAAGCTCCACATCGCGCCCAATCTGACAGTTATCGCCAATGTAAAGCGGCGGAGCCAGGCGCGCACTGGGGTGAATGACATGGTTACGCCCTACCCAAATGCCTTCGGCAATTCGCTTCGCTTCCAGCGGGCGCTCCATACTGTCCAGCACATGTCCGCTGCTGTTGGTGCAAGTCAAGGAATCGTGCTGTGCCATTTGATACGCCGGGAAAGAGGCCACGGCATTGTAGTAACCGTTAGCTTGATAGCCGTGTACAGGAAAACCGGCATTCAACAGCGCCGGCAGCAAATCCCGGGCCTGATCAAACGACGTGCGCACCGGAATCATCTCCAGGATTTGCGGCTCAAATATACAAACCTCTGTGGCAAACAGTGAAGCCGGGTCGTCAGCCGATTCTTGCATAAGAACGCGGCCGTCAGCAGCCAAATTAATGGGGCGCCCGGCCCCATTTGGGTGCACAACGATGGTAGCTGCGCTTTGGCGGGCGCGATGCTGCGCTAAAATTGCCTCAATATCCAAATCAATGAGTATGTCGGCCGGAATAACCATGAAGGTGTCGGTTATGGAACGTTCAGCCCATTTAAGCGAACCGGCAGACCCCCAGGGTTCACGCTGTAAGGCATAATCAATCTCTACGCCCCAGCGACGGCCGTCGCCAAAATAAGCCTCAATGCTGCCACCCAAATGATACAAGCTGACTAAAATCTTCTTGAATCCCTGGCGGGCCAGCATTTCTATTGTGTAAGCCATTACCGGCCGATTGGCAATCGGAACCATTGGCGCGGGGATATTTTCTGTTAACGGCCGTAATTTTTCAGTCTCGCCCGTTGCCCAAAGAATAATCTGCATACAACTTTAACCTTGCGTCTCGGTATTAGAGGCCGTTTTTGTCGCCTCGGTCACATTATCAAATAAAGACAACACCCGGTCGAATCGCGTCATTTTGATGACGCGAAGAACATCGCCAGAGCAGCCTGCTACACGCAAAATGCCGTTCAATTCCTGCGCTTTACGATTAAGCTGTGCAAACATCGCCAACCCCGCGCTTGTCAAAAAGGCCAGCCCGGAACAATCAAGAACCAAATAGGGATGATCATTCAAATGCGTCAGGCATTTTTCGGCGACTTCAGGCGAATTTGCCGCATCCAAACGGCGAGGCATCTGCGCTATCTGCCATTTTTTATCAGGCATTTGGAGGTCGGGTTTGGTCGTGATGCGCGTTACGACACGATGTTCGCGGTCGCGCCGCGCCGCTAAACCGGCATCCACATCCGCTACTATCTCAAAAAACCGGTCCAGGCGCATCAACGCCATTGTCCGCCGGATATTTTCGGAAACGGCCGCCAGCCACAACTTACCGCCAGCCTCCCGCGTCTGTTTTGCCAACCCCACCAAAGCGCCCAGGGCTGAGCTGTCCAAAAAGGTCGCTTCAGCCAAATTGACAATTAGAAAAGGCGTCTCGGCCAATACAGCGGCCCCTTTTTCCAGAAAAGGAATATGGTTTTCAACAGTCAAGCGGCCCTGGACATTGATAACGGCCGTATCCTCCACAACAATTGCATCTGCCAACGGCAAGACCGGAGAAGGCACATCCCCCCGCCGCAAAAACCACCATTGCCGCACAAAAAACAATGCAAATCCAAACAAATCAACCACATACCGCCGCCACAAACGGCGCGGTTCATGGAACAAACGAAACGCCCACTCAAGACCGGCTTTCTGCATCCACTGCGGCGCGCGTCTTGCCTCACCTGTAATAAAATTAAACGTTGCCCCCACACCAATCATCACCGGCACACCCAACTCCGGGCCATACATAGCAATCCATTTCTCTTGCTTGGGATGGCTCATTGCCACCAGCAAAATATCTGGTTTAGCCGCCTTAATATCATCCAACAACTCCCCATTCATTTCCAGAACAGAAGCAAAAGGCGGCGAACAAGTGCCCACAATTTTCAAACCGGGGTAGCGTTCCTGCAGAACTTTGGCCGTGCGATCGGCTACACCCGGTGCAGCCCCAAACAAGTAAATGGAATACCCTTTTTGAGCCGCACGTTCAGCCAAAGCCGGTACCATATCAGAGCCGGTAACACGCCCTTCCAAGGGCACGCCTAGCAGCCGCGCACCCCAAACCAACGGCATCCCATCGGCCGTTGCCATGTCTACCTGCTGTAAAAGATAGTGCAGCTCCGGATCGCGCAGCGCCTTGACAGCAAAATCAGCATTTACTGTTGCGATTTGATGGTATTTACCTTTTTCCCGCCCGGTGGCAATAAATTCTTCAAGGCGATCAAGCGCCTCTTCCATATTCAAGTCATCAATGGGGACATTGAGAACAATAAGTAATTTACGCATTTTTCTAAGAGTGAATGTAACCGTTCAAGTGCGACGCACTTTTCAGGTTGGATATTCCCTTAATACGCTCCTTTACCGAAAATAACGGCGGGGATTGTTTTTATCAAAATTTCAATATCTTTGGCTAAACTTTGTTCAGCAATGTATTCCAGGTCAAGCTCAACCCAACGCTTAAAATCCAAATTACTGCGCCCAGACACCTGCTGCAAGCCAGTTATACCCGGAACAGCGCCCAAACGCCCCAGATGTTCATACTCATACTGCGACACTTCTTTGGGCACAGGCGGTCTGGGGCCAACCATGCTCATTTCCCCTTTGAGGACGTTAAACAACTGTGGCAATTCATCAATGCTTGCCTTACGGATGAATCGCCCAACCCGTGTAATGCGAGGATCGTTTTTTATTTTGAAAACAATTTGGTCAGCCTCATTTTGGTCCATCAATTCGGCTTTACGCTCTTCAGCATCAATGTACATAGAGCGGAATTTGTAACAAGAAAATGTTTTGCCCCATTTGCCCACACGTTCCTGGCGAAAAAAGACTGGCCCTGGTGAATCCAGTTTGATGATTATGGCTACCACAGCCATAAATGGCAGGAAAATTATAAGGGCGACAACGGCAACGATTAGATCTAAGACCCGTTTCAGATTGGCCTGTATTTTATTCCGCATCGCCCATGCAACCAATCGCAGCCGCATCCGTTGGGCAGAGCGAATGCTCTTAAAACTTTGGTTGGCGTATCGGTCTAACATGCGGGCGGCTTTTTCGTCCCGTTTTTGCTGTATATCGGTTGTTATTTGCATGTCTCGTCTCAATTGCGTGCAGTCCGCACCCATCCCTGGGTTTCCCGGCCAAACATGACTTTCATGTACAGGATGATTTTCCAAATCACAAAAGCGGGCGCATAAAGCAGCGCTTTGTATATTTGAGCCGGGGCTTTTACCAGGTACAACCCATAAAAAATGTAGATAATCTGTCCCAAAAAGACGGCCGTTCCCAGCAACAAATTGACAATTGCCAAACTATTATTCACCGCAGGATTGTTTCGTGCAATGAAGAACAATACCAGGGCGGCTGCGAATGCTAAACCGCTCAGCCCGGTCAGCAAGGAAAAGGGCGGGATGATGTGCTCCATGGCGGCGTCGAATAGAAGGTAGGCACGGCCGTATTCTTTTTGCTTGATAGCTGAACCGGCCGCTCGAAGCAGAGAGGGCACATAACGCCGCGCCATTTCCAGGCGACCCTGCTCCCAACGGGTATTTTGAGTCTGCGATCCGGTCAATGTGTCAGGCATTTCAGCTTCCACAATGGCATCGGGGGCGAACATCACTCGTTCGCCGGCTAAAACCAATGTCATATGGTATTCAAGGTCTTCGGTGACGGAGGCTGACCATTCATGCTTTTTGAGGATGTCGGCTGTAAAGACCATGCCGTTTCCCTTGAGACCGGTGGAGCCGCCTAATACCATGCGGCCTAACGGCCGTAAATAATGCAATACCGCCAACGCCACATATCGTAAACTCACACTCCAAGATTGGGCCGGGTTACGAACGGCATAATACGCCTGAATGACACGTTCTCCTCGCGCCAGACGTGCATCCATTACCCGGAGGAAATTAGACGAGATAACCGAATCCGCATCCAAAATCAAAACGGCGTCGTGCGGTTCGTTCATGTGCCAAAGCCGCTGCAGCAGCCACTGCAAGGCAAAGCCTTTGCCCCGCTGGTCATCATTGAACCGTTCATGAACGACCGCCCCGCCCTGCTGCGCGATTACGGCCGTCTGGTCGGTGCAATTGTCGGCCACGACATGGACAGCGTAAAGCGACTGAGGATAATCTAATTGGCGCAAGTTAGCCAATGTGTCTGGCAGTAAACGCTCTTCATTGTGCGCCGGCACTAAAATTAAGAAGCGGTTGGTTGGCTCACCGGAACGAGCCGGGGTTTGGCGGGCGGCGCGCCAGGCGGCGGCGGTTAATAAAAGCAAGTAAACGACCAACACAGCCAAAGCAGCCTGAAATAACAACAAAAAAAGCTGAATCCAATCTAGCATAAAATATTCCTACTCTCTCTCATCATTCTTTTCGTGAAGGTACGTCAACATATGACGGCTCTCCACTGTTCCAGGCAAATAATCCATGTAATTGCAACGATACAATGCGAACGAGCAGATTTGTCAAATTTAACAAATCTAAGTGGCCGCCCGCATAGTCACCCATGATTTTATTATCTTAAATTTACTTGCAGTAAGCCTTACGATATGGCACGAGAATTGTTATCGTTTGGTTATTATTCGGTTAACATTTGACACACTTCTTCAATGACTAATTTCGCGGATCACATCCATTGTTTCCATGATAGCAATTGTTTCATCCAATGACATGGTGGAACTTTCCAGCAAATTTTGATGCAAACATCGGCTAACTTCGGCCGCTTCGTAGCTGTAACCATGTCCTTGCGTAGCAATGGCTGTTTTTTGGCCGCCGCGCATCCGCTGAATGAGACGACGGGTCTGCTGCATCATCCGGTAGGCAAAGGGATTACCTTTGAGGCGGGCGATTAGCGGGTTGAGTTGTCTCGGTTTTGAAGCCGGCGCCGGGTGACGATTGATGGTGAAGGCTGGGGGGCGCAAGATGGGCGGGTGAAGGTACAGGCTGCCTTGTGTACCCATGATGAAGGCGTCGTTACGGCCGTTTCCCCGAATGCTGGTGGAAAGGGTAGCAATTTGTCCGCCGGGAAAGCCTAACAAAACGGCCGTATGCTCATCAACACCAGACGCGCCGACAATGGATTGACTGGTGATGGTAGACGGCCGTCCCATCACCTGAAAAATCAATGAAAGCGGGTAAATGCCCAAATCCAGCATCGCGCCGCCGCCCAAAGCCGGGTCAAACAAGCGATGCTGCGGGTCAAACTCATTATAAAAGCCCAAACTGGCCGACATCGTGCGTACATCGCCAATTGCGCCATTTTTCAGCAGTTCAACAGCCTTTTGCATCGCCGGAACAAAACGCATCCACATCGCTTCCATGCAAAACAAATTCTGTTCACGGGCATAGGCAACGATCTCACGGGCTTCAACGGCCGTCATCGTAAACGGCTTCTCAACCAAAATATGTTTACCCGCCTCCAGGCAAAGCAAACTTTGTTCCTTATGAAAAACATGCGGCGTGGCAATATAAACAACATCCACATCAGCATCCGCAACCAACGCCTCATAACTGCCATAAGCTTGCGGCGCTTGCGGCGCTCGCGGCGCCTGTAAATCCGCCGCAAACCGCTGCGCCTTCTCGGCCGAACGGGAGCCAACAGCCGCCAATTCATTATCCGGCAGCAGCCGCAAATCCTGCGCAAACAAACGCGCAATCCGCCCTGCGCCCAAAATACCCCATCGAATCGGTTTCATCATACCCTACCGCGCCCAGTCCAAAGGCAAAATCGGTTCAAAAGTGGATTCAATTTGACGGGGCAGCCCCATAATGTCGGGGTATTGCAATGTGAGTGTGATTTCCGTAATGTGCAGTGCATGTTCTGCTGTCATGTAACCGGGACGGTTCTCACGAATCGCCGCCGCCATCTCGGCCACGCCCCGCATGTAATCCATAATATGGTTGAAACGAGTATTCCGCTTGTAATTGGGGTTGGGGTAACGTTTCATGGAATATTTGCGACGGCCGTGCCCCAACAGCTTGTACAACAATTTCATCTCCGCCAAACGGGTGTGCATACGCCGTTTTTGCAAATAAACCTGAGAATCATAATGCCAGCCATTATCCACAAGAATAAGCCCGTCATCCCCAAAAATCGTAAACGTATGATTATGATCGGCAATGATGCTGTTTGTCAGACGAGCCACAATGCCCGACTCGAACTCAATAAACCCGGTTGAATAGTCCGGCGTGATAGTATCCAGCTCAATCCCTTTATCCGGCATTAGCACACTGGAAAAAGATGTAACCTTCTTGGCCGGACCAAAAAGCATCGTCAGCCAGGTTAAATAGTAACCCGCATGTTCAACCGTACACCCGGCTTCAAACTCATCCTTCGCCGGCCAGGGCGCGCCAGTTACCGATTTCCATTCATGATGATTCATCTTGGGAACCAGATTCCCGTCCATCTCAGCATACACCAACCGGACTTTCCCCACACGGTTCTCACGCAAGGCATGATAAACAGTTTGAGCCGATTCGCTGAGATAATTACACGGCGCCGCGGCCAAACGCAGCCCTTGTTCATTGGCCAAGCGCACTAACTCTTTGGCATGTTCGTATTTCATCGCCAAAGGTTTTTCTGAATAAACGTTTTTTCCAGCCTCTAATGCCGCTTTGGAAACATTGAAATGCTCGCGCGGATTGGTCAGATTTACCACAATATCTAATTTTTCATCCGCCAGCATCTCGTCTAACGAATTGTATGTGGCTAAGTTGTGATATTCGGAAAAGATTCGCAGCCGTTCGGGGTCTCTATCGTAGACGCCAATTAATTCTAATTCCGGATGGTTAGACAGTGTCGTCATGTAATAATCGGCAACGAAACCGCAGCCTATAAAACCAATGCGCATAAAATTTCTCCTGCATACAACCGATTTAGGGTTCGCTCGTTTTTAACTTTCCTGGCTCTTTGGGAATTCGCGGGGTAATCATGGCGTAATGCGTAATCCGTGATGCGTAACCAGAGACACGTCACGCATTACGGATCACGGCAAACCCCGCGAAATCCAAAAGACCCTTTATTTGTGGTTGGCTAATCGTTTGCCATGATTAAGCCAACATCATCAATCAAGATATTTTGTAAATCATTTTCGACGGCCGTCACATAAAACCCGGTAACATACTCGTAACCAGGGTCATCAACTTCTGTATCATCATGGTTAGGGTCGAAAACCAAATCGTCCAGTAACACCGCTGCCCGCACCCACTCCCCGGCAGGAACCGCATGTCTTAACCCCAATGAATAGGCCCGCGTGCCGGAAAAGGTTAATATCTCATCTGTCCCGCCGGCGGAGGTGTCATTGGCAGCCCAATGGGGTTGAATGTCGCTGCCGGTTACGGTTAAGATGATATTGCCCGGCTCGATTGACTCTGTCGTACCTAACAACCACAGGCTAACACCTATCACGTGGTCGCGGGGGAAGGCTACAGTTGTATCTTGCCGGACTCGAAAATACAAGCTCTGGTCTACAGGCCAAACTGTGACAGCTATGGCGTTGTTACCGCTGTGTGCAGCCTGAGAATGCGGCAAAAAGTAAATTACAGCATCGGAACTGGCTTGCATGTCCCAATTGGGGTCCAGGTCTTCATCAAAAATGGGGCTGCGGGCAACGGCCGTTACCCGCGTAGGCAGCTCGCTAACTTCCGGCGTCGCCGTAACAACCGTCAATGGTTCATCCGTAGGCGTGTCAGCAAGCACAAAAACAGGATTGATCGTAGGCGTTGGCACACTATCAGTCTCTTCATTAGAAGCAACATCCACACAGCCAGCCGCCAATATCCCCATAACAACCATCCCCATTCCCAATATGGCTCGCCACTTTCCCATCATCCCAGCCGCCTCACCGCAAACAAACGCACATTCGGAACATCAGCCACAAAACCAGCAGGTTTCACCAACAAGGTGTCCCTTATTGCACCGGGAATAGAAGCGATACACAGACTGCACGGAAGCGAACCACTTTCCGTGATGGGTTCTGTTGTCGTAATAGGAATCGTCCCAGTTAGTGGTAGCGTAAGCATGTTAAAACTATCCAGGCTCGTAAGATCAGGCAAAAAAGGAAATGGCGCTGGCGGCGCTAACTGCGTAATCGTCACATCGCCAAAACTGGCATCAACCTGATGCGCTACCAATGCCAGCGAACCATTGGGGAGACCTCGCATCTCATTCACCAAATCCCAATCATCAGGTTCCGGCTCCTCATCCGGCCAAACCTTAAAGCTGTACCGGCTTTCGCCATTATCCAGCGTTTCAACACGCAGTTTGAAAATATACCGTTGTTCCAAAGCCGGCAAATCAACAGGCATATCCGCCACATCGTTAAACATGCCTTCTAAACGAAGGAAACCCATCTCCGGCGTATCCCAGCGGTACCAGGCAATCGCGCCAAACGGCTGCCACCCAATTCTGGGCTGCCAGCCTGCTTCGGGGATATCCGTGTGACCTGTCCACCTGGCAAAAAACCCTAAACCGGGGCTTCCGCCACTCCCTTCATCAAAAAGCACATCATGAACTATAACCGGTACAGCCGCCTCATAATCCGTCCAGGCAACATCGCCCACAACAAGCATACGGTTATAACCGGGTTCGGCCGTTCGTATGCCTTCTTCATCAACATCCCAGAGGCCATCCACAACCTCAACCACATCCTGCACATTTGATACAAGCGGCCAATCAATCTCATACATTCCCGGCCAGATAGTATCATTCTCGTAATTGATCGTTACCGTCACCACTGCCTGATTGCCAAGAATATCAACGGCCGTTAACAACATCTCATTTTCGCCAGACAAAAGATCGTCGCGGGCAATATCCACATTGAAATCGCCGGCTTCGGCCAGGCGGCGCATATCCGGCCCGATGGAAAGCGGCTGACTTGGCTGCCCATTCAGCGAATAGGCCAATGAACTCACGCCTTCTGTGTCAAAAACACGCCCCAATATGTTTACCCATCGCTGCGGGGTTCCATTCTGACCAAAAGATTGTTCAAGGCCATACCACACATCAATCACAGGGCTTTGTCGAACTGTTTCAAAAGAACCATCAAGCGTACTCGCTGCATTCGTCGCAGAATCCACTGATGTAATACGATAATAATAAGTAGTCTCCGGCTCTAAACCGGTCAAAACAAAGGCATGCTGCGTCAAGGCTAAATCATCGTGCATTTCCCCTATTTCGTATTGTTCCGTCTGGCCATAGGCAATACTGCCAATGGCGTGGGCGCTGGTCACCCAGGCAATCACCACACCAGATTCCCCCTCAGCAACTGAAGGGTTTAATATGGCGCCGCCTGCGGCGGCCGAAGCGCCGTCAAAAGAGCCTTCTGTTTGTTCATCTGTGGGTGTAGACTCGGCGTTCAGGAATGGATGCGAGGTAGGGACAGGCATTGGCGCGCTGTTTGAGGCCCCTTGATCTGTTGCTGTGCAAGCAGTTAATATGTAAAGTGTCCAAGCCAATCCAATAATGCGTTTTATTTGCGTCATAAGCCGCTTCCGCCTTCACTTCAGGTAATCAGTATATTATCCATTTGAGTGCATCGCTTCTGCTACGGCTCGATAAAAGGCGGAACGGCCGTTCATCTCATCAGCCATTCCCTGATAATTAAGTAAGTTAAAAATACCGCTGTAAGCCATATTGCTCAATGGTGGGGCCAGCCTGGCTATCGTTTTTAAGGCGCCCAGGCTCATTTTGCTTAACAACGGCCGATCCAAACACATCCAGACCAAAGCCCGCACAAAGGGGTGGCGGTCTCTGGATTCCCGTAGCAAAGTCGGCAGCAGCCACCCCTGCCCTTTTCGCGTGGCAAAGAGGACAAAATTACGGCCGTACACATAAGGAATGTTAATCCAAGACGCAAAACTACGCTCTGAATAATGATAGCCAGCCGCTTCCTCATTAAACATAAAGCGAACGCCGTCACAACCGCCTAGCCGATAACCAAACTCCAAATCCTCAGCGCGGCGAAACTCAGGATCAAAACCGCCACACGCCAAAAAAAGCTTACGCGGCATCGAAGAATTACCCGAAAAATAATGCCGCGCCGATATCTCAACAGCCCCACTCGACAAAGCCTCATACATTTCCAGCAACTTCACCTGTTCCCACTGAGACCATGGAGACAAGGGGAAATCAGGGGGCGGCAAAACCGTTCCCAACACAACCAAATCGCCCCCATACGCCTCATGCAAACGCATATGTTCAGCTACAAGCGCTTCTTTTGGCACAACATCATCATCTATAAATAAAATAATCTCGCCCTTTGCTTCATCAACACCGCAATTACGGGCCATAGATACGCCTTGATTAGATTGCACCACAACATTCAAATTGATCGGCGTATCCATCCCTTCTAAAAATTCGTGCGTACCGTCGCTAGAACCATCAGAAACCACCACAACCTCAAAATCAGCCAGCGGATAAGTTTGCCGCTCTAACCCGGCCAATACCTGCTTCAATCGCGCCAACCGATTATAAGTCGGCAAAACCACGCTAATTTTATACGTGGCTGCATCCCCATTCATTCGTACCATAATCCAACTGCCGTCCCATACGAGCAGGTGACAAATAGTTTTAAATTCATCACCGCTGTTATTATCTGCAATTAACTACAACTTTTGAACCACACGGGCAGGAAAGCCCACCGCTACCGAACGAGGTGGAATATCTCGCGCCACCACACTCCCTGCCCCAACAACGCTGTCATGTCCGATCGTCACGCCGCGCAATACAATAACGCGCCCGGCCAGCCATACATTATCTTCTAAAATGATCGGCTCCGATTCCGGCCGTTCCATACGACGATCCGGCTCCATACGATGAAAATCGGTATCCATCATCATCACCTGCGCCCCAATCATACAATTGGCGCCAATTTTGACTAACTTAGTGGCCGCTATTGAAACCCCCCAATTAATAGATGTCCCCTCGCCAATCTCCAGTAATCCATCAGGCCCAACGCCCATTTCAGTTCTGGCCATCGTCGAATACACCCGCACCCGATCATGAATCACCATGCGCCCCCTGTTTCGGATTGCAGGGTTGCCCCAAACACGCACCTTTGATCCCAATTCGGTAGCCCGGCGAAAATACCAATAGGCGCGCAAAGCCGCCCAGCCATTATTCCACATTTCCGCGAAGGTCATTGACATATTATGAAGCCTCCATTTGAGAAACAGTTTTTTCTACCGGGCCTTCAAGCTGTCGTTTAATCACAGCAGGAACTCCGGCAACTAATGTATGAGGCGGCACATCCTTACGCACAAGCGAGCCGGCAGCAATAACGGCGCCCTCGCCGATTGTTACACCGGGCATAATCATGCAGCGTGCACCCAACCATGCGCCATTGCCGATTTTGATCGGTAAACGCGCTGTTTGACCTGAACGACGAGTTGGCGGCCCAATTTTATGGCCGCCCGTAACCAACATTGTTCGGGGGCCAATATGCACAGCATCTCCAATCGTGATTGGCGCCGCTAAATCAAAATAAATCCGAGTGCTAAACACACAGGTTTCCCCAATACTAAAGCGCTCTCCCCACTTACCAGGCCCAAAAATGATAGGCAGCCCTTGTATAAGCGTGCCGCGCCCAACCGAAATACCTGCCAGTCGTAAAGCAGCAGCCCTGAAGCGATTGCCAGCATATATTGGAAATGGCAGCGTCAGCAAACGCGCTAACTGCCATCGCCATTGAAAGTTGCTAAATTCTTCTTGAATGACTTTTATTAACTTCTCCATGTACTTCCTCTAACATTACTCGACAAATAAGGGTTTCAATCCTGGCGGCGGCGACGTGTCTGGCTGCCAGGGCCACCGCTTGGGCTTAATGGGCGTCGGTTGAGCTACAATACGCTCCAAACTATTTATTATGCCCATTGATACGCCTACGTACACCATATTTTGCGCTTCCCAGGACATATCTACATACGCATAAATAAAGTGCATAACAATGTACAAAAGTACGGTTAGGGTGATAGCGCTCATATCATCGCGGGGAACGCGCCATAAGACCCGGACTCCCACCATGATGGACATACCGACAAGAATCATCATCACCATGAACCCGCCAACCCCCATTTTCATCCATATCCAGGCAATTGAATTGTGAGTAATGTATTCCCACCAGACAAAAAAGCTAATGTCGGGTAGAGGCACGAAAAAATAGAATGGCTGGCCAAAACCCACCCCCATCAATGGGCTTTGATGAATGGTATAACTTGCATTTATATTTTCAATTTCACGATACACATTTGAAGATCGATCTTGCGCGCTTGCTTGATCTTCCGCAACGACGGATTTAATGGCTTGAGCGGGTAATCCTATCGCACCGGTGTTGTTCCAAAATATGCCTAGATAAGCTATGCCAAGTACCATAGCTGTAGGTGTAATTAACCAGAAAGCTTTTTGATTTTCCTTATACAAAAAAATCGTCATGAATGCCAGAGCAACAGCTAATGCCACGAAAGCCGCCCTACGCTGACTGGCAATGTAAGAAAACAGGACTGGCAAGGCCATTATAGGAAGTAAAAACCGCTTGCTCCATGATCCGGCATATAGCCATGCCGCTAGTATGAAGATGAACAGGGAATTCATATGAATGGCGGCTGAATGTTCTGTAATGCCCTGTACAGAACTCAAATCCCCCCCTAAAATCACAAAATAATAATGGGTGCCAATGAGGCCTTCAATGAATAAAGCAATCATAACGGTCCACATTAAGTAATTGATTTGTCTACGCTTGGTAAATAAGTTACTTACTAATATGAACATTATCGGCAAGTAGAACATGGGGCGGGCTTCCCACAAAGCTATGTTTATGTTGCCACCTGTTCCTATGCCATAAACCAAACCAATTATGATGAACGCGAAAAAAGCGATGATGGGCCAAAATAATGGGCCTTTATGGAATTTTAGTTTACGCTGAATAAGGGATTGCCCCAGCCAGGAAATGAGTGTAATGACTAAATATACTTCTAGTGGACTAATGATTATTGAGTCGTTCAAATAAAGCAGTGATTCGATGCTGGAGAAGTTTTTGTTGAATGGATACCAATCCATCATTCTGGCGTCGCCAACCAGGGAGAAAAATATTATCAGGTACACCCCATAACGCGGTCGGAACAGGATGGCCACGGCTCCTACCACGAACAGAATCCAAGCAACAAATGCGAAGTGAGGGCCAATTAATAACATGAGGAGACCGATAACGGCCGTTATCCCCAATATGCCCGTAAACCAAACAGCCCACACAATATTTGCGCGCGATTTTTGCGCTTGCACGCTCTTCAAACGCATATCGCCGGAAACAAAAGTCATTAAAATTTCCACCCAATATAATAAAAAGCGGAAATAGCCAAAACGATTAAAGCCAAACCAATCAGTTTCCAGATTGATTTACTCCGCCACAAGATCACGCCGCCTATAAAACTGATCGCCAAATAACCGAGCCAAATAACCATCGCTGCCTATTGTTGAGGAATGATTTTTAGCAACATTGACGGCGTTTCTAAATGAACTTTGTTCATGATAACGCCAAGTAAGGAAAGATGATCAATATCGTCTAATGCCAGTTTTGCATCATCAATTGAGGTAACGCCTTGATGCACCACCAAACAGGCATCTGAACCTAATGAAGCTAAGGGGATCGCGTCATAAGATGCTAAAATAGCCGGAATATCCAGTACTAAATGGTCAAATTGCTCGCTTAACTTCTCAATTACCTGCTTTAATGATGAGCTTCTGGCAAAACTCGCCCGGTCATCTTCCACCATGTCTCCCGCAGGCAGTAATGACAAGTTAGGCAAGCTGGTAGGGATGATGACATCTTCTAATTCTGATTCGCCGGTGAGAACGGCCGTTAATCCCCCATTCCTCATTACAGAAGCCAATTCCGCCGACGGCCACTGCCAATTCAATTCAACCACACAAATCGTCGCTTCCAAATCATGCGCCATCGTTGCCGCCAGCGCATGCGCCAAATACGTCACACCTTCCTGACGCAAAGAAGACACCATCGCCAACCGCGCCGGAAACGCCCCCTTGCGGGTAACACGTCCAAGCATATGTCGCAGTGGACCAATCACTTTAGCTGGAAACACCATCAAAGGCGAGTCATCTTGAATTGATAACGATAAAGACATACTCGTTTCATCCGTCTGTTTTTTTGAACGACGTCGTAATTTCATTTAACTTATCCTTCCAACCCAACCGGTTTCGATTTCCGACCCCGCAGCCGAATTAAAAAACGCTGCGCTAAATCACGAATCAACACCCAATCCTCTTTAGGCACAACACGCAAAACAACAATCAACAACAAATAGACAATTGCGCCAACTGCAATAGGAATAGCAATAAACGCATCACGCAAGAACCAGACAACGGCCATCATACCCAAACCAGCTAATAGCGTGCGCACGGCCGTCCAGCCATTCTGCCAACTAAGCAGCCCGCGAGGTAGCAAAAACAAACCGGCCACCATCATTCCCCCCTCAGTAATTGCAAAAGACAGCCCACCGCCAATAGCGCCATTGCCAAACGTATTTTGGCACCAGGGAACCAGCAGCAAATCCAACGGAATCGTCGCAATCGTTGCCACAGCCATCACCACAGTCCACGTATTTTGTCTGTCCACCGAAATAATAAAGCGCCCCAGCAAGATATTTTGATAAGTCAAAATTAACACAATCCCCATCACCGCCAAAACCGGGCCGCTTTCAATCAAATTCTCACCAAAAAGCAAAACAACCAACGGTTGAGAAATAGCAATAATCCCCAACCCCATGGGAATACTCAACAAAGTCAAAAAATCAAAACTCTTCCGCATCAATTTCCCCATTGACTCCGATTGGCCCTCAGTTACATGCATTCTGGACAAAACAGGGAAAACCGATGTGATGAAAATAGACGGAACAAACAAGAGCGTGCCAAACAACCTGTCAGCCGCCGCATACCAGCCCGTCACCTCTTCATTCACCAGCAAAGAAATAATAACAATATCAAGCTGCAAATAAATAACCGCGAAAACCCCAACCATAAAGTAAGGCACGCTTGACCTCACCACCCACTTAGCCATCGGCCAGCTAAATCGAAAACGGATAGGCTGCAACTTATGCAAGAAATAAAACTGCACCAGATAATTGACGATATTGGCTGCAATCACAAAGGCGCTAATAACAATAATCCCCTGCCCCAAAAACAAGAGGATAAGTCCCCCGATTGTCATAACCGCTTTACCGACGATATCCGCCAGCGAAATGTACTCCATACGCTCCAGCCCCTGCAGGGCCGCCCTGTGAGCGCCGGAAAACAGCACGAAAAAATAAGAAATGCCAATAATGAAAATAACTTGAATGGTCTCAGCCTCGTAATTCACAAATCTGGTAAAAAGCCAAACAAAGCCAAAACCGATAACAAACATCAAAGAGCGAAATAGAAGGACGATACTAAAGATATCCGCCATCTTTTCCGGATCGCGCGCGATTTCTTTTGTAAGGAGTAAATCCATTCCGAAAATGGCAAACACACCAGCAATAGCCCAGATAGAATTTGCTAAATGGAACTGCCCGACAGCTTTAGCGCCCAATATCCGGGGCAAGAATATCATCAATGTCAGCGTTAGCCCCCAGGTTATCAGTTGGGAGACCATCAAAACTGAAGCGTTTTTAGCGATGGTTTTTCCGGTTTCGTTCATAAAAATCCTTAGTATCTACACAGGTGACAGTCACTTCTTCCAGAGGCATTAGCCAAAACCATGATGTTTAGTAAGTGACTGTCACCTCTGGTAGCCGTATAGTTACAATCCTTATCAGTCCCCAGCATCCGGTACGGATGCTATCACAGGCAGATTTACACCGTACTGCACATCAATGGGGAAACGTAAACTCCTATCCAGCAGCATACTGCCAATAATCCCTACAGCGCTTAAAACCACCCCCACAACTGTAAAAATAATCAACTGAGTAGCAATATCGCTTAAAGAGGTTTCCGGAACTTCGGGAACACGCGGGGCATCAATAAAATAATAAGTCTGTCGTACATTGCTCTCTACCTGGGTCAATGCCAAGTCAGCATCCTCTTTCAATCTCAAAGTTTCCACATAACGTGAGTTGGCAAACTCAAGGTCAGAGCGCAGGCGCTCAATGGCAAGCGCTTCCACGTCCGGGCGACTGCCGCGTACTGGCTCTGGGTGGGCGATAAGGTAGTTTTCCAACTCACCACGGGCTGTCTCCAAATCGGACTGGTACTTACCGAGTAGATCATCAAAAAATGCTTGCGCTGTGACGCTTTCAACCCGATTGGCATTTATTTTCCATTGAGTATAGTTATCAATAACGGCATTTACTAAATCATAAGCTATCTGTGGATCTTTGTAGGCCGCAGCAACACGCACCTGGTTCTGTCCAGGCGCATCTGTCCAAACGGCCTCACGCACATCATCCATGGTTCTATCTACGACTGTTTCGCCATCATCCATAAATGCTTCTAAACCCGTTTGCTGAATCACAGCGCGGACAAAGGAATCTGTTTGCAACAATTCAGATATTTCCTGACTCGTTTGATTGGCGGGCGTGTCAAAAGAATAAGCCTGATCTCGGATCGAGATCAATGATGACAAGTAACTTTCTTGTTCCACATATAAAATGCCTCTTGCAAGATACAATGGCTCCCGGAAAATAAAAACAACGGCAACTGCCCACATCAAAATGATGGGCAATAAATACAACCACCGATGACGAAAATAACTTTCCAGAGTCCTAAGTAAAACGAGACGTAACATACTCTCTCCTAATAACCCGTTTGCGCCCCCTGCTCACTTAGCAGAAAAACGGAGAGGACACGCTAATAATTAGATTCCTGCCTGTACCATGCCCTTCACAGGTTTCAAATCAGTTTGAGACTTGTAAAAAACCTACGAATTTTGCAGCCACAAGAGTACCAACTAAATCTAACAAAGTAGATTAAGGCTTATGTGAATACAAGATTTTTAGTAACTACTCAGGTGACAGTCACTTTTCTCAGAGGTGTTGGTCACAACTTGCTGCATTTTAAGTGACTGTCACCTCTGAGGCTGAGTAGTTACGATTTTTAGCAATTTCTCATCAAAGTTATTTGTAAGCAATCCTTAGCTAATCCAGCCAACCCCAACGACCTGCGCTCGCTGCACATAGGCTTGAATGTGAGCCAAGCATACATCATACATATTATGCCCGTTTTGGTACGCCTTAAACCAGGCTGTTATTTCGGTCAAAGCTTCTTCCCAGGTATAAACCGGACGCCAATCCAGGCGAGCAGCGGCTTTGTCCCAGCTCAAGCGAAGCTGCCCGGTTTCTACTTTAGGCAAACCGGAATCTACCCGCTCCCATGCGCCGCCCCACAGAGCGATAAGTTTTTCGGCGATTGCTTGAGCAGTCACCCCTTTTTGCTCTAGCGGGCCAAAATTCCAGGCTTCGGCAAAGGGTTGTCCTTCTTGCAGCAGCCTGGCAGCCAACTGCAAGTAACCGCTTAACGGCTCCAACACGTGCTGCCAGGGGCGGACGCTCAATGGGTTGCGAATCTGGATGGGTTCTTCGGCCATTAAAGCACGCATACAATCGGGAACCAGGCGAAACTCAGCGAAATCGCCCCCGCCAATGACGTTGCCGGCGCGAACGGATGCCAAAGGTAACGGCCGTTCCCCCCCCTCCCGCGCAAAAAAAGAATGCCGATACGACTCAATCGCCAATTCAGCCATCGCTTTACTGGCGCTGTACGGATCGTGACCGCCCAAGCGGTCATTTTCGCGGTAGCCCCACAGCCATTCCCGGTTTTCATACACCTTGTCAGTAGTCACACTAACAACTGCACGCACCGAATCCGTCATTCGCACCGCCTCCAGCACATTCACCGTACCGCCGGCATTCGTATCAAACGTCAGCTTCGGCTCTTTGAGGCCCTGAAGCACAATGGGCTGCGCCGCCAAATGAAAAACAAGGTCAGGCCGGTAGCGGGCAATCGTTTGACGCAGCGCAGCCAGGTCGCGGATGTCACCGCGAACATCGGTTATGCGCCCGGACACGCCGGAAACATCAAAATTACTGGGCGTCGTCGGCGCATCGGGCAGGCTGTAGCCAATCACATCGGCGCCCAGTTCAGTCAGCCAGATGGAAAGCCAGGAACCTTTGAAGCCGGTGTGGCCGGTAACGAGCACAGTTAAATCTTGGAAAACATTGTCAAATAAGTTTTTCATAATTCTACGGGCTGGCCGTCTGACCAGAATCAGGATCAACCATTAACGATGAGACATCCACCGCTTCAAAATCAGAACCTAACAGTTGAGCAAAGGTTTGATTGAGAAGATCATTGTTCCAACGCTCATCGGGAACGCCGGAAATGAACCAGGAAGAGCCATTGTCGGCCAAAATCAAGCCGTAAGTCTTAAAAGCTTGCACAATAACCTGCATATCAGAGGGAAAAGCGGAAATATCAAAGTCGGCGCGAAGGCGGAGGCGTAAACCCATCGGCGGATAATCGGGGTCAGTATTGGCGGAAGCATCGTGGCGGGCCGGCCAAAGGTGCGCTTTTTGCGTTTCTGAGGCGGTAAAACGAATGGCGTGGCGAATTTCGCCGCTGGCGACCTCGTCATAGCGCATTAAACCGGGCAAGATGGGCAGTCCGGCTGCATCGGCCGATGTCCAGCCATCGGGACGCAGGGCGTGGGAGTTGAGATCGAAAATGGCCCCGGAAACGGCCGTCCAACTCCCATCTTGCTGCGGAAAAGCATGAAACAACTCGTACAGAATACAGTTATCCCTATCCAGAACAATGACATGCCGGTCGCCACCACCGTTGGGGCCGCCTTCAACGGGCGCGTCCGGCGGGATGGGATAAGGGCCGGGGTCGCTTTCATCGTCATAATCAAAGCTAACGGCGACGCCGGGTTGGCTGCCGGGCACATCCACAAAAGGGATACCGATGGGACTGTCGGAACCGGCCGGCCAGACGCCAGAGCCAAAATCGGCGTGGAGGGCGGTGTCGGCGCCGATGGCAGCGATGTAGGCGGCGGAGTTGGGATGAACGGGCAGGCTGTCTACAGGCGCATTCCAAATGTTATCGTGGGGAAAAACATCGCATCCGGCAATTTGCGGCGATGAAGGGGGCGGTGCAGAGATGGTAGGCAGGTAGTTAAAATGGTCTGCTGTGGGGGCGTTGGCAGAAACGGGCGCGGGCGTGGATACGGCCGTTTCTCCCCCACACCTCGCCAACAAACCAACACTTAAAACCGATACTATAAAAAACAGTTCAAACTTGAAAACTCGCATCTCGCAACAATCCTTTGTCGCAGCCACTAGGGAATGAGAATTTAATAACGTACAAGAGATTGGAGATTGGAGACTGGAGATTAGAGATTAGTCCAGTCTCAAGTCTCTAAGCTCCAGTCTCAATTCCGTAGGTTATTTAATTTCCGTTCCTAAGCCCCAGAGGTGCGACAGTGCGTCGCACCTTAGTAGTCACCCTTTGTCATAAAAAAACGTGAAACGCAATACCAATCCTTACGTTCCACGTTTACAACGATATTTTTTCTCTTTTTCCCCGCGTAGCTCCGCTTTTCAGATTGGTCAATCTTCAAGATTGGACCAATCTCAGAAAGCAAATTTTAGACGGTTACTAAATATCCAGGTTACGCACCTCGCTGGCATGGGTAGTGATAAAGCGGCGGCGTGGCGGCACTTCACTGCCCATCAACATGTCAAACGTGCGGTCGGCATTCACGGCATCCTCAATCGTCACTTGCAGCAGCGTTCGCGCTGCCGGATCCATCGTTGTTTCCCACAACTGCTGCGCATTCATTTCACCCAAGCCCTTGTACCGCTGCAAACCGATTTTTTTACCTTCCAGCTTTTTCAGCAGCTCCGCGTTTTGCGCCTCAGTGTAAGTGTAATGAATTTCTTTACCTTGTTTAATCGCATACAACGGCGGCTGGGCAATAAAAAGATGTCCGTCCTCGATAAGCTGCGGCATGTAGCGGAAAAAGAAAGTCAAAAGCAAGGTGCGGATATGGCTGCCGTCCACATCGGCGTCGGTCATGATAATGACACGGCCGTATCGTAAATTACTCAAATCAAACGACTCGCCAATCCCCGTCCCCAACGCCGAAATCATGGCCCGGACTTCCTTATTATTCAGGATTTTATTCAACCGGGCGCGTTCCGTGTTCAAAATCTTACCGCGCAGAGGCAAAATCGCCTGGAAATGACGGTCGCGGCCCTGTTTGGCTGTGCCGCCGGCCGAATCACCCTCAACAATATACACCTCACACTTGGCCGGGTCGCGCTCAGAACAATCGGCCAGCTTGCCGGGCAGCGTCAAACTCTCCAGCGCACTCTTACGCATGACCAACTCGCGCGCTTTCTTAGCTGCCGCTCTGGCCCGCGATGAAGTCAAACAACGCTCAATGATACGTTTGGCATCGCGCGGGCTTTCATCCAAATAAGCGGACAACGCTTCAGCCGTGACCGAAGAGACAGCCCCGCTGACTTCAGCGTTCATCAACTTCACTTTGGTCTGGCTCTCGAACTGCGGATCGGGATGTTTGACGCTGACGACGACAGTTAACCCTTCGCGGGTGTCATCACTGGAAAAATTATTGTCTTTTTCCTTGAGAAAATTATTTTTACGGGCGAAGGAATTGATGACGCGGGTAACGGCCGTGCGCACACCAGTCAAATGCGTACCACCATCAGGCGTATGAATCGTATTGGCAAAAGCAAACTCAGACACAGCAATGCCGTCCGTGTATTGCAAGGCCACCTCTACTTCCATCTCCTCCAACTCTTTACGCACATACACCGGCGGATGCAGCGCCTTCCGGTTACGGTTTAGATAGCGGACAAATGATTTGACCCCGCCTTCAAAGTAAAAATTCATCTCGCGGGGCGTTTTAGGCCGCTCATCCCGCACCGACAAATAAACGCCGCTGGTCACAAACGCCATCTCGCGGAAGCGATTGACCAGCGTCTCAAAACGATAATCCACCTCTTCTTTGAAGATGGTTTCATCAAACCGAAAACGGGTTGTTGTGCCGGTTTGCTCGCCTCGTTTCATGGGGCGCAGTTTTTTGACGGGCGCTTGAGGAATTCCACGCTCATATCGTTGGAAATAAACCCCTTTATCGCGCAAAACCGTCACTTCCATCCATTCCGACAGCGCGTTCACCGCCGCCGCGCCCACGCCATGCAGCCCGCCCGACACTTTATAGGCAGCGTCGTCAAATTTACCGCCGGCGTGCAGGGTCGTATGCACCAATTCCAACGCCGAAATCTTTTCCGTCGGGTGCTTGGCAACGGGGATGCCGACGCCGTTATCGTGTACGCTGACGCTGTTATCGGGATGAATGGTCACTTCGATACGGTCGCAGCGTCCGGCCAACGCCTCATCAATAGAGTTATCCACAATTTCGTAAACCAAATGATGCAGCGCTTTGGTATCGGTACCGCCAACGTACATGCCCGGACGGCGGCGAACGGCTTCCAACCCCTTCAGAACCTGGATGCTGCTTGCATCGTAAACGGTTTTTGTTTCAGTTTTCTTTGCCATTTACTGTTTTTCTCCAAATAATACGGCGTAACGATCGCGGTAAAAGATAAAAGTTGCCGCCAACAAAGACGTGCTGATGAAGGCGTGCCCCCAAATGCTAACCCAGGTCAACCAAGAACCATCATCGGCCAATACCAGCGCCCAATCCAATGCCTGCCCAATCAAAAACAGCAGCAGCAGCAAGGTTAAGGTGGGCAGCATGGCAAACCGAACGAGGTGCATACTTTCAATCATCGCCCGGCCCAGAGGACGGCCGTTCACCGCCAATCCATGCGGCGTAAAAATCAAATATATCACCATCCAGATCAACACAATCGGCCCAATCAAAATAACGACGGATGCCAACCCCTGGCTCAAAAAGGAGATGATGGCGCTTACAATAGCTAACGGCACGTAAATCATGGCCGACATCACAAAAAAGGTAGCAACCAACCCCACCAATTGCAACCAAAGACGACCGCATCGCCGCAAAAAGACGGCCGTATCCAACCTATCCCCATCCTGCCGCTGAACGACATAAGCTGTTTGGGTGTAGTAAACGGCCGTCAAAAGCAATCCGACAACATTAAAAACCACAAACAACAGAAGCAACAGCCAGGCGCTGTCCAACTCCGTTGCCGTTGTCGTCAGCGGCGTCTTTTCCGGCGTCAGACCCGCCATAAACGCAGGCACACCCAACAGCGGCACACTCAAACTGGTAAACAAATTCGTGCGCGGCGCAATATCCAACAGCACACCAACGTCCATGCCGGCCAACGCAGCTTGCGGCTGCAAAAAAGCTGCCAACCGCTCCACCAGCAGGCGAAAACTCAATCGTGGGCCTAACCAAAAAAAGCTGTCTAGTAAGACGGGAATGAGTGTTAACCAGAAGTGTTTAGCGGTTACATCAAATCCGGCGGCAATTGTTGCTAAAACGCCGGGAATAGGAACTGTTTTCTTATTACTTTCCATCATTTTCAACCCATTGATTTTACCACATCCGTTCTATCCGAGCGAAAAGTGGCGGGTTGCGGAGTAGCGGAGTGGCGGGGTGGCAAGGTGACAAAGCAATACAGTCACCTCGCAACTCCGCCCCCTCGCAACTCCGCCCCCTCGCAACTCCGCCCCCTCGCAACTCCGCAACTCCGCAACT